>JABDLU010000198.1 GCA_013002865.1 Acidimicrobiia bacterium
CCCCCACTCGCTGCGCTCGCAGGGGAGGTAACACCCCCCTCTGGCCGATTGCCGATTGCCGAAACCCGATAGCCGATAGCCGATAGCCGACCCCCGACCCCCGACCTAGCGGACTAGCTACTCTCTCGTCTGTGCTGCTGATCAACATCGACCACGTCGGAATTGCGGTCCACGATCTGGAGGCCGCCCTTGCCGAGTACGACCGCCAGTACCGGGTCCACCCGATGCATCGTGAGGTGGTGGAAAGCCAGGGCGTCGAAGAGGCCATGATTGCGGTGGGCGGCTCACACATACAGCTGCTGGCCCCGCTGGCGGAGGACTCGCCGGTCGGAAAGTTCCTCGAAAAGCGCGGCGAGGGGCTCCACCACATCGCCTACGCCGTTGCCGACATCGAAGCGGCCCTGGCTCACCTGCGCACCGAGGGGGTGCGGCTCATCGATGAAGAGCCCCGTATCGGCGGGGGTGGTGCCCGCATCGCCTTTGTCCATCCCAAATCGCTGGCCGGCACACTGATCGAGCTGGTGGAGTCGCCGTGAAGGTCGAGATCACCGGCGGTGCCGGCCCGTACGAGGCGGCCGCCATCGTCGCCGCCGTGCAGGTGATCCTCGCCGAGGAGGACGCGCGTGCTCGGCGGCCGACGACCACTTCGCGGTGGCGAGTCGAGCTGGAGGACTTCACCACCGGGCGGTGGGGTGTCACCGGCGAGACGAACCCGGGAACAAAACCTCCCCGCTAGGCGGACCGCTGAGTCAGCTGCGTCACGTCGGCCAGCGGCAACGTGAACGAGAAGCGGGCGCCGTGGGGAAAGGCATCTGAATAGGTGAGGTCGCCGCCCATGGCCCGAACCAGCCGCCGGGCGATCGGCAACCCCAGACCCACGCCGGTGTCGGTGCGATCGTCGCCCTTCGAGACCTGTTCGAAGTGATCGAAGATTCGTTCGTGATCCTCGGCGGGCACTCCTTGGCCGTTGTCGGTCACGGTTATCACGAAGGCGTCCTCATGCTCCTGGCCGTCGACCAGCACCTCGTCGCCACCGTACTTGCGGGCGTTGCCGAGCAGGTTGCGCAAGACCTGCTCGACGCGCCGGGGGTCGGCGAAGATCTGCGTGCCGCCGGCGATCGCCACCCGGGCTTCGGCGGGACCGCCGATCGGGAACAGCAATGAGACGATGCGGTGGGTCAGCGGGGCGGGGTCGAACACCTCGGGATGAATCGTCAGTTTGCCGGCCTCGAGCCGGGGGAGGATGAGGATGTCCTCAACCAGCTCGTGCAGATGGTCGGCCTGGGTGGTGATGATCTCGAGGAACTCGTGGATCTCCTGCTCCTCGAACTCTTCCCATCCTGCCCGGAGGGTCTCGGCGAATCCGGAGATCGAGGTCAGCGGGGTGCGGAGCTCGTGGCTCACCATCGAGACGAACTGATCCTTGGCGAGGTTGGCCTGCCGGGCGCTATCGAGCATGCGCCGTTCGACGCCGCGGATCTTGTGGAGCGAGCCCGAAGCCGACGCCACCGCGATGACGGTGAGCACCAGGAACAGCACGGCGGTGACCACGTTGACATAGAGGCTGTTGGTGGCCTCGGAGATCCACCCCGGCGCGAAGTAGTGGGCACCGGTGACCAGCGTTCCCATGTACACGACGATGATCAGGGCTTTGCCGGGCGGCAGCAGCAGGAACGCCATGACCAGCATGTACGGGGTGGCGGCGAGTAGCAGCGTGGGCCAGGTTCCGGTCATGAACAGCACGGCACCGATCATCGAGACGTCGATGGCCACGGCGACCAGCGTGGAACGGCCCGGCCGGCGGCGGCGGTATTCGTTCGATCCGCCCCCGACGATCAGGGTCACGAACGCGAGGGCGAACGCTTCCCACCCCACCTCGAAACCGATCGCGAAGATGGCGACGGCGGCGAGGAGCAGGTTGACCGTCCGGGTACGGTCGAATGCCGGCCCGATATCGTCGTAGGCAGGAGGTGCCTGCGGGGCGTGCTCCATTACCCGCTTTTCGGCAGGAAATGCCGCCGAATTGAGCTAACTAGTCACGGGCGGCGCGCAGCGCTTCGAGCACGTCCCGGCTCACCGAGAGATCGCCGTAACCACTGCCGATGTGCAAGCCCGGCTTGTAGGCGCCGTGGTAGTCGGATCCACCGGAAGCGATCAGCCCCGACTCGCGGGCCCGTTCGGCCAACTCGAGGCGGGTGTCCGGCTCGTATTCGGGGTAGTAGGCCTCGATTCCGATCAGCCCCACGCCTTGCAACCGCCGCAGATGGTGATCCAGCTCACGTCCGGTCACCCCCAGCGTGTGCGGATGGGCGATGACCGGAACCGCTCCGCTCGCCCGTGCCAGCGCGATGGCGTCCTCGGGGGTGAGTCGGGCCCGTCCCACATAGGCCGGCCGACCGGCGGCCAGGTAGTAGTCGAAGGCTTCGCCCATCGTGTCGACGACGCCCTTGCGTACGAGGATGGCGGCCATATGCGGGCGACCGACACCGCTGCCGCCGGCTTCGGTGAGCACTTCGTCGTAGGTGATGTCGACGCCCAGCCCGGTGAGGCGCTCCACCATCTCCCGATTGCGGTTGGCCCGCGATGCCTGTAGCTCGACGAGCCGGTCCTGGAGCGGACCCGTCCCCGGCTCCAGCCACAGCACCACCATGTGGAACCCGCCATCCGCCCACTCGCACGACAATTCCACACCCGGGATCAACTCGATCCCGGCCGCGGCCGCCGCCGGCCTTGCTTCGGCGATGCCGTCGAGGTTGTCGTGGTCGGTGAGGGCGACGGCCTCCAGCCGGGTCGCCGCCGCCTTTGCCATCAGCTCGGCGGGAGATTCAGTCCCGTCCGAGGCGGTGCTGTGCGTGTGGAGGTCGACCGCCACTATGCGACCGTGATGGTCACCGACTCGATGTAGACCGATTCGAGCGGCCGGGACGGTTCCGCGTCGAACTCATTGAACCCGAGCGGAATCGACCGGATGGCCTCGATGGTGTCGTCACTGCCGACCAGGCGGCCGAAGGTGGTGAACTGCGAGCTGAGGTGGAGCTGGTTCTCCTCGAGGACGATGAAGAACTGGCTGCCGGCGGTGCCCGGGCCGCCCGAATTGGCCATGGCGACATCGCCCGGGTCGTAGGTGGCGAGCGGCTCGGGAAACTCGTCGGCCGGCGTGTAGCCGGGCCCACCGGTACCGGTCCCGGTCGGGTCGCCGCCCTGGATGACGAACGACGGGAGGATGCGGTGCATCGGGGACCCGTCGAAGTACCCCTGGCGGGCCAGGAACACGAAGCTGTTGACGGTTTCGGGGGCGATCGACGGGTCCAGTTCCAGGGTGATGTCCCCGCATGAGGTGCTCAACACCGCCGTGACGGTCGCATCGGCCGGAATCTCCTGATCTTCGGCGGCTTCGAAGCTGAGATCGGCCGGAGCAGGCGGCTGCTCGGCCCCGCACGCAGTCGGCTGGCCGGCGAACAGCTCGTAGTTGGTCGGCATCCGGGCTTGTTCGGGGGTGGTGGTGGTCGTCGATCCCGGCACCGTCGTGGTGGTGGCGGCATCGGGCTCATCGCCGTCGCCGGTCAGGAACGAGAACAGCAGCAGCGGGACCAGCACGACCCCGATCAGGATGGCGATGTTGCGAGCCGTCCTGATGCGGCCGGCCCGCTTGGCGGCGGCGCGCTCGGCTTCCAGGCGGGCCGCCCGGTTTTCCTTCTGTCGCTGGCGTTTGGAGGTAGCCATGAAGGCGCCATGATAGAGATGCAACGTCCCGGCGCAGGTTGCGAGTGCTCATATACTCCGCGCCATGTCATTGGTCGTGCAGAAATACGGCGGCACATCGGTCGGTGATGCCGGCCGGATATCCAACGTTGCCCGCCGCGTCGTTGAGACCCGCAAGGCCGGTAACGACGTCGTCGTGGTCGTTTCGGCGATGGGCCAAACCACCGATGAGCTGATCGAACTGGCCACCCAGGTGAGCTCACGGCCGACCGGCCGGGAAATGGACATGCTGCTCACGGCCGGAGAGCGGATCTCGATGGCGCTGCTGGCGATGGCGATTCGCGACCTCGGGGTGGAAGCGGCGTCGCTCACCGGGTCGCAGGCGGGGATCCTCACCGACTCGACCCACGGCGGAGCCCGCATCACCGCCATCAAGGGCGACCGGGTGCGCCAGTACCTCGACGATGGCCTGGTCGTCATCGTGGCCGGCTTCCAGGGCGTCGACCCGGCCAGCCGCGACGTCACCACCCTCGGCCGGGGCGGGTCGGACGCCACCGCGGTTGCTCTGGCGGCCACCCTGCGGGCCGACGTGTGTGAGATCTTCACCGATGTCGACGGGGTCTATACCGCCGACCCGCGTCTGGTCGCCGACGCCTACAAACTGGACGAAGTCTCCTACGAGGACATGCTGGAATTGGCCGGCGCCGGGGCCGGAGTACTGATGGCCCGGTCGGTAGAGTTCGCCCGCCGATTCGGCATTCCGGTGCATGTGCGGTCCTCGTTTCACGACGGACCGGGCACCTGGATCAAGGAGGAAGTGATGGAAGAAGCGGTCGTCACCGGAGTGGCCCACGACACCACTGAGGCCAAGGTGACCGTGCACGGCGTGCCCGACCAGCCGGGTATCGCCGCCAAGCTGTTCGGTGCCCTCGCCGCCGACGGCGTGATCGTCGACATGATCGTCCAGAACGTCTCTACGGCCGGGCACACCGACATCAGCTTTACCGTCCCCGATGAGCACCTCGAGAAGGCCCAATCGGCCGCCGAGGCCGTCCTCCCTGAGCTCCAGGCCAACGGTATCGACGTGGAAGCCAACATCGCCAAGGTGTCGCTGGTCGGGACCGGCATGCGCAACCACCCCGGTGTGGCCGCCGACATGTTCGCCGTCCTGGCGGCCAACGGCATCAACATCTCGATGATCTCCACCTCGGCGGTGCGGATCTCCTGTGTGATCGATGCGGCCCGCTGCACCGAAGCGGTACAGGCTTTGCACGCCCACTACCTGGAGAAGGAGCCGGTATGAGTGATCTCACCGTTGCCGTGGTAGGTGCGACCGGTGCGGTCGGCCGGGTGATGCGCGACCTGCTGTCGGAGCGGTCCTTTCCCATCGGCGAGCTGCGGCTGATGGCCTCTGAGCGGTCGGCCGGCACCGTCATCGAGACCGGCTACGGCGCCATCGAAGTCGAGGACCTGGCCACCGCCGACCCCGCCGGCATCGACATCGCCTTGTTCTCGGCCGGGGGCGACCGCAGCCGCCAGTACGCCCCGACGTTCGCGCAGGCCGGGGCGATCGTGATCGACAACTCATCGGCCTTTCGGATGGACCGCTCCGTGCCGCTGGTCGTCGCCGACGTGAACGACGAGGCTGCTCGCCGGCACAACGGGATCATCGCCAACCCCAACTGCACCACGATGGTATTGATGATGGCGGTCGCCCCGCTGCATCGGGCCGCCGGGCTGCAGGGCATGGTCGCCACCTCCTACCAGTCGGTGTCGGGAACCGGCAATAGCGCCATCGCCGAATTGCGCGATCAGGTGGAATGGTTTGCCCGGTCGCCGCAGGCGCTGATCGACGGGGGCTGGGAAGCTCCCGACCACTCGGTGTTCACCCGCCCAATCGGCTGGAACGTGCTGCCCTTCGCAGGAAATCTCGTCGAGGACGGCTACACCGATGAGGAGATGAAGCTGCAGAACGAGAGTCGCAAGATCCTCGACGTCCCGGAGTTGCTCGTCGAGCCGACCTGCGTGCGGGTCCCAACTCTGGTCGGGCACGGGATCTCGGCAAGCCTGTGGTTCCGTGATCCGCTTACCCCCGATCAGGCCGCCAAGCTGATCGACGAGGCACCGGGTGTGCAGGTATGGATGGATCAGGTCGCCACACCGCTCGACTCGGCCGGTATCGACGACGTGCTGGTGAGCCGCATTCGCCGCACCCTGGGCGAGCAGGGCGGTGTCAGCCTGTGGGCGGTCGGCGACAACCTCCGCAAGGGCGCTGCCCTCAACGCCATCCAGATCGCCGAGCTGTTCCTATAGCCCGGTCTAGGGGGCGGGCACTGCCTCTGCGGTACCGGTTGCCTGGATGCCGATCGGTCCCCGGCCGAGCAGGAAGATGTTGAGCAGCGTGAAGTCGACTTCGCCCTCGAGCGTCACGCTGATCACCGCGCCGTCGATATCGGGCGCCAGCCGGGTGGTGATCTTGCCGGCGTCTTGCTGGGTGTCGAGGTTGGCGTCGACGGCGTCCCGGGCCGCCCGCTCGTCCAACACGAGGACCCCGCTGGCGCGGTAGGCGTCGGTGTCGACGCGAGAGGCGCCGGCATTTGCCGCCGAGTCCGCCATGGCAGCCAGATCCTGGCGGACTTCAAAGGCCCGCCACAGGTCGAGCGAAACACCGCCGAGAAACAGGACCATCACGGTCAGGCCGAGGACCCACAGCGTGATCGAACCGCGCTCGTTCACGGGTCGAGGCTCCGGAATAGGTCGACCTCTTCCTGGTGTGTGGCCGTGTAATCGGCCACCGTGATCCCGTCGATACCGGGGAAGAGCACGATGGGCATGCCAACGACCACCGAGGCGGTCACGACGGCTCCCCGGTCCAGCGTGCCGGCCAGACTGAGCGACAGGCTGAAGGGATGGTTGGCGTCGATCTGATCGACGATCGATTGAGCGGCGCTCCGGCCACTCGACTCGTCGTCGGCGACGGCGAAGGCCCGGGCAGCTTCGGCGGCCGCCCGGCCCGCGACGGTGCGCCGCTCCACCACCGGTGCGATCGTCATGACGAACACGAAGATCGGGAACAGGAGGAGGCCAACGGCGGCCGCGAACTCCACCGGAACGGCGCCGTGGTCGCGCCTCATGGCAGCGACTCCTTGACGGCAAACGATGTCTGGGTGCCCGACCACACCGGGATGACCGGCAGCCAGGGTGTGAAGCGATAGCGCACGGTGGCGGCCACCTCGGTGGCGCCGACGATGCAGTGCACGGTCACTGCGTCGCCCATGGAGCCGCCCAGCAATGCGTCGAGCACCTCGTCGGCCCGGGTCAGGCAGTCACGCTCCGTCGCCGTGAGGCGCGAGCCCGCCTGGGCTCCCTCCTCCGCGGCGGCCCGGACGACGCCCCGGGCGTATTGCACGAGGATCACGTTTGCGACCAAGACGAGCACGAGTAGGGACAGGGCAACCGCCGCAACGAACTGGGCGGTCAGGAACCCGTCCTCAGCGGCAAGGACGCGACCAGGTCTCATGTGAGGGAGCCTGCTCCGCAGGCCGGGCCCTAGTTGCCCGTTACCTGATCTTCGATCCAGCCGACGATGTTGACGCCGGCCACCTCGAGAGCACCCCAGATGATGACGAGGGCACCGATGGCGAGCGCGGCGTTGCCCAGCAGCTCCGCCGTGCTCAGTCCCTCGTCGCCGTCGAAGCGATGCCTGGCGTCGTCCAAATACCCCAGCAGAACAACCAATACACGCATGCGTTTCCCTTCCGCCCGTGTGCGCAGGGCCATAGTAATCCTTGCCAGTTCGCCTGTCAGCCCGCCAGTCCGAAGACGATCTCGGTTACCGGTGCGACGATGAACAGCAGCATCACCGGCGCCATGATGGCGATGATCGGGATGAGCATGGCCGCCCGCCGCTTCGTCGCCTGCCGGCGCAGCGTGTCGCGCCTGGCCTCTCGAACATCGTTGCTCAGCGCCAGCAGCGCCCGGCTCAGGTCGGTGCCGCGCTCCTCGGCGCCACCGAGTAGCCGATAGGTGCGGGACGCGTACGGCTCCGGGGTCAGGTCGGCCATACGCTGGAAGGCGGCTCCAAGCGGGAGGCCGCCGCGGTGCAGCCGTATGACATCTCTCAGATCACCGGCCACCACCCCTTGACCCCGCTCGGCCACTAGCTGAACGGCCTGGACCACGCCACCGCCGGCCCGGGTGCGCATCGCCAGCAGCTGATTTACGGTGTAGAGCTCGATGCGGGCGCGCTCGGCTCGCTCCTCAATGGCCCGGTCCACCCGGCCCCGCCACCGGGTTGCCCCGACAACGAAGCCGATGAACGACAGGCCGACCGCCGCCCCGACGGTGGACAGCACCACGAGGCCGGTGAGCGCCCCGATACCGACGCCGGCCGCCGCCGCCACCAGCTGGCGCACCCGGTACTCGTTGGCCCTGTCACGCTCGGGCAGGTCCTGGAGAAGATCGGCTTGGCGCAGCCGGAGGAGAAGCTCCGCTTCGCCCCCGGTATCGATTACCTGACTCAGGCGGCGTGCTATTCCGGCAACAGGTGGCCCGAACAGCCGCTGCAGCGTGGTGCCGCTCACTGTCCCCGGGGCCGGTTCGACGGCATCGACGGGCTTGCCCAGGCTGGCGCGCCCCACCACGCTGTACTGGTTGAGCCGGGATGCCAGCGTGCGTCGGGGCGGGACCAGCCAGCGGGCCAGGAGCGCCGCAGCGATGCCGCTGAAGAGGGCAGGCACGAACGCCGTCACGGGCCCGTCTTTTCACCGGCGAACACCCGGGGCTCGACAGGATCCCGGCTGAGGCGGGACACGATGAGGAGGCCGATCAAGCTCAGGATCGCACCTACGATCACCGTGACGGCTCCGGCCGGGCTCTGATAGAACTCGCGGAACGGCCCACCCCGCATGGTGATGAGCAGCAGCACCATCCACGGCAACGCGAACACGACCCGGGCGTTGATCTTTTGCTCGAGCTCGGCGGTTCGGATCTCCTCGATGGTGCGCAGGTCCTCGGTGACGGCGTCGGCGAGGTCGCCCAGAATCCCGACCACACTTCCGCCCCCGCGCTCGAATGCCATTGCCAGGACTTCAATCACGCGATCGGAGGTGGGATCGGCTAGTTCGTCTTTCACCGCTTCGAGCGCCGGGAGGGTGCCGAACATCTGGTTGAGGGTCGGGAACCGTTCAAAAGCTCTCCGCAGGGACGGCGGTCCGGCCACGGCGAGGGCTTCGATGGCTTGCGGCAAAGACCGTCCGGCCTGAATGCTGGCCGTGAGGTCCCGGAGGCCATCCGGCCACGCCTGGACGATCTCAGCGAGGCGCCGGGAGCGCTGCCGGCTGTAGTAGGCGCGGGGCAGCATTGCGATCGTCACCGCCGGCACGGCGGCCACCACCCAAACGCCCGAGAGCGCCCAGGCGAAGCCGAACCCGAGCAGGCCTACGAACAGCGACCCGGCCCAGAACTGGCGTGGCGTGAGGTCGACGCCTGCCTGCGACAGCCATAGCTGCTGGCGCCCGTCACCGGCCGGCTTGCGCCGGGTGCGTGCGAACGTGGGAAGGTTGCCGGTGAGGGCACCCGCCACCAGATACGCAAAGAAGCCGAGCGAGAGGGCGGCGAACAACTTCACAGCGGTGGCAGCCGGCGGCCCTCGAGGATCTCTCGGAGGCTCATGTCATCGGGCAGGGTCCGCTCGATCATCGTGACCGTCGCACTGGGGGGTACGGCTCCCGTCCACTGCAGCGGCTCGCCCAGGCCGGGACGAACGAATAGCGGCTCGGTGGTGAAGTCCTCACCCATCGCCGGCACCACCGCGAGGATTTCCGTGACCTGGCGCCGCAGGCCGGTTGCCCCCTGGCGAGGGACCGCATCGCGATCAAGGTGGATCACGACGTCGATCGTGGTTGAGAACACCTTGCGGACAACCGGCTCCGCGACGTTCTCGCCGGCCATCATGGCAGCGTTGACGATGGCATTGAGGGCGTCGCGGGCCGAGTTGGCGTGGACGGTGCACGCAAACCCGCACCCGGCGTTGGCGGCCCTGGTGAGCTCGAAGGCCTCGGCGCCCCGCACTTCACCAACCACGATGCGATCGGGCCGCATCGCCATCACGACCTTGACGAGATCCCGGAGGGCAATTTCACCGGATCGGTCGAGCGATGGAGGACGGGCCTCGTAGTACGACCCATGCACGATCGGCACGAACAATTCCCGCACTTCTTCAACGGCCCGGATGCAGTGATTGGGAGGAGCCGCAGCCACCAGCGCGCTGAGGAGTGACGTCTTTCCGGCGCCGGGTGGCCCGGACAGAAGGGTGCTGGCGTTGGTCTGCATCAGAGCCCACAGAAACCCGGCGGCGCCCGGGGTGAGCGATCCGAGGTCGACGAGGCCGGCCAGGGTCTGGCGGCGCAGGGCGTAGCGCCGAATCGTCGCGGAGAGGGTGTCGGCCACAGGCGGGATGACGGCCGTGAGCCGGGCCGATCCGTCGAGGACCCGAGCTTGCACGATGGGGTTGGCGGTGTCGAGGTGCCGGTCGGTCTCACCGAGCAAGCGGTTGACGATGTGGCGATTCTCCTCCTCGGTGGTGGGCTCGGTGACCCCTTTCAGCCGGCCCGAGCCGTCGATGTAGGAGACGCGGGAGCCTTCTATGAAGATCTCCTCGATGTCGCTCCGGGCGAACAGATCGGTGAACGGTCCGTAGTCGGTGATGGCGCTGACAACCCGGTCGACCATGTGGCCGACGTCGGCCAACGCCCTGCCGTGGCCGAGGTGGGCACGTCGCTGGTAGTCATCCACTGCGGTCGACACCACCCGGCGCACCTCCTCGTAATCCCGCGCCGGGTCGAGGCGCAAGTCTTCAACCGTCGACACGGCCGCCTGGCGAATCTGCTCGTAGGCGGTCGTGGTCATCGGCCGGGGCGGAGTCGGCGCAACCGGTGCGCCCGGATCGGGGTGAGCTGGTCGGCGGCCCGGGCAATGGCATCGGCGAACGCCCCGGCCGGCGGAACTGATCCTTCCCACGCCGCTTTGACCAGGCTGCGGTCGTAGGGCGCGAACGTGATCGACGTGGGGCCGACGACCTCGCCGATCTCCTGCTCGATCTCTCCTCGGGCGAACAGGCCATCTTCGAACCGGTTGAAGACGATGTGCAGCGGAAGATCCCCGATGATGGACTGGGTGTCGGCCAGCCATTCGATCACCCGGCCCACCCCCATCGGCGTCGGTACGGCAACCAGCACTACGGCGTCGGCTACACCGAGCACGAGACGGGCGACCCCGAACCGTCCCTCGCCCCGCGGATTGCCGACCAGCTGTTCGACGAGGTGTGAGACGTTCACGAGAACCACGTCGAAGGACCCGGTGAGCTCCGTGACGACGTCCACAGTGTCTCCGGCCCTGATGTCTTCCCAGTCACGCGGGTTGGGCAGACCCGGCAGGACGGAGAAGCCGCCGGGATGGGAATGGAGGGCGGCGGGAACAGACCCGCTGTGATGTTGTACGTAGTCCATGGCCGAACGGACATTGGGATGGAGTGGCATGTCGAGACGCTGCGCCAGCACCGGTGCGACGTCGTCTGCGTCAACAACACAGACCGATAGGCCGCGGCGGGCGAGCTCGTCGGCCAGTCCTACCAGTACCTCGGTGGATCCGACTCCACCACCGGCGCCGCCGACCGCGAACACCCGGCCGCCGGCCGCGGCGGGCTCCCCGTCGGGCTCGACCTCGTCGCCGTGAAGGTCGGCGATGAGGTCGGCAAACTCCTCATCGACGTTGCGCTGAGCGGCCAGGGTGACGATCGCACCCACGAAGCTCTCCGGCGAGGCCTCCGCCGAGATCGCCGCGTTCACGCCGAGCTTGGTTAGGCGGTTTTCGCCGGCGGGTTCCTCGAACACCCCGAGCACCTTCCGGTCGCGGCGTTGTACCTGCTGGACCAGGTGCGCACTGAGGAAGGAAGTCACGTCGTCTATGACCAGCACGTCGTACGCCTCTTCAAGCGCTTGCTCCGGGTGCATCACCCGCACCCGGACACGGGCGCCGCCATGATCGGCCACAAACCGGTGCAGTCCGAGCGCCCAGGACCGCCCGGTGGCGGCGATGGCGATGGACGCTTCACTCACGGCGCGGTATCTCGCGGGCCGGTGGCGGGTGGGGTGGCGCCGGTCGACCGGACCACCGCTATGGAACCGGCTGCCTGGGCCGACGCAATCTCCAGTGCCTGCCGGTCATCGACGTTCAGGACGATGATGAGATCGTCCCCGACCTCCAGAGTCGAGTTGTCGGACGTGATCGACACGACGTCGATCGTGCTTGCAACGTAGAAGCTCTCGGCGTTGATGGTCGCGATGACGTCCACTACATCGCCCGCCGCCAGCCGGCCGCCGGCAGCCTGGGCGGCGTCCAGCTCAATCGAGAACTCGCGCTGATTGGAGGTCGTCCCCGCCGGCCGCAAATCGGACCGGCGAATCGGTTCGCCGCCCCCGATCGGCCGGGCCAGGATCGAGCCGTACAGGCCGGCTTCGGCGGCGGCCGGAACCAGCGCAGCCGACAGCGATCCTGCGTCGCCTATCTCAGCCACGGCGAAATGCTCTGCCTCCAGCTCGATGCCGGCAGGCAGGTCGATGGCGGCGACCACCACCTCGTTGACCTCGCCGATCGAGCGCAGGAAGGCCAGATTGAGCAGGATCGCAACCAGCCCGGCGAGGATCATGACCACGTGGCCGATAGAGAGGCGGCTCACCAGCGACCGGCGCGCCGGCGCCACCGGCTTGGCAGGTTCGTCCCGCCGTGTTGCGGGTTCGGTCAAAGCCACTCCGCCTCCCTGGAGCCCGGGAGCGCACCCGGGCTGCTAGCCCTGCGCCATTGTATGCGCTGCGAGGTGGGAGATCACCCCAGTTGCATCGATCATAGCACCTTGCTAACCAACGCTGCAACGCCTAAGATCGTGTCAAACGAGGTAATACAATGCCAGATGAGTTTCCACCCATTCTCGACACGGCGCTGGCGGCCGAACTGTTGAGCATGAACGTCGACGTGGTGCGGCGGATGGCACGTGATGGGGAGCTGCCCGCCTACCGCCTTCCCGGGGCGCGTGCGTTCCGGTTCTTCCGCGACGAGCTGATGGAGTACGTGCGCAGCTTCCCCGTGCACCAGTCCGCCGAAGACGAAGAAACCCTCGCCGACAGTTAGCTGCGCTCCCTGCCTAGAGCGAGCAGTCGACTATCTCCCCGGGGACCATGACATCCCAGGTGACCTCGACCGGCTCTGCGGTATCCAGCGCATCCTCGAGCGTTGCCGACCCCGTCCATCGATCACCGCTCAGGTTGTTATCGGTTGCGTCGGTCGTGGTAAACGCAATGCTTCCGAACATCTCCTGAATAGCGCTTCCCTGGACCGACACCTCGACGAAGTCGGCCCCGCCGTACAGGAAGAATTGCGCACCCTGGCCCTGCGCGATCGGTTGCAGGTCAATGATGTCCGAGTCGGGTCCCTCGAACGGAATGCATCGGTTCAGAAACGTGACGGCGAACTCGGTTCCGTTGACTGTGAAGCTGCCCATCTCACCGACTGTGGGCTGAGCGGGCGTTTCCGCCGTGCTCGCAGTCGTGTCGGTGGGTTGGTCGCCCGTCGTCGTTGGCGTCGCATCGCCGTTTTCGGTTGGCGCGGATGTGGCGCTTGTATCGTCGGATCCGCCACAGGCCGCGGCTCCGAGAAGCAGCACCCCCGCGAGGACGAAGTAGGCACGGCGGCGGTTCATTCTTCCTCCGGGGCTGGTACAGGCTCAACCTACACACACCGCGCGTGGCGTGACCGAAGGGCCACTCCCGGTGGCACTTGAGGTGCGGCTGAGGCGCCGCTAGCCGGGAACGATCCAGGCGATATCCACCAGGCGCACGATCCAATCGGCACCGTCGTGATCTTCCAGGACAACGTGGTCCCGTCCCACGGCTGAAATCGACCCCGACACCGTCGTGGCGGGGGTGGGCGCCCACAGCTCGATCGCAACATCCTCCATGTCGTACTCCAGGAGCCGGGCGCGCAACGTGTCCGCCCCCGGCCGGGCGGCGGTCCCGCCGTCCCGGGAGCGAGCGTCGACCCGCAGCACGACGGGAGATGCCAGGTTGATGTCGGCTCGACCCGACGCGGTGTGGATGCGGGCGAGCTCGCCGCGCGCATAAACGAGGGTTCCCCGCAGCACCTTCTCACCGGCGATGACGCTCACGGTGTCACCCCTGCTGACGAGCTCGAGGGCCACGTCGGCGACGGTGCGCCGGCGCAGCTCGACGGTGGCGGCGTCCTGCTCGACCAGCTCGGCCTCGGCCCGCAGCTCATCGCCCATGCGCTCTCGGAGCTCGCGGCCGAGCTCGTCGAGTGGATCTTCCATCCGGTGAACGTTATCGGACGCGGCCGGCGCAATCCCGGGGTGGCCCTAATGTGCCGGCGTGCGCCGCATGCTGTTGCTGGTTTTGTTGACGGGGGCGTGGGTGGTGGTCGGGTTGAGCCCCGGCTCGTCCCACAGCGACCCGATCACCCCCGATCCGATCGCCCCGGTCGGGGCTTCGTTCATCGCGTTCACCCCGGTCGGGACGACGACCTCGACGACGGTGGCGCCCTATCACGCCGTGCCCGACCCGGCCGTGCCTGCCCGGGTGGCGGGTGCGCCGCCCGATCCGTATCCGGTGTTGGTGCGCACCCTCGAACGGGCGATGCTCGACCCCCGCCTCGACGGGCTGGAGTCCGGGGTGTCGGTGTGGGTCGAGGGGGACGGTGTGGTCTTCGAGCACAACCCGGGCCTCGAGCTGTATCCGGCCTCCAATCAGAAGCTGCTCACCGGGGCCGGAGCACTCGGGCTGCTTCCGGCCGACTTCCGCTTCCGCACCGAGATCGTGCAGGCGGGTGACGATCTGGTGCTGGTCGCGGGCGGCGACCCGACCCTGACCACCGCCGACCTCGATGAACTGGCGGCGCAAGTCAAGGCCGCCGGCATCACAGCGGTGCCCGGTCGCCTGATCGTCGACGCCACCCGCTACTCGGCGCACCGGACCGCTCCGGGCTGGCAGGACTGGCAGATGCCCACCTACGTCGGCCCGCTCTCAGTGTTCGTGGTGGGCGACAACCGGCACCGTACCGATGAGGAGTACCTGGCCGACCCCGACCTCGGCAATGCGGCGCTGCTACGGGCGGCGCTCTCGGAGATAGGCGTGCGCATAGCGGGCGCCACCGAGTTAGGTGAGGCTCCCGCCGATACGGTGACCGTTGCCGTCCGGGAGTCGCCAGACCGTGATGCCCTGGTCCGGCGCCTGCTGACCAGCAGCGACAACGAGATCGCCGAGGCCCTCGTGCGGGAGATCGGGTTTCGAGTCAACGGAATCGGCACCAGCCTGGGCGGGGCGCTGGCGATCGAGCGCTACCTGGAAGGGCTCGGCTGGGCCGAGACCGGGCAGGCCGGTGACGGCTCCGGGCTGAGCCGCGCCAACCTGCGCGGTGCCGCCGAGTGGCGGGAGCTGATGGTGCTGGCGATGGAACAGGAGTGGTGGCCCACCTTTGTCGACTCGCTGGCGGTAGCCGGGCGGACCGGAACGCTTCGGGCCCGCCTGGGGGGAGCAGCCACTGCCGGCATCGTGCGCGCCAAGACCGGCTCGATCATCGGGGGCCGGTCATTGACCGGAATACTGACCGACGCCGCCGGCCGGACGGTGGTGTTCTCGTTCGTCGTCAACGGATCGAGCGCCGGGGCCGCCCTTCCCGTCGTCGATGAGTTCGTGGAGACGCTGGCCCGCCACTGGTGAGCTACGAGAAGGCGGCTTCCAGCTGGGGACCGACCGACGGATCTGAGGCGATCATCACCAGCAGGTCGGCGTCGGTGCGCTCGACGAAGGTGTAGGTCCCGGCGGGGACGAGCTCGTCGATGAACTCGAGAAAGGCCGCTTCCAGCTCTTCGGCGTCCTGCTTGGTGTCCCCGACGTACTTGAGGACGTACACGGCCTCGTCGGCGCCGGCGTTGTATACCCGGTTCAGGTCGCCGCCCCAGCCGTCGGCGGCCCGCTGGGCATCGGGGGCGGAGAGGGCATCGCCCAGCATGAGCTCGAGGTCCTTTTGGCCGGCCGGCGCATCGAACCACAGCTCGTAGCCGGGCAGCTCGAGGTCGGGCAAGGTGACTTCGATGGGCTGTTCGTCGCGCAGATAGGCGGTCTGGGAGAGCAGCTGCTCAGACGACTCGGGCGGGTCGGTGAACTGGTCGTCGATCGAGTCGATTCCGATCAGCTGGTGAAACTGGAAGCCGTCCAGATACGGGGCCTCCAGGCTGTTTCGGATGTAGCCGGGAATGGCGTCGAGCGCCGACAGGTCGATCTCGGAGAATTCGGCCACGTAGGCGGCCTGCTCCCGCAAGCTCAGCGACTGGACGTAGGTGGCCTCCCGCAGCAAGGCGTCACCCTCGGCGATCGCGATGGCGACATAGGCGGGGTCGCCCTCCAGGTTCTCGCGGTCGTCGAGCAGCGTGAAGTGCTGGTCCTGCAGGGCGTGCACCACTTCGTGGACGACGACCGACCGGGCCTGGGGGCCGAGCTCGTCGCCGACCAGGCGGACGACCAGTTCTTCGGTATCGGAGTCGTAGAAGCCACCGGTGCCGGTGGTAACGAATACCTCGAGCAGCTGCCGATAGTCATCGTTCGGGCTGATGATCCCCAGCATGCGCAACAAGGCGTTGATGGCGGCGATGTCATCAGGATCGAGGTCCTCTTCGAGGATCTCCTGGAAGCGAGCCTGGTACTCGGCATCGGTGAGCAGCACCACATCGATCGGCTGGAGCAGCTCGAGGCCGCGGATCTGCTGCGCCTCGACGATCAGCTCGTCGATTTGCCTGGCGATCTCGTCGGCGTCCCCGCCGTCGGGCGTAGAGGTGGTGGGAGAATCGGACGGCGTGGTGGTGGCGGGGCGTCCTGATCCCGCTGTTGTGGTTGTTGCGTCGGAGGAGCTCCCTCCGCAGGCGGCGGCAATGAGGGCGAGCGCAGCCAGCAGGCCGATGAAGCGGAGGCGAGACATAGGGATGGTTTCGGAGCTCGGGGGCGGGGACTTGAGAGGCAGCGTACCGGCCGTCTACTTCTAAAGGAGGGCCATTCGGCTGCCGAAGTCGATGGGGCACGCCAGGGAGTTGGTTACCCATGTCTGATAAGTATCGGTTGGTTACGCGGAGCGATTTCGACGGGCTCGTATGCGCGGTTCTGTTGAAAGAGCTCGACCTCATCGACGACATCGTGTTCGTTCACCCCAAAGATATGCAGGATGGCCTGGTGGAGATCTCTGGTCGCGACATCACGACCAACCTGCCCTATGTGTCAGAGGCCCATATGGCCTTCGATCATCACCACAGCGAGACCATCCGCAACCAGGGCACCGCCGATAATCACATCATCGACGGCGATGCCCCATCGGCCGCCCGGGTCGTCTACGACTACTACGGCGGAGCCGAGCGCTTCCCGACCGTCTCGACCGAGATGATGGACGCGGTCGACAAGGCCGATAGCGCCATGTACGAGCTCAACGACATCATCTACCCCGAGCGGTGGGCCCTGCTGAACTTCGTGATGGACGCCCGCACCGGCCTGGGCCGGTTCCGCGACTTCCGGATTTCCAACTACCAGCTGATGATGGAGCTGATCGAGCACTGCCGCACGGCCTCGATCAACGAGATCCTCGAGCTGCCCGACGTCAAGGAGCGCACCGAGCTGTACATGGAGCACGATGCTCCGTTCAAGGAACAGATCAAGCGGTGCGCCACCCAGGTCGGCAAGGTGGTCATCCTCGATCTGCGGTCCGAGGATGTGATCTTCGCCGGCAACCGGTTCATGATCTACGCCCTCTACCCGGACGCCGAGGTATCGGTGCACGTGTTGTGGGGCAAGCAGAAGCAAAACACCGTGTTTGCGGTCGGGAAATCCATCATCAACCGGGATTCCCACCACAACATCGGCGAGCTGATGCTGGAGTACGGCGGCGGTGGACACCGCAAAGCCGGCACCTGCCAGGTGTCACACGAGGACGCCGAGCGGGTGCTCGGTGAGATCGTCGACCGGCTGCAATAGCGAACGCCTGAGGGCGGTCAACGGTCAACCGTCAACTGTCCACGGCCAGACACCGCTGACCTGGAACGTGCGAGCTGGCACCTTCTGACCTGCAACTTGCAACTTGCAACCTGCAACTTCTCGGCTATTGGCCGAAGCGGCGTTCCCGGCGGGTGTAGTGGCGTAGCTCGCGGAGGAAATCGACCCGGCGGAACTCCGGCCAGTACACGTCGACGAAGCTGTATTCGCTGTAGGCGGCCTGCCAGAGCAGGAAACCCGACAGCCGGGATTCGCCGCTGGTGCGGATCACCAAATCGGGATCCGGGATATCCGACGCATACAGGTGACGGGCGATCGCTTCAGGGGTGATCCCGGCGGTGATATCTTCGCCCGGCTGGGCCGATCCGCTCAAGTCCCTGACCAGGTCGCGGGTGGCGTCGACGATCTCCTGGCGTCCGCCGTAGCCCAGCGCAATGGTCAAACGCCGGGGATGCTGGATGCTGCGCTCCTCGGCATGTTTGGCGGCGGCGCTGAGCTCGGGTGGCAGCAGATCTAACGACCCGATGAACCGGACCCGGTAGCCGAGCCGATTGGTGCAATCGGACAGCCGCCCGAAGAACTCGATGAACACTTCGAAGAGCGGGTCGAGCTCGGCGGCCGGCCGCTTGAGGTTCTCGGTCGACAGCAGCCAGCCGGTTACCGCCTCGATCCCCAGGGTGGACGTCCACTCCAGGAACTCCTCGAACTTGGCCATGCCCGCTCGGTAGCTGTCCCGGTAGTCCCGGTAGCCCTCACTGCGGGCGTAGCGGCGGTGCCCGTCCAGGATCACGGCGATGTGATGGGGGAACTTCGACTGGTCGATCAGCTGAAGCAGACGCGCCTCGTAGAGACGATAAGCGGGCTTGAGAAGGGGAGCGGGAATGAGCCGGCGCGGTGCTCGCATGGTGGCCGATTGTAGAGGGTGTTCTCAATACCGGAGACACGACGAGCGGCTTCCGCACTGGTATAGCTGAAGAACCAGAAGAGCTCAAGAACCGCACTGAAAGAAAGAGCTAGCCATTCACGGGAGGGGCCCAGACGACCAGCCTCTCCCTTGTTGAGTTCGCGCTCGTCGCTAGGCGGCCGAGCAGCTGGCAAACACGGTGTATTTTGAGCCGTTCTTGCCCCAGGTCGCCGACGTGAATTGGTAGGTGGCCGGTCCGGTGCGATCAGGAACGCTGACCGTCCATGTACCGGCGTATGAGTGCCCGAGCACCCAGCCATGGATCATTGCGCCATCGTGCATCACCATGAAGTTGGTGAGGTCTGGTGGCAAGTTCTCCCCGTAGACGGTGTTACCGTCCACAGTGCAGGTGGCGGGTGCAGCCGCTGCTTCGCGGGCTTCCTTCCGAGCGAGACCTTTGCCATTGCCGCCGGCCGAAACAGGCACGGCCATCGCGACGACAGCCAACGCGACCATGAAAACGAGCAATTTGATCCTCATGTGTGTTTTCCCCCTCACGGGAATCGGTTTTGCCTCAGCCTTCGTCCGATATGGAAAATCCTTGAGTGACGTTCGAGGTCCCGAAACACAACGAGCCGTGCGGAATTGCTCCGCACGCTCGGCCGTCAGGCGGTATGGAGTTGTCGCGCTAGATCACGACTTCAACGAAGGTGCCATCGTCGAAGTACACCCGCACTGTGTAACCGCTCGACTTCGCTTTGCGTTCGAATTCGAGACGGAGTGTTTCGGTCGTGTCGGCTTGAAGCGTGCGATCTGCCGTCGTGCCTTGCCAACCCGAGTCGATAGTGGTGGACGACGGTGATCGAGAACCGCTGAAGATGACCGAGCCACTAAGTCGCGCGTTCATAAGCTTCTTGTTTCCGTTTGGCCACTCCATCTCAATCCTCGTGATGGCACGGTCCGTCCCGATACTCGTCAGATCGATATCAACATTCTTGCCACTGATGTTGACATCACCCACCTCGACATCGGTTGTGGCGGGCGCGTTCCCGGCACTAACGATGGTCACTGTGTCCGTGCTTTGCACGGTCTGCTCACCCGAGGAGTCACTACCGACAGCCGATGCCGTGTTGTCAACATTGATCGGGACCACGACGTCCCCACATGACCGGAAGAACACGCCGTTCTTGAATCGAACGATTGAGAACGACGCTATCCGCCAGCTCGTATCCACGCCCTCAGCTGGACCCGCTGTCTGACCCCATCCGTTGGTGAATGGGTCAGAGCACGAGAGGTGGATTAGGAAGCCGCCCTGATCGAAGAAGTAGTCGTTCCTCGTTTCTCCTGGGGTGGTGGGAACACCGTCCAGGAAGACCGTGCCGTCGGCCGCACCTTCCAGAATCGACCCGTTCGCGAACACGAATCGGAACTCCGATGAATCCGTTGCACCGAAGGACGGGGTCTCTGGAAGTGGCGGATTCGCCACGTATTGAACCGTGATGGACACCGACGCTCCCGCCGCCAGGTCGACCATGCAGTCAATTTCTTGCCCAACGCTCGCCGAGCAGTCACCGGCCGTGCTGCTGACGCCCGTGACCTCCAATAGGGAGTTGACGGTGTCTGTCACCTTGACTCCAGTCGAGTCGGACGGTCCGTTATTGGTCACCACGATGGTGAACGTTGGCGTAGCACCCTGCGCAACCACATCGGGGTCAAACGTCTTCACGATCGCAAGCTCGATCTGGGTGTCCACGTCGGTGTCTTCGGTATCGGTGTCATTAGCCGCGTTGGTGTCCGTCTCATTAGCGGTCACCGTCGCTGAGTTCGTCACCGTCCCCGGCGTCGCATCCGCTGGCACCGCCACAGTCACCGTGAAG
>JABDLU010000005.1 GCA_013002865.1 Acidimicrobiia bacterium
CCACCGGCTCGACGCCGAGCGAGACGATCAGCGTCACCACGGTGTTCTTGGGAATGATCTCTAGCGCGCCCGGCTCGGTGCGAATGACCTCACCGTCGGGGATGGTGGGGTGGAACTCACGCTCGACGACCGTTTGCACCCCCAGGTTGGAGAGGGCGGCGAGGGCGTCGATGGCCGTGAATCCGGTGTACTCGGACAGGACCACTTGCTCGGGACCCGCCGAGACGGTGAGCAGCACCTCAGTGCCGGGCGGATGGTTGGTGCCGGCCGGCGGATCCTGACTGATCACCTGATTGGCGATGATCTCGTCGTCGGTGACCGACTCGACCCGGACTATGAAGTCGGCCTCGCGCAGTGCTTCAGAAGCGGCGGTCACATCCCGGCCGACCACTCCCGGGACGGCGAAGGTCTCCGGCCCACTCGAGACGACCAGGGTGACCCGCATGGTGGGATCGACCAGGGTCCCGGCAACGGGATCGGTGGAAGCGACCGTGCCTTCCTCGAACTCATCGCTCGGTTGGCGGCTCAACAAGAAGCGGAGATCCAGATCCTGGAGTTCCTCGATGGCCTGAGCCTCGGTCGCGCCGGTCAGGCCGGGCATTTCGACGAGCGCATTGCGGGCATCGGTGTTGCTCAGCCCATCCAGCAAATACAGACCGGCGATGGCCACCACTACCAGTAACAAGATTGATCCGATGATCACCGACCACGGGGTGCGCCGCTCGGGGGGCAGCGGTGTCAGCTGGCGGTAGGTCTCATCGGGGGGGACGGTCGGCGGTGGGGTTGCGGCCACGACCCGGGTGGCCGCGTCCGGGTGGGTTGCCCCGACCGGGAGGCCGCTGAGGAACCGGAGCAGGTCGCCCCGCATCTCCTCGGCGCTCTGATAGCGGTCCAAGGGGTTCTTCTCCAGCGCTCGCATCACGATCGCATCAAGCTCGGCCGGCACATCGGGGTTGCTGGCCGACGGCACGCTGGCGTTCTCCGAGACGTGCTGATAAGCGATCGATACCGGGGTTTCGCCGGAGAACGGGGGGCGGCCGGTCAGCATCTCAAAGAGCACGACGCCGAGCGCATAGAGGTCGGACCGCCCATCGGCGGGGTGGCCCTGGGCCTGCTCGGGGCTGAAATAGGTGGCGGTTCCGATGACGGCGCCGGTCTTGGTGAGCTCCTCCGAATCGTCCCAGGCCCGGGCGATGCCGAAGTCGGTCACCTTCACGCTGCCCGTCGGGGTGAGCAGGATGTTGCCCGGCTTGACGTCCCGATGGGCCAGGCCACCGCGGGCGGCCACCGACAGGGCGGCGGCTACCTCGCTGGCTATCTCGGCGGCCCGGCGGGGCAGCAGCGGTCCCTCGGAACGGAGCACTTCCCGCAGAGTCCGCCCCTCCACCAGCTCCATCACGATGTAGTAGCTGCCGCCGTCCTTGCCGGTGTCGTAGATGCTGACGATGTTGGGGTGCGTGAGGTTGGCCGCCGCCTGGGCCTCGCGCCGGAAACGCTGCACGAACGCCTCGTCGGTGGCGAAGTTGGCGTGCAGCATCTTGACGGCAACGCGCCGGCCCAGCAGCTCATCGTGAGCGGCGTAAACGTCGGCCATGCCGCCGCGCGCCAGATGATCGGTGAGCCGATAGCGCTCGGCGAGAAGGGTGGTGTTCATGTCAGACAACAGTGACGCCGGGATAGGGGTGCCCGGTTCCCGGGATTGTAGGGAGAAATGGCCCCTGCGCACGCGGCTTTGCCCCGCAGCGCTACCGCTCCGCTCGCCATGCCTCGAAGACCTGCCGGGCCATGGGGGCTGCCACGGAGCCTCCGGTGGCGGCCTCGCCGGCGGTGCCGCCGTTCTCCACGGCGACCGCCACGGCAATGGCACCGTCCTCCGAGGCCGCAAAGCCGACGAACCAGGCATGCGGGGCTGCCCCGGGAACCTGTGCGGTGCCGGTCTTGCCGCCGACGGTGAGCGATTCCACCTGCGCGGCCCGCCCGGTTCCGTTGGCGACGGCGTCTTGCATGAGGTCTACGAGGACGGCCGCCGTCCCGGGGCTGATCGCCCGCCGCAGCTCGACCGGTCGCTCCTGCTCCAGGATGTTGAGGTCCCGGTCGAAGCGCTCGGACACCAGGTAGGGGCGCATCACGACGCCGTCGTTGACGATGGTGGCCGCCACCGAGGCCATCTGCAGGGTCCCGGCTTGCACGTCGCGCTGGCCGATGGCGCTCTGGGCGGTGGCAGCCGGGTCGCCGAGTAACAGTTCGGTGGGAAACACCGACGGAACGACGGCCAGGTCGAAGGGGATCTCATCGCCGAATCCGAAGGCGGCAGCGGTTTCGCCGAGCAGTTCGGCCCCCACGTCGATCCCGACCTGGCCGAACACCGTGTTACAAGAGCGGCGGAAGGCGGTGGCGAGGGTCACGGAGACCCCGTCCCCACACACGTCGCGGTCGGCGTTGCGGATCACAGACGTGGAACCGGGCAGGGGTAACTCGAGCAGGTCGGGGTAGGCCGTGTCCGGGTTGGCGGTGCCGCTTTCCAGCGCCGCCGCGGTCGCAATCAGCTTGAACGAAGAGCCGGGAGCCAGGATCTGGTTGGTGGCCCGGTTGCGGAGCGGCTCTTGCGGGTCGGCCGCCAGGGCGTCTCCCGCCGTGGGCGAGGTGCCGAGGAGCACATTCGGGTCGAAGCCGGGGGAGGAGTACATCGCCAGGATCTCCCCGGTGGCCGGCTCGATGGCCACGATCGATCCCGCCTGGCCGTTTAGTGTCCGGGCGGCGGCTTGCTGGATGGGATGAGAGATCGTGAGCCGCACGCCCTCGGCGCCCTGTTCGCGCCCGAGCAGCGTGTCGATGATTCCCGAGATCGTGAGGTCGCTGCCGCTGCTCAGTGCGGCGCCGTACACATCCTCAACCCCGCGGTCGCCGAACAGGAGCGACGAGTAGCCGACGGTGTGGGCATATAGCTCACCCTCCGGGTAGGAGCGAATGAAGTCCTGGGCCGACCGAGGATCGGGGGTCGATTGGGCGAGGACGATGCCCTCCCGTGACACGATCGGTCCCCGTTCAGTGGCACTTCGATCCGCCGCCACCCGGGGGTTGCGCACATCGTCCCGGTACCGGTCGGCCGCCACCGCCTGTAGGTAGGTCAGGTTGAGCACCACGATCCCCAGTACCGCCAGCAATACGAACGCCAAACGCCTGATCGGGGTGTTCATGTTGGCATTACCTCCCCCGCGAGCGCAGCGAGTGGGGGAGGCAAGGAGGGGGGTGAGAGCGCGTTCCTGTGCTCTAGCTGCCCGAGGTCCTCAAACAATGAAGCCCTACTCATTTAGCGTTCCCCTTCCCCCGCAGTTGCGAAGCAACTGCCAAGGAACTTGGCGAGGCCGAGTTCCCGATTTCATGGGACAGGCGGGCGAGGATCACGATGGCGATGACATTGGCGACCAGTGACGATCCGCCGTAGGACATGAACGGCAGGGTGATTCCGGTCAGGGGGAGGAGGCGGGTGACACCCCCGATGATCAGGATGGCCTGGATGGCGATGGCGGCGGTCAAGCCGGCGGCGAGGAGTTTGCGATAGGGGTCGCGGGCCCGCAGGGCGATGCCGAATCCGACGGCAACCAGCAGTGCGTAGGCCGCTACTACCGCCAGTGATCCGGCCAGGCCGGTTTCCTCGGCCACGGCCGAGAACACGAAGTCGGTGGTCGCGCTCGGTATGAAGTCGGGCCGGCCCAGGCCGAGGCCGGAGCCGGTCAGGCTGCCGCTTCCAAGCGCGAACAGGCTCTGGGCGATCTGGAAGCCGCTGTCGGCGAAGTCGTCCCACGGACGGATCCAGGCGTCGAAGCGGCGCTGCACATGGTCGAATACCTGGGCGGCGATCACTGCCCCGGCGACGAACAGGCCCGCCCCGACGAGCGGGTAGGAGAGGCGACCGCTGGCGGCGTACAACATCGACGCGAACAGCGCCAGCAGCAGGAGCGAGGCTCCCAGGTCCCGCTGATACACCAGCACCACCAGGCTGAGGGCCCAGGCGGCGGCCAGTGGGAAGAGCTGGCGGGGCTCGGGCATCGACAGCGGCCCGAGGCGCCTGGTCATGGTCGAGAGGGCGCGGTGGCGCGACGCCAGATACGAGGCCAGAAAGATGACGAGCAAGACCTTCGCAAGCTCGGCGGGTTGGAACCGCACCACCGTCGTGTCGAACACCCGCAGTTGCAGCCACAACCGGGACCCGTTCACCTCCACACCTCCGAGTGGCCAGGAACTGGGGAGCAGCGGAAGTAAGAACAGGATCAGCGCTCCGGCCAGGAACAGATACCGGTATCGGAGCAGCGCTTCGATGCCGAGTCGCTTGAGCAGGAAGAGCACCGCGATGCCCAGCCCGGCCGCGATCAGGAGCCACCACCGCTGCAGGCTGGCCGCCCGGGCGTCCAGCCGGAAGATCTCGACGAGCCCGACCGCGGTGAGCAGGGCGGCGATCGGCAGCAGGTAGGGCGACGCCTCGGCCGCCCACTGCCGGAATGCCAGATGGAGGGACCCGAAGGCCGCCAGCATGATGATGAAGGTCAGCGCCGTCTGGGCATCGGGGCGGTCACCCCCGGCGGCGGTGACGATGGCCGTCCCCAGGGCCGCAAGGATTGCGGCGCCGACCAGCAACGCCGCTTCGGCGTTGCGGCTCACTCGACGACGTCGACGATGGCGACGGTGATGTTGTCCTCGCCCCCGGCCTGGTTGGCAGCTTCGATCAGCGCCCAGCCGGCTGCCTGCGCTGCGGGCTGTTCACTCAGGATGCGGGCAATGTCGGCGTCGGCAACCATGTTGGTTAGCCCGTCTGAGCACACGAGCACCCGGTCGCCGATTCGGAGGTTGACCGTGTGCGAGTCCACATCGATCTCCCAATCGATGCCGAGCGCCCTGGTGATCACGTTGCGCTGGGGGTGGGTGGCGGCCTCTTCGGGTGAGAGGGCGCCGGAGGCGACGTATTCGGCTACCAGTGAATGATCCCGTGTCACCTGGAGCAGGTTCTCGCCCCGGAACAGGTACAGCCGGCTGTCACCGACGTGGCCAACCAGCAGAGTGCCATCCGGCCGGAAATCTCCGACCGTGAGCGTGGTACCCATGCCTTGCTGATCGGGACGACGTTCGGACGCCTCCATCACCGCCTGGTTGGCCTGGGCGATCCGCTCCTCGAGCGGAGCCTCCGAGTTGGCGACGGCCTCGATGGCGAGCCGGCTCGCCACTTCACCGGCGGCGTGCCCTCCCATCCCGTCGGCGACCGCCACCAGGACGGGCCCCCCGTCCCGGCCATCGGAATCGGGCAGGACCGAATCCTCGTTGCTGTCCCGGACCAGGCCGGGGTGCGTCGAGGTCGCCCATGAGTAGGTCATTTCACTTCCATGATGGTCTTGCCGACTTGCACCGAATCGCCGGGGTTCAATGTGATCGGCCCGGTCACCCGGCGGCCGTTCACATAGGTCCCGTTGGTCGTTCCGAGATCTGCCAGGGACATCGTGTCGCCGTCCATCGTAAGGCGCAAGTGGAACATGGAGGCATAGGGATCCTCCAGCAGCACGTCGGCGTCGGGGCTGCGGCCGAGCACCACCGAATCGCTCACGGTCACCCGGGTCCCCGCCTGGCCATCGGACCGCACGATGGTGAGCTGACCGGTTCGCCGGCGCGGCTTGCGGGAGGTGTCCACATCGGCGCCCAGGTGGGTCCCGATGGAGCGAGCCATCTGCCACAGGAATAGGTAGAGCATGCCGACGAAGGCGAGCTTCAGGACGTTGGCAACGAGCGCCGACATTCAGGCCGGCCGGAACCCGAAACGGGCGACACCGAATCCGAGGACGTCGCCGTGGTGCAGTGCGGTCGGCTGGTCTATCCGATTCCCGTTTACCGTCGTTCCGTTGCTCGAGGCGAGGTCCTGGACCCACACGCCGCCGGAGTCGTACCAGAGCAGGGCGTGGGTGCGGGAGACGCTGTCGTCGCCCAGCATGAGGTCGGCCTTACGCGACCTGCCGAGCAGGGAACGGTTCTTGGTTACGGGGAGCCGCCGCGAGCCGGTGGTTTCCACGAGCAGGGCCCACGATGGCACGGCACCGTCCACCACGGATGCCTTGACCCGCACCGAGCCCGGCGTTACGGAACTGTTGGTCTGCAGCATGACGGCGGGCGGCCCCTCCAGGCGCCACCCCCGTTCGCGGGCTGCCTCGAACACGACGTCGTTGAGCCGCAACACCACCTCGTCGGCGTCCGCGGCCAGATCCGCCGGGTTGACCTCCACCTCGAACTGGTTCGGTGCCACCGGGCCGAGACCGGTCTCGATCAGGGAGAGCTCGGCCTCCCGCACGATGCGGATGGCGACTTCAACCGGGTGAAGGCTTCCCCGGAAGACTTTGCCGCCGATCCCCTCGACCAGTTGTTCGATCCGCCGTTCGAGGTTGCGCGCCAAGTTCATCGCTCCAGCTTAGATTCTTCGCGACGCAGCTCGATGGGCCCGGCCCGATCCCCGCCGGTTTGCTACGCTTTCGTCTCCCATTCCGGGCGAGTGGCGGAATTTGGCAGACGCGCAGGCTTCAGGTGCCTGTGAGCTTCGGCTCGTGGGGGTTCAAGTCCCCCCTCGCCCACGCCGTGTCATACATCTATTCCCCGCCGCGGCGACGGCGCCGCGGCGTGTGGCTGCTCGCGATTTTGAGCGTGGCGGTTGTAGTCGTGGTTCTGGTCACCAGCTTTCGGAGTGAGCGCCGCGTGCTCGCCGCCTACCTCGACGCCGCCCAGAGCACCGCCGGCACCGCGGCCGGCGCCGCCGACGAGTTCCTCGACCTGGTCGATCGTCTCGACGGCGTGGATCGCCAGGAGTTCGTCACCTCGATGGCGGGCATCCGCCAGGCGGCCGGCACGGCCGGGACGGACCTCGTGCTTGCCGAAGTCCCCGCCGACGCGCTGGACGCCCATGCCCGCCTCAGCCTGGCCTACAGCAGCTGGTTGGAGGGTCTCGAGGTGCTGGAGGGCGCCGCCGTTGCGGCGGCCGACGATCCTTCGGCAGAAATCCCGGGTGAGCTCATCGCCAGTGCGCTGCTCGAGTTGTCGGTCGGTGACCGGGCCTACGAGGAGGCGGTGGTGGCCCTGGCCGGGCTGGAGAGCGAAGCCGACGTCGACGTGCCGACCTATCCCGAGATCGTGTTCCGGCCCGACGGCGGCTCCGATGCTCTGCTGGCGGCGGTGCGGGCGTCGGACGCACTGTCCCAGGAGCGGGATCTCGCCGTTACAACCGTGGCATTCGAGCCGCGAGTGCTCAGCGAAACCGAGGCCGGGGTGGGTGTGGTGCCGTACACCGACCGGCTCATCGTCAACATCACGATTTCCAACATCGGCAACGAAGCCGCCGCCGCCATTCCGGTTCGGGTCGTCCTCTCATCGGATCGCACCGGCACGTCCGCCGCGGAATCAGCCACGATCGAGCGGCTCGAACCGGCCGAGTCAACTTCCCTGGAGTTCGTTTTCGCCGTCGTGCCGGTCGCCAACTACGAGCTGCTCATCGACGTCGGCGGCACCGACGGAGAGACCAGCCTGGACGACAACCTCCTCGTTCTTCCCTTCGTCGTCAACGAAGAGGGGTAGGGGCCGGGGCCTCGCCCGGCGGGACGATGGTCAATGGTTCCCGCCTAGCATTCCGTGATGCTCGATGTGAACCTGCTGCGAAAAGAACGAGACCGGCTGGCGGCGGCGCTGGCCCATCGGGGGATGGACGTCGACCTCGAGGAGCTGGCCGAGCTCGACGAGCAGCGCCGGGCGGTCCGGGCTGAGGCGGAGTCGCTGCGGGCCGAGCAGAAGGAGGTCGGCGCAACCGTTGCCCGCCTCGACGGTGATGCCAAAGCCGAGGCGATCACGAGGGGATCGGAGATCGCGGCCGCCTACAAAGCCCGGCTCGCCGAAGCCGATGAGCTGGACGCCCGCTTCGAAGCGGTCTGGGTCCCCCTCCCGAATATGGTGCACGAATCGGTGCCGAAGGGCGGCGGCGAGGAAGACAACCAGGAGATCAAGCAGTGGGGGACGATCCCGTCATTCGATTTCACGGCGCGTGATCACCTCGAGCTGGCCGCCCGGAGCGGCATCATCGACATGGAGCGGGCCACCAAGGTCTCGGGATCCCGGTTCGGATTGTTGACCGGCGCCGCCGCGGTGCTCGAGTTTGCCCTCGTGCGCTGGGTGTTCGACCGCCTGGGAGCCGAGGGCTTCATTCCGGTCGTGCCCCCGGTGCTGGTGCGTGAAGACGCCTTGTTCGGCACCGGCTTCTTTCCCGACGACGAGGAGCAGGTCTATTCCATCCCGGCCGACGACCTTTTCCTGGTCGGAACCTCCGAGGTGGCGCTCGCCTCGATGCACGCCGACGAGATCTTCCCCGCCGAGGAGCTGCCGCGCCGCTATGTGGGGTTCTCAACCTGTTTCCGGCGCGAATCCGGCGCGGCCGGCCGGGACACTCGCGGCATCTTTCGGGTCCACCAGTTCGACAAGCTCGAGATGTTCAGCTTCGTGCTGCCGGAGAACTCGTGGGAGGAGCACGACTACCTGTTCGCTCGCGAGGAGGCCTTGGTGCAGGAGCTGGGGATTCCGTACCGGGTCGTCAATGTCTGCAGCGGCGATCTGGGCAGCTCCGCCGCCAAGAAGTACGACATCGAGGCCTGGTTTCCCGGCCAGGAGCGGTACCGGGAGCTGACCTCGTGCTCCAACACCACCGATTATCAAGCCCGCCGGCTGAAGATCCGGGTAAAGGATGACTCCGGCAACCGTCTGGTGCACACGCTGAACGGGACGGCGGTCGCCGTGCAGCGCACCCTCATCGCCATCATGGAGAATTATCAGCAGGCCGACGGCACCATCCGGGTCCCGGACGCGCTCGTGCCCTACGCCGGTTTCGAGACCTTTTGACCGCTCGTGCGTTCCCAGAGGGAAGAAGCGGCCATGACTGAGGGTGCCGCCGTCTTCTCAGACATCGCCGAGCGCTACGACCGGCTCAATCGCATCTTGTCGCTCGGGCAGGACGATTCATGGCGGCGCCGGGCCGCTGAGTTCCTCCCGGCCGGCCACGTTCTCGACCTCGGTGCCGGGACCGGCGCCGGCAACTCAGCCTTTGGCGAGCGCTGGGTCACCGCGGTCGATCCGTCCATTCCCATGCTGGCGCTCAACGAAGGGGTGCCCCGGGTTGCCGCCGCCGGTGAGCACCTGCCCTTTGTCGACGATTGTTTCGACGGGGTCTTCTCCGCATTCGTGTTTCGCAACCTCACGTCGGTCGGCGACACGCTCGACGAGATCCACCGGATATTGCGGCCCGCCGGCGCGGCCGTGATCGTCGACCTGAGTCGACCCCGCGGTTCCTTCCAGCGCCGCCTGCATCGGGCCGGATCGGCCGTGTTCGTACCCCTGGTCGGCCGCCTGGCCGGATCCCCCGGTGAGTACAAATACCTCGACGAATCGCTCGACAAGCTCCCACCCCCCGAAGAGCTCTATGCCGGCGGTCCCCTCACCCTCGAGAAGACCTGGCGCATGGGCCCCCTCGGCTTCGTCTACGCCGCCGTCCTCCGCAAGGAGTAGATCTCCAAACAAGAGCACAGGAACGCGCTCTCACCCCCCTCCTTGCCTCCCCCACTCGCTGGCGCTCGCGGGGGAGGTATCAGAAACGACCTCCACGCGAACAATGACCGGAACAATGGGCGAGTGGAGGGTCGCCGTGGCATCAAGCATGACCCAAACAAGAGCACAGGAACGCGCCAAGCAACCCGGAGGGTTGCCCACCCCCCTCCGTAGCAACCCGCAGGGTTGCCCCTCCCCCACTCGCTGGCGCTCGCGGGGGAGGTATCAGAAACGACCTCCACGCGAACAATGACCGGAACAATGGGCGAGTGGAGGGTCGCCGTG
>JABDLU010000055.1 GCA_013002865.1 Acidimicrobiia bacterium
CGCGAAGCGGCGTCGACTAATGCCGCCCGGATAGCGTCCGAGCGGGTCACGCCGGTTGCCTCAAGCTGGCTGAGCGCCTGGAGTGCTTCGTCATCGAGTCGAACCGATATTGCCTGAGACATGGCACGATTGTAACACGATTTGTCATACAAGAGAATATGCGACCGCGGGCAGGCAGGGTGATATGCGACGGGGCGGCTGCTGGCTCGTGGTTCGAGTCTCGCTCGAGCTACGGCAGTCCCGATTCTCCGAAGAGCCCTGCGTACTACCCACGAAGACCTCGCCCCAGCAGACGCCGACGCACTTTTACGGGGCCTCCTACTACTGACCTCACCGACCAGCCCGCTCTACTGGCGGGACTATCTCGATATCACCGTCGACGAGGCCGCCGACACTGCCAGCTGGCTGATCCGTCGAATCTCAGAACCCTGACACCACCCTGTCCCTGGTCACCGGCCTCCTGCCCAAGCATCCACAGAGCACCGACCACCGAATCCCGAGCGAAATCATTCATATCAAGACAGCACGAGATCGGCACGTGTTGAGGGCGTCAGGTTCAAACGTGTCCTGTCGGGTACCCAACAGGACACGTCCACCGCAGCGGGACATTCCCAGAGGTCATCCCTCAGATTCACGGTTCTAGTGAACCGGCGTGGGCCAGGCGGGACTCGAACCAAGCGGACTCACATGTATGGGCAAGAGATCCGGCGTACCTATCACTCACCGCCTCGAGCCTGCGCCCTAGACCCGGCAATACCTAGCGGCCGAGAGGCCTCAAGGGTTGCTGACAAGCACGTGCCCAAGCTCCCTGATGTGTCCGACAAGAGAAACCAACGACCAGCGACTAATGACTAACGACCAGTGACTACCCAGTCGACTCCGCGGCCAGGTCTCGCAGATACAGCAGCACGCTGGGGTGGCCTTCGACGGTGAGGCCGTCGGCGCTGCCGCGGCCCCATAGGAAGAGGTTCATGGCGTCGCCGGAGCCGCGGATCACGGCGTTTGGCTCGGCATCGTCGCGCTCGAACTCGAATCCGGCTTCATCCTCGAAGGCGCGACCGCTCCGGGGTGAGGTTCCGGACCAGGACAGCAGGCGCAGTCGCCAGGACTTCCCCTCGCATCGCAGCTCGACGACCACCGACGATCGGTTGACCTCCGCCCACGGCGGATGGCCGCTCATGAAGACGTCGAGGATCTCGTCGACTCCGTCGGCAGCCAGGATCGGATCGACCGGCCCGTGCGAGCCGTGGCCCAACTCGGCGTCGACGCGGTGAATGAGGGTCTCGTGGGCCATACGGCGGATCCAGAAACCGACGCTCTGGTCGGGATCGTGCCAGGTGTGCACTTTGGTGTGCGGGTCGGCCACCGAGAGCGCACCGATCAGGTCGTGCAGGCCGTCGGCGAACCATTCGAGCAGCTCATCGTCGCTTGGCGCCTCGGGCCGGCCCGGCGGCTCGTCGAGCAGCGATTCCCGGACGATGTGGGCCTTCTCCCGGTGAACCTGGCCGAGGTGGGCGATCACGTCTCGCACGGTCCAGCCGGGGGTGCTGGGGACATCGGGATGCAGGCCTTTGCGGCCCGCTTCCAGCACGGCGGTGCCGTCGGCACGCAACGCGCTGAGGTATTCGCCGGGTTCCATCAGTTATCCACAGCGGTGGATAACCCTGTGGGAAGATTACAGTCGTGTAATTTCACGCCCGTCACTCACCGGTAGTTCAGGGTCATCGCGAAGCCGATGCCGATGGCGGCGAGGCCGCCCACCAGCCAAATGCCCTGGGTGTCCCCGAAAACCCCGATGTAGTTGAGGATGATCATGAGGGCGCCGACAACCATCAGACCGAACATGACCCCCACGTACAACGGCGAAGAGGGCGGTTTGACCTCTTTCTTTGGGGTGGAAGTATGGTGAGGCTTCTGCTGCTCGCGGCGTCCTTTGGGTCTTGCCATGGCCGCCACACTACCGACTGATTGCGAACCACGTGAGACCGAAAACAATCAGGGCGATTCGCGGCACCGGCTGGACATTCATCTGGTTGGGCGTGTATCTGCTGGGATTCGTTGCCTATCAGCTGTGGTTCACCAACCTCTTGACGGCGCGCGAACAGTCGGCCCTCGCCGCCGGCCTCGACGAGCATTTCGCCGAAGTAGTGGTTGAGGAGGTCGAGTACGAGCCGGTCATCCCATCCGGGCCGTCGACGACCACCACCACCGTTCCCGACACAGGCCCGCCGCCGCCGGAGCCCGAGCCGCGCATCCTCCTCCAGGAGGCCGCCAGCGAGGAGGGGGAGGCGTTTGCCCAGATCCGGATTCCGGCCGTCGATCTGGACGTCACCGTGGTCGAGGGGGTGCGGCGACGCGATCTCAAGAAGGGCCCGGGTCATTTGCCCGGCACCCCACTGCCGGGCCAGCCGGGCAACGCGGTCGTCTCCGGCCATCGCACCACATACGGAGCGCCCTTCGGTGACCTCGGCGACCTGGCGATCGGCGATCTCATCGAAGTGGAAACCGCGCTCGGCACCCACGTTTACGCAGTGCGGGAGGCGCCGGAGCGCTGCCGAACCGACGACGGCTTGTGTGTCGTTGCCCCGACCGATCTCTGGGTCACCGAGCCGCGGGAAGGAGCCTGGTTGACCCTTACGACCTGCCATCCCCGTTTCTCGTCCCGCCAGCGGCTCATCGTGTTCGCCGAGCTGGTGAGCGGTCCCAACGCCGAAGTTATTGTGGGCGCCTGATGTTGAAGCGCGCCTTCCTCCGGATTCCGGGGCCGCCCGCAGTGCGGGTGGCGGTGGCGGTCGTGGTCGCGTTCGCACTGTTCTCCGTGGTGATCTGGAGCTACGAGGTGCTCGGTGATCTTCTCGATAGCGGCGGGGCGGTCGGACAATGAGGGTGCTGATCGTCGACAACTACGACTCGTTCACGTTCAACCTGGTCCAGTATCTCGGCGAGCTCGGTACCGAGCCGATCGTGGTCCGCAACGACGAGCTGCCGGTATCCGAAGCGGCCGCCCTCGGAGCCGACCGCCTGGTGATCAGCCCGGGGCCGGGCACGCCGGTCGACACCGGGTACTCGCTCGACTATCTGCGGGAGCTCAGCCCCTCGCTTCCGACGCTGGGGGTGTGCCTGGGACATCAGGCCATCGTCGAGGTATACGGCGGAGTTGTCGAGCCCGCTCCCGAGCCCCGCCACGGCAAGACCTCAGAGATCACCCATGACGGCGCCGGCGTGTTCGCCGGCCTCTCCAACCCGCTCGTTGCCACCCGCTATCACTCCCTGGCCGCCGTCGACGAAGGCCCCAACCTCATCGTGACGGCGCACAGCGAAGACGGTGTGATCCAGGGGGTCCGCCACCGGAACTTGCCCATCGAGGGAGTCCAGTTCCACCCCGAGAGCATCATGACCGCCGAGGGGATGGCGCTGCTCAAGAACTTCGTAGGCTGACCAGAGGTCAGCCGGTCGACTGTCAACCGTCAACTGTCGACGGCGGGAAGCCTTCACGTTCCTTGCGGGTTTCGGTGGTCAGTGGTCAGGGACCAGGTGCCGTTTTCGTGGTGAACCATGCGCTCTGTGTGGAGGTCTTTGAGCGCGCGTTGAACTCGGATGCGGTGGATCTTCGTTTGTGCGACGAGCTCGGCTTCTGATGCGGAACCGGTTGCGACCAGGGATTTGAGGATGGCGCCGCGGGCCTGGCGGGATGAGCCGGTGAAGGTGGGTTGGCGGGGCGGAGGCGCATAGATCGCCGGATCGGCACACCACTGCGCAACCGGGCACTCTTCACACTGCGGGGTGCGCGTGCACAACTGCCCGCCCAGGTCCATGAGCGCCTGGTTCCAATCGGCGGCCCGGTCCACGTCCAGGTCACCGGCGGCAGCTTCCTCGAGGGCGGCGCCGGCGAGCTCCCGGCCGTGCCACCGGCTCAGGACCCGACGCAAGTTGGTATCGACGGCGGCAACCGGTTGGCCGAACGCAAAGCAGGCGACGGCCGCCGCGGTGTAGGGACCCACCCCGGGCAACGCTCGCAAGCCCTGTGCGGTGTCGGGCCAGCCGTGGTGGGCCACCTGCACTGCCGCCTCCCGCAGATACCGGGCCCGCCGGTTGTATCCCAGACCCGACCAGGCCCCAAGCACGTCGGCGAGGGGGGCGGAAGCCAGGGACTCGACCGTTGGGAAACGGGCCATGAACCGCTCATAGAACGGAACCACGCGCGAGATCTGAGTTTGCTGCGCCATCAACTCGCTGACCAGCACGGCGTAGGGGTCGGTGGCCGAGCGCCACGGCAGGTCCCGCTGGTGCTCGTCGTACCACGTAAGCAGGGCTCGATTCCGAGCCGGGTTCACGGAGTGGTGGTGGTCGTGGTCGTGGAGGGGACCGTCGTGGTGGTCGGCGGCGGTGGTACCTCGCCGATCTGCACGGTGATCGTGGTACCGGGCTCGACGAGCACGTTGGCCGGAGTGCCCTGGGCGAGCACGATGCCCTCCTGGCCGGAGTCGGCGGTCACCTCGATCGGCTCGCCGAGCACCATGTTCAGGCCGAGCGCCGCGAGGGCATTGCGGGCCTCGGCCTCGGTGTTGCCGATCAGGCTGGGAACCGCCACCGGCTCGACGCCGAGCGAGACGATCAGCGTCACCACGGTGTTCTTGGGAATGATCTCTAGCGCGCCCGGCTCGGTGCGAATGACCTCACCGTCGGGGATGGTGGGGTGGAACTCACGCTCGAC
>JABDLU010000077.1 GCA_013002865.1 Acidimicrobiia bacterium
CCGACGGCGGTGCGCTGGGGCGTGATCATCTTCGCGCTGCTGACGGCCTTCGATCTGGTCGGCATCGGCCAGGTGTCCGAGGACGTCCGGCGCGCCGTGCTGTTGGCGGTGGGTGTCGCCTTTGCCGTTGCCTTCGGGATCGGCGGGGTGGATACCGCCAAGAAGTGGTGGGCCAAGTATCTGAGCCCCCGCGACACGTCGATGTAGCAACCACGAGAAGCGGAATTCCGGGAGCGAGGGCCGCTGGCCCTCGCTCCCGCCGCGTGTGCGGGGTCCACCCACCGACGAGGCAGGTCCCGGTACACTGAAACCCATGGATATCGACACCGAGGCCTGGCGCTGGTTCTGGACCGTCCTGGCCGCCATCCTCGTGGTTGGCGAGATCTTTTCGCCCGGGTTCTTCCTGTTGCCGTTCGGCATCGGCGCCGGCGTGGCCGGCATTCTCGCCTGGGCCGATATCGGCAATGCCGGCGTTCACTGGGCCGTCTTCCTGGTCGTCTCGGTCATTGCTCTGCTCAGCTTGCGGCCCTTGATCCGCAAACAGGACGAGGGCGAGCCCGATTCGATTGGCGCAAACCGCTACCTCAGGCGCACCGGGATCGTGCTCGAGGACATCGACATGAAGGCCGCCACCGGCATGGTTCGGGTGGACACCGAAGAGTGGCGAGCGGTCACCAACGGCGAGCCGATCCCTGCCGGCGCCGAAGTCATCGTTTCAGGAGTCACCGGCTCGCGGTTGGTCGTCCAGGCCATCGATCGCCAGCCCAACTAGGGAGGTTTCGTGGGAGCTGTAGTTGCACTGCTAGCCATCATCGTGCTCGGCTTGTTCGTGGTGGCCGGCACGGGCTTGAAGATCGTGCGCCCGTACGAGAAGGGGCTGGTCGAGCGACTCGGTAAGTACCGCGAGACGCTGGATCCTGGTCTGCGGTGGATCATCCCGTTCGTCGAGCGGATCATCAAAGTCGACATGCGTGAGCAAGTGGTCGACGTGCCACCGCAAGAAGTCATCACCAAGGACAACGTGGTCGTCACCGTCGACGCCGTCGTGTACTACCAGGCAACCGATCCGGTCAAGCTGAAGTACAACATCAACAACTTCATCCAGGCCGCTACCAAGCTGGCCCAGACCAACTTGCGTAACCTGGTCGGCGACCTCCAGTTGGACGAAGCGCTCACATCGCGCGACATGATCAACGCAGCGCTGCGCGAGATTCTCGACGACGCCACCGACATGTGGGGGACCAAGGTCATTCGGGTCGAGATTCAGCGCATCGAGCCGCCCCCGGACGTAACCGACGCCATGCACCGCCAGATGAAGGCCGAGCGCGACCGGCGTGCCCTCGTCACCGAAGCCGAAGGCGACAAGCGGTCTCGCATCCTGCAGGCCGAGGGTGTCCGGGAGTCGGCCATCCTCGAAGCTGAAGGCCGCGCCGAAGCAATCAAGAAGGTTGCCGACGCCGACGCGTATCAGAAGGAAATCGTCGCAGAAGGTGAAGCCCGAGCGACCGAGCGGGTGTTCCAGGCCATCCACGCCGGCGACCCGACCCCCGACCTGATCGCTATCAAGTATCTCGAAGCCCTCGCCCAGATCGCCGACGGCAAAGCGAGCAAGGTGTTCATCCCCCTCGAGTCGGCCCGCATCCTTGGCAGCATGGGCGCAGTCGCCGAGCTATTCGGCCAGGGCGACAGCCCGAATGGACAAGCCCAATAGTCGTTAGTCGTGGGTCGTTAGTCGCTAGTTGTGATGACAGGGGTCTTCCAGTTCGTCCTCGGTGACGGTATACACCGTGGGTGTCGAACTATCGAGACCTCACGGTCTGGAATGCGGCAAGAGCGCTGGCAGTGAGTTGCTATCGCAGCACGCAGGATTTTCCCCGGGCTGAGGAGTACGGGCTAACAAGCCAGATCCGGCGAGCGGCCGTATCGATCGCGGCGAACATTGCGGAGGGAACCCAGCGCGGAAGTGACCGTGAGCTGATCCGCTTCGTCAGGATCGCACGGGGATCCGCAGCAGAATTGGAAACCCTTCTTGAGCTAGCAGGAGAGGTCGGTCTACTCACACCACAGCACGCCACGTCGCTGCTCGACCGCACCGGTGACGTCGGCCGAATGCTCAGCGGTCTGGCCCGCAGCCTCAATGCCTCAAACCACCGACCAATCACCAAATCCAACTAGCGACCAACGACTAAGGACCAACGACTACTCAGCAAGAAACCCCATCACCTCGGTCACAAATAGCTCCGGGGCCAGGTCCATGGCGATGTGTTGCTGGTTGGGGAGAACGGCTACGGAGGCGGCGGGAAGGGCTTCCTGCAAGGTCGACACCGCTCGACGGAACAGCTCGGGGCTGTCGCCGCCGCGTAGGAGCCGCACGGGAATTCGGAGATCGGCGTACTTCCCGGGTATGAACTCGTAGTGCTGGTCGATTGCCAGCTCGCGGGGGATGGTCGGCGCCAGCTGGATTCGGACCTTCCAGGCGGGGAGGGTGCGGTACGTGGCAAGTTCCTCGTCGGGCATGCGCACGACCTTCCGGAAAAACAGCTCCAGCGCGGGTTCCAGTTCACCATTGTCGATGAGTGCCTGTATCCGATCGGGCAGACCGGGGGGATACATGGGAAGGCCGGTTGGAATCGGGGGTTCGTACAAAACCATCCGGGTGATCCCATCGGTCAATAGTGCCGCTTCCAGACTGCACGCGGCCCCGTACGAATGGCCGACCACGCGGACCGGTCCCCCGATGGCCTCAACGACGGCGGCGACATCCTCAGCCTCTCGTTGAAGATCGTATTCGGGCCCGTCGGCGCTGCCTCCCCGGCCCCGGCGATCCATTGCGACGACGGTGAACTCTGATTCGAACCCCGGGGCCACACCGGCCCAGCGGGTGTGATCGGCAGTCGTTCCGTGAACGAGCAGCAGCGCCGGTCCTGCCCCGCTCGCCTCCCAGCCGATCGTCGCCCCATCCTTCGACGTCGTGTGCCCCACTCGGGCCCCCTTCGGAAGTCGACACGTCGAGCCTAGAAAACGTCAACGATCAACGACGGCAGTTGCTACTGCACCCGACCGCCTGCTCCCCGACACTTGCGCTCAACAAGACGACCCGTCCTCCTAACCTGCCTCCATGCACATCGTCGCCTCCATTCCGTCGCCGGACGTCAACGGCTTCGACATTGGGCCGCTGCGGGTCAACTTCTACGGCCTCGCCATCGCGCTCGGCGTTATCGCCGCGATCTGGCTGGCAACCCGCCGGTTCGAACAACGCGGTGGTGATCCAAAGACCATCGAGCGGGCCAGCATCATCGCCGTTGTGACCGGGATCGTCGGCGCCCGGATCGGCTACGTGATCACCCACCCGCAGGCCCGGGAGAGCGTGTTCGATGCACTCCGGATCTGGGACGGCGGCCTGGCCTTCTTCGGCGGTCTGCTCGCCGGCGGCATCGCCATGATCTGGGTGATGCGCCGGGAGGGTGCCAACATCGCCGATGTGGCCGACTCGGTTGCGCCGGCGGTGCCTCTCGCCCAGGCGATCGGACGGTGGGGGAACTATTTCAACCAGGAGCTGTTCGGCCGTCCTACCGACCTGCCGTGGGGCCTGGAGATCGGCGAGAACAACCGCCCCCAGGAGTATCTCGACTCGGCCACGTTTCATCCCACATTCCTCTACGAATCCCTGCTCAACCTGATCGTGGTCGGGATCATCCTGTGGGTCGAGAAGCGGTTCAAACCGGCGCCGGGCAGCCTGTTCACCGTCTACCTGGTGCTGTACGGGATCGTTCGATTCCTGATGGAGCTGCTGCGGACAGATACGACCTACCGTCTGGCCGGCCTGAGCCGGAACGGATGGATTGCGATCCTGGTGGCGATCGGTGGAACGGTCGCCTACATCATCATGCAGCGCCGGGTACGCACGACGTCGTGAAGCGCCTGCTGCTGGCCGGCGTGCTGCTTGCTGCCTGCACCGGAGGCGATGGCGGCTCGACCCTGCTTCCGCCCACCACCGCTCTCGTGCCCGACGTGTCGACCACAACAACCGAGCCTCCCCCAACCGTCGTCGCCTGCGACCCGGCCGCGTTCGTGCCGACCGTCCTCCCCGATCGGGTCGCCGACGATCGGCCGGCCACCCGCGACGTTCCCTTCGACAGGTACACCATCATCTCCGGAACCAGCACCAGCGTCTGGAGCCAGGAAGACGGGACACCCGTCGTCGGCTTGATTCGCGGCTCCCTCCCACCCGTCCAGTGGCTCGAGACGCCCGAGCGGATCACCGTCCGCGAGGTAGACGCCGCCCTCGGCCAACTCCCCGACGGCGTGTGGGGCGTCGCCTGGTTCGAGGGCCCCGACCGCTGCGACGAGTACACCATCGTCCTCTACCCCCCCGCCACCGCCGCCGAGCTCCAATCCATCGCCGAAAGCCTCGTCGAGGGTGAGCGACAGCCGTAGGAGGGTCTCCGGTCTCCGGTCTCCGGCACAGGCGACAGGCGACAGGCGACAGGCGACAGGCGACCGCAGATTCGCTGAGCGCAGCTCAGAGGATTTGCGAAAGAAACAGCTTGGTGCGGTCGTGTTGGGGGTTGGTGAAGAAGTGCTCGGGGGTGCCTTCTTCGACGATGGTGCCGTAGTCGAAGAAGAGGACGCGGTCGGCGACCTCCCTGGCAAAGCCCATCTCGTGGGTCACGACCACCATCGTCATGCCGGAGAGCGCCAGCTCCTTCATGACGTCGAGCACCTCTTTGATCATCTCGGGGTCGAGGGCCGAGGTTGGCTCGTCGAACAACATGATGCGCGGCTCCATCGCCAGTGACCGGGCGATCGCCACGCGCTGCTGCTGGCCACCCGACAGCTGTCCGGGGAACTTGTTGGCCTGTTCGGGAATGCCGACCCGTTCCAGCAGGCTCATGGCGGACGCTTCAGCCTCGTCGCGGGGCTTCTTCCGCACCCACATCGGGGCGAGCGTGATGTTCTGGAGCACGGTCAGGTGCGGGAACAGGTTGAACTGCTGGAACACCATTCCCACCTCGGAGCGGATCTTTTCGATGTTGCGGAGGTCGCTGGTCAGCTCGGTGCCGTCGACCACGATGCGGCCTTCCTGGTGAACTTCGAGGCGGTTGATGCACCGGATAAAGGTCGACTTGCCGGAACCGGATGGGCCGATGACCACGACGACCTCGCGCTCTTTGACGTTGGTGGTGACGCCTTTGAGGGCCTGGAAATCACCGAACCACTTCTTGACCCCATCGCAGATGATGATGTCGTTCTCACCCATGGTCTTGCCGGTAGTCATCAGGGCCTCCTTAGCGCTCACCCACGCCGAGCTTCTTCTCCAGGCGGAGACTCGCACGTGACATGGCGAACGTGAATATCCAATAGAACGCTGCCGCGAACACCAGCGTCGTGCGGACCGATGCCCGGCCCAGGGTCGAGTTGGGAATGACGAATCGCGAAATGTGCAGGAAGTCGAACAGCGAGATGATGGTGACGAGCGACGTGTCCTTGAAGGTTGCGATCGCACCGCCCACCAGCGCGGGAATGACCGTGCGGAGTGCCTGGGGCAGCGTGATGAAGATCATCGTCTGCACGGTGGTCATGCCGAGCGCCTTGGAGGCTTCTTTCTGCCCGGCGCGGATGGCCTGCAGCCCGCCGCGTACGTTTTCGGCGAGGTAGGCGGCACTGAAGCCCGAGTAGAAGAGGATCACACCGAGGATCCGGTCGAGCTCGGCGTCGAGCGGCAGTGCGAACGGCAGGAAGATGATCGACATGATCAGCCAGGTGATCAGCGGAACGGCCCGGACCACCTCGATGTAGGCGACCGACATCAGTCGGAAGATCGGCATCGTCGAGGTTCGGCCCAGCGCCAGGATCACGCCGAGCGGGAACGACAGCAGGGTGACCCCGAGGAAGACGATCAGGGTCAGCAGGAATCCGCCGAACGGTGAGGCCCCCGGGACCTGGACCGTCGTGCCGCCCTTCGCAATGATGAAGAAGTAGGTCAGGATGACCATCGTGGCGCCCCACACGATGAGGTACCGGTTGCGAGCCGGCCCGGACCCGAAGGTCTTGGCGCCGAGCACGAATATCAGCAGCAGGACCAGCAGGAAACGAATGAAGAACAGCGCCGAGGTGAAGCCCCACGTGTAGATGATGGCCACGCCGATCACGCCGGCGATGGCTGCGAGCCATTCCCCGATGTTCTCGTGGGCGACCACGGCGATGATGGCTCCGCCGACAACCAGGAAGCCCACCGCGATGAGGATGTACTGGGTGAGGTCGAACCCGGGGGCGAACTGCTCACCGAATCCGGGGTCACGCAGCACGACCATCGACAGGAAGGGGAACGATGCCAGCCACAGGCCCGCCAGCACGCGGCGGCCGGTCTTCTCGGGAACGACGCGCCGAACGCCCAGGGCAATGAAGTAGACCACGATGGCTCCGAGCAGGATGATCGTCCACGGCAAGGTGGTGCTGCTGGCGACCGGCTCCCACGTCTTGTCGGCACCGACGACCAGTTCCTCCGGCACCGGTACCTGTATCACCCAGATCAGGCCGGCCACCGCGGCCGCCACAACACCCAGCACGCCCATCAGCGGGATGGTCTCCTCCTTGGACGCTTCGTCACGTTGCAGGAGCCATCCCACGCCCGCCAATACCGCCCCGGCGAGGATCGTCCAGAAGTGCACACCGAGCGAGAACTGCCAGTCCCACCCGCCGAAGTCCACCGACGTGACACCCAGAACCAGCAGGGCTATCCCGATCGGCAGGTTGATGAGAATTCCGAGCGCCAGGTCACCGAGCAGCCGGCTGGTCCCGAGCGCCTCTCGAATTGCGTTGAAGCCGATGTAGAGCACGGCCAGCCCGCCGATGATGAACAGGAACGGGAGCGCATAGTCGATGATCGGCACGCCGAGGAACGTGAAGAGGATGAAGCCACCGATCCCCATGACGACCCTGGCCAGATTGCGGCGTGACAACCGGCTGCCGACCCGCCAAAACACGAAGCTGAACATGGCCAGCGCCACGACGATGCCGAGGCTGATCCAGATGCGATGGAACTGGTCGATGGGCTCGCCCATGGCGTCGGTGATCTGCAGGTTGTCTCCCGCCGGGTAGGCCTGGGCCATCAGCAGCCGCATGTTGAGCGTGACCATGTCCCAGCGGCGCGCCGCCCAGTCGAACAGGAATCCGGCGGCTCCCTTCACGAACACATAGGCGATGAACAGCCCAACCAGCGTCAGCAGCGTAGAGGCGCGGCTCGAGAACAGGTTTTCCTGCATCCAGACGACCGGCCCCTGGGGCGGCTTCTCCGGTGCGTACTCGAGCTCGGGAACCTCGGGGAGTTCTATTCGATCTGTCATCGCTCCACCAGCTGCAATCGACGGTTATAGAAATTGACCACGGCCGACAGAATGAGGCTGCCGCTCAGGTAGAACCCCATCCAGAACAGGATTACCGGCAGCGTCTGGCCGGTTTGATTCGACGTAGTGAACCCGACGCTGACGATTTCGGAGAAAGCCACCGCGATGCCGAGGGACGTGTTCTTGAACAGGTTGAGGTATTGGTTCCCGAGGGGCGGGAAGATGATCCGGAACGCCTGGGGCAGGATGATGAATCGCAGAGACTGCGCCCTGGTCAACCCAAGTGCTCCGGCCGCTTCCGTTTGACCCTTGGAGACCGCGAGGATCCCGGCCCGGACGATCTCGGCGATGAAAGCCCCGGTGTAGAGGGTCACAGCGATCCAGACGGCGAAGAAGCCGGGCGTGATGTTGATGCCGCTCGTAGGTGATAGGTCGAGGAAGTTGCTGCCCCGGATCTGCACTTCGGCCCGCGACCAGCGCAGCGGATTGTCCGCCCGGTCCTGAATGAGCCTCAATTCAGTGGCGAGTTCGGTCGGCGTTATCCCGTCGTTCTCTACGAGCGTGTTGAGGTTGTCGGCAACACCAGCCGTCAGTCCCTCGACGAGTTTGTGGGCGGGAATGAACGTGAGGCGCTCGTCGGGCTTTTCGGGCAGATTCTCATAGATCCGGATGGCCGGAGTGCGGGCGGCAACGGCGGCGTCGAGATCGGCCCCCGACAGCCCGAGCAGGTCGGCGTTGATGCGCAACTCTTGCTCGGCGGCAATCTGTTCGAGCGAGAGGCCGGCTGCCACCTGGGCCTGGATATCGTCGATCGTAATATCCGCAACGTTGGTGGTGGAGTCGAACTTGGGCGCCAGCCAGCGACTGAAGAAGTCCTCCCCGACGTCGAGCGTCTTAGCCGAGAAGCCGCTGACGATTAGGAAGAAGGCCGCGAACCCGACGGCGACCACACCGGCCGTGATCATCCGGAACCAGTCGTCGTCGGTCAGCTTGGCCAGACCGGCCGGCGTGCGGCGCTCGTCGAGGAAGCGGTTGATCCACCAGATGCCGACGGCGATTGCGCCGACCGCCAGAACCACCTGGAGGGCGAAGGTCGGGATGGCGCCGACCAGATTCCCGATGGCCTCGACGATGGTGCCGACGAATCCGAAGATCGGGTGGGCGAACCAGCCGATGATGGCAAAAACCAGGATGACACCGAAGGCAGACAGGTTGGGATATGTCTCACGACCGGTTTCCTCTTTGATGCGGAACTGCCGCCGGTGCAGGAAGTATCCGAGGACCGCTCCGATGAGAACCCAGATCATCCACTGATAGAAGCCGCCCCACGGCTGGATCCAGGCGAGGCCAATCCCCTTGCTGGTCGCAGCAACCCAGTACTTGCCCGCCTCGAGGGTATCTGGATCAAAAGGATCGAGGACGACGAACGTTCCGGCAATTGCCGACCAGAAGAACATCTGGAGCAGCAGCGGGACGTTGCGGATGGTCTCGATGTAGACCGTCGCCAGCTTGTTGACGATCCAGTTGTTCGAGAGCCGGGCGATACCGATGATGGTTCCGATGATGGTGGCGGCGATCACACCAGAGATGGTGACCCGGAGGGTGTTGACCATGCCGACCAGCATGGTGCGGGCGCCGGTGGCGGGGTCGGTGTCGATCCCCTCCCGGATCAGGAAGCCGAGCTCGCTGGTCAACCAGTCCCAACCAAAGGTGATATCACGTCCGGCGAGGTTGTCCTGCACTTGCGGGACGACGACGGCGACGATGGCCAGAAAGCCGAACAGAAAGGCGATTTGCGCGGTCCACTTCAGAATTGTGGTGTTGCGCCAGATCGGCGGACGTTCGTGCTTCTGGACCGTCACTGCCAAGAGACAGATTCCTCCCTGCGTGTTGCACCGGAACCGGGTTTTCGCGATTCCGATGGCTTGTGACTCTAAACGAAAGAAATCAGCGCCGCACGGCCGGCACGCGAAAGGGGCGCCCCGGAGGGCGCCCCTTTACGTTTCAGTTGTTGGCTGGCTTACCGGAACGGAGGTGCGTAGATCAGACCACCTTCGGTCCACAGATCGTTCAGACCGCCCTCGCGGAACAGGCCCACGGGGTTCAGGTTGCGGTCGAAGATCTCGTCGTAGCTGCCGACCTGGCTGATGACGTTGTAGAACGCATCAGCGTCGAGGCCGAGCGCAGCCATGATCTCCGGGCTCGCATCGCCGAACATACGAGCGATCTCGGGATCACCGTCATCGGTGCCCGCTGCGGCGCGCAACTCGTCCACGTTGGTCGAGTTCATGCCCTTCTCGAAGGCGATGAACGTCGAGTACACGGTCCAGTTGACCACGTCACCCCACTCGGAGTCGTTCTGGCGATAGGCCGGGCCGAGGGGCTCCTTGGAGATCGGCGAGGTCGGGAACACGACCCACTCGTCGACCTCAATCTCACCACTCAGCTCGCGGGAGATCTTCTCACCGACCAGACCGGAAGCATCCGTCGTCACCAGGTCGCAGCGACCGGCGATGAAGGCATCCATGGCCTCGGAGAAGTTCTCAACGGTCTCCAAGCTGATCGACGCTCCACCGAGGGACGCCCACTCACGGATGTTCTTCTCCGTCGTGGTGCCCGCGTTGGTGCACAGGATCGCCCCGTCGACATCGGCCGGGCCGGAGTCGGACGAGAAACGGTTGGACGGACCCATGAGGCCCTGGCCGTCGTAGTAGGTGGTCGGACCGAAGTCGAGGCCGACATCGGTGTCACGGCTGGCAGTCCAGGTGGTGTTGCGGAACAACACGTCGACCTGGCCGGCCTTCAGCACGTCGAACCGCTCGGCAGCGGTGGTCGGGAAGAACACCACGGCCTCGGAGTCGCCCAGCACGGCCGCGGCAAGTGCGCGGCAGTAGTCAGCGTCGATACCGGTGGCCGAGCCGTCCGGCTGGATTTCGGTGAACGCAACTGCGCCCGTGCTCACGCCACAGTTGAGGACGCCGCGCGCCTTGACGGCTGCGAGCGTTCCACCGCCCTGTCCGGTGTCGCCACCGGTCGTCGTCGGGGTTGCCCCGTCTGCGGTCGTGGTGGTGGCCTGGCCGTCACCGGTGGTTGTTGTGGTTGCCGAGTCGCCGCTGTCGTCGCCACATGCGGCAGCGACGAGTGCGAGCGCGAACAGCAACACGCTCAATCTCTTAATCATCGAATACTTCCTCCCCAGCTTTGAATCTGGTTCATGCGGGCCGGGAGAGCCCCGGCTGCTGGCGACAAGTTAATCGGTTTTCCCGCCTTTGGGCAACAAGGGTCACGCAGCGTGGCGAGATGTGCGCGCGGAATGTGGGGGCGTTGCAGCAGGGAGTTGCATGTTTCAAGTTCCAAGTTGCCAGTCAGAAGGCGGCTGGGTTCCACGGCAGACCGCAGTGTGATACATCAGTCCTCGGCCAGCGAACTCGAATGCCTGGTCCTGCTGGCAGCCGATGTCAGCTATCTCAAAGACCCGGTCGCAAGCGAAATCGAGGATGAGGTACGACAGGTTCGGCGCATGATCGCCGGCCTTTCGCGCAGCGTCGGATCCACATGAACCCCAACCTTGCAACTCCTCAACACCGGGCGCGCACTCTGGCTTGGAACTTGCAACCTGCAACGTGCAACTGCCATGCGTCGCCTCAAAGCGACCTCCTCCTCACACCCCTTGCGAGTGGAGAACGGTCCGGCGGGGGCGGGGTTGGTCGAGCTCGACGAAGAGGATCCGCTGCCAGCGGCCGAGGACGAGCTGACCGTCGACGACCGGGACGGTGACGGTGGTGGCGCCGACGAGCATCTGGCGCACGTGGGCGTGGCCGTTGATGAACTCGTCCTCCTGGAGGTTCTCGGTCCGGACCTCGTGATCGTCATGCTCGTAGTAGGCGTCGGCCGGCACCATCGATCCGACGGTGCGTCGAAAGTCGTTGAGGAACCCGGTCTCGGATTCGTTGATGGCGACCGCCGTGGTGGTGTGCGGCGTCATGACGGTGACCTGGCCGTGACGGATACCGGACCTGGTCACATGCTCACGCACGTCGTCGGTCAGGTCGAGAAACTCGTTCGCTTCGGTGGTATCGAACCGGACGACCTCGGTGAGGATGCCGGAGTCGGCGGAGCTGGACAGAATGGTCACACTGCCATCCGGGCGCCGGGTCGCCCGGCGGGTGGTTTCTTCCACGATTTCTTGTCTTTCGGGGGTCAATTGGAGTCCTGGAACGATAGCCGTGTCGATGGCGGTAATCGAAGCTCCTGTACGATGCCGTCGGGAAGGAGCCCGTCATGCCTGCCACAGTTATCGTCGGAACCCAGTGGGGGGATGAGGGAAAAGGCAAAATCACCGATGTGTTTGCCGACCGGGCAGATTTCGTCGTCCGGTATCAGGGCGGCAACAACGCCGGGCACACCATCATCATCGGCGATGAGCGCTTCGCACTGACACTCATTCCGAGCGGGGTGCTCAACCCGGGGGTCACGCCTGTCATCGGCAACGGCACCGTCATCGACCCCGGTGTGCTGCTCGAGGAGATGGCAACGCTCGAATCGCGCGGCATCGACACCTCCCTGCTGCGGGTCTCCGCCAACGCCCACCTGATCATGCCGTATCACCGCAAGATCGACGCCCTGCAGGAGCGCTACCTGGGTTCCGGTGAGATCGGCACCACCAAGCGGGGGATCGGCCCGGCCTACACCGACAAGTACGGACGTCACGGCATCCGGGTCCAGGACCTGTTCGATCCGAAGATCTTCCGCGACAAGCTGGCGGTGGCCCTCAAAGAGAAGAACAAGATCCTCGTCAAGCTGTACAACCAGCTAGCTATGGACGCCGAGGAGATCGCCGCCGAGTATCTCGAGTACGGCGCCCGCCTCACCGACCACGTAACCGACACCTCGCTGCTGCTGGCCGATGCGCTCGCCGCCGACAAAAACGTCCTGTTCGAGGGAGCGCAGGGCACCCTGCTGGACATCGACCACGGCACCTATCCGTTCGTGACATCGTCGAATCCGACCGCCGGTGGAGCAGCGGTCGGATCCGGCATCGGTCCAACCGCGCTCGATCGGATCGTTGGGGTCACCAAGGCGTACATATCCCGGGTCGGCAGCGGGCCGTTCCCAACCGAGCTGACCGACGAGGTGGGCGCAACGATGGTCGAGGTAGGCGGGGAGTTCGGGACGGTGACCGGGCGGCGGCGCCGATGCGGTTGGCTCGACGCGGTTGCACTCCGCTACGCCACCCGGGTCAACGGGTTGACCGAGATCGCCCTCACCAAGATCGATGTGCTCTCCGAATTCGACACGCTCAAGATCTGTGTCGGGTACGAGGCCGACGGGATCCGATTCGAAGAGATGCCGCGCCAGCAGCGAGTCCTCTATCAATGCGAGCCCATCTACGAGGAGCTGCCCGGCTGGAAACAAGACATCGGCGACGCCCGATCCATGGACGACCTGCCCCCGGCAGCCCGCGAGTACATCGAGCGGGTGGAGAAGCTGGCCGGAGTCCCGGTCACCATGGTGTCGGTCGGCCCGCAGCGGCGGGCGACCCTGTCACGATGATCGAGCGCTACACCCTTCCGGAGATGGGGGCGATCTGGTCCGAGTCGCGCCGCCTCGAGGTGTTCCAGGAAGTCCAGGCGCTGACTGCGGAAGCGTGGGCCAAGCTCGGGGTCGTCCCCAACCACGTCGCCGAAGCTATTCGCACCGCCCCCCCGGTCGACCCCGGGGCGATGCGGGAGCGGGAAGCAATCACCCACCACGACGTTGCCGCCTTTGTCGATCTGCTGGCCGGGTCGGTGTCGGAGGGGGGCGAGTGGGTGCACTACGGCCTCACGTCGTCCGACATGATCGACACCGCCCAGGCTGCCCTGCTCGCAGCTTCCAGCGACCTCCTGCTGGAGCGCGTCCGGCAGCTGTTCACCGTCGTGCGCAACCGGGCGTTCGAGCACCAGGCCACCGTGATGGTCGGCCGCACCCACGGCATCTGGGCCGAGCCCACCAGCTTCGGGCTCAAGCTGGCGACGTGGGCGTTCGAGTTGGACCGGACGTTTCACCGGTTGCAGGCTGCCCGGGCCGCGGTGGCCGTCGGCAAGATCTCCGGAGCGGTCGGCACCTACGCCCATATCCCCCCGTCGGTGGAAGACCATGTGTGCCGGGGGTTGGGCCTCAGCATCGAGCCCGCTTCCACCCAGGTCACCAGCCGGGACCGCCACGCCCAATACCTCAGCACCCTTGCTCTCCTGGGATCCTCGTTGGAGCGATTCGCCACCGAAGTCCGCAACCTGCAGCGCTCCGATATCGGCGAGGTCATGGAAGCGTTCTCCGACGGCCAGAAGGGCTCATCGGCCATGCCGCACAAGCGCAACCCGGTGCTCTCCGAGAACGTGACCGGGCTCGCCCGGCTGCTGCGCGGCTACAGCCAGGTTGGGATGGAAAACGTGGCTTTGTGGCATGAGCGTGACATCAGCCACTCGTCGGCCGAGCGGGTTGTTCTGCCCGACGCCTCCATTGTGGCCGACTTTGCGCTCGTGCGATTCACCGGCGTGGTCGAGCGCCTGGTGGTCAATGCCGACCAGATGCGCGCCAATTTGAACGCCACCAACGGCCTGGTGTTCAGCCAGCGGGTACTCCTCTCGCTGGTTGAGACGGGTCGCAGTCGGGACGAGGCCTACCGGATCGTGCAGCGCAACGCCTTGCGGTCCTGGGAGGACGGGACCCACCTCCGGGCGCTGCTGGAACAAGACCCCGACGTCGGCCTGTCCGAGACCAGCCTCAACCACCTGTTCGACACCACCTCTTTCCTCCGCAACGCCGAAGCCGTCTTCACCCGCCTGGCCGACATCGAGCTCTAGACACCGTTAAGCAATTCGGCCGGTCGGTCGATAGCGCGGGCGTGGCGATACTGGACCCCGTGCTGCTGGCAGCCCAGGGCGGCGACGAACGCGCCTGGGCACAGATTGTCCGCGACCTGGGACCCCGGGTCGTCGGGTACGCCCGCGCCAAAGGGGTGGTGGACCCGGAGGATCTCATGCAGGAGGTATTCCTGGCGGCCGCCCAGCGCATTGGTCGGTTCGATGGCTCACTCGACGATTTCCGCTCCTGGGTCTTCTCGATCGCCCATCACAAAATGGTCGACGAGCACCGGCGACGGGCCCGAGGGCCGCACCTGGTCCCGGTTGAGGCCGCCGCCCACACGGCGGGAGCCGACGACGGTCCGGCCGAGTCTCTGATCGCCCGCGAAGACGTCCGGTCGTCGTTGCGGGCACTTGAGGAACTATCACCGGTCGAACGGGACGTGGTGCTGCTGCGGGTGGTGGCCGAGCTCGACAGCGAACAGGTCGGCTCGATCCTCGACAAACGGCCCGGAACCATCCGTGTCATCCAGTCCCGGGCACTCGACAAGCTCAAGCAGGTTGTGCGGGAGCGATAAATGTCCGAAGAATCTTGTAACGAACCGCGCCTCCGAACGATTGCAGGGATGTAATGAGGCACAGCAACGACCACCAGCACAACCCGACCGATCCATTCGACGCCGAATGGGCCGATGAGTTGCGCAACGCGGTCGTGACCGAGCTCAGCCCAGAACTGGTGGCCACAACGGCTCACCAGGCGGCGCTGGCCTCGGCCGCAGCTGCCGCCTCGATCGCATCAGCTGCCGCCGCAAGCGGCACAGCCATCGGAGGAAACACCATGACAACTGCAACCGCAACCATGACCGGAACCGCCGCTGCCGGAGCCTCGACGATGGGCGCCAAACTGGCCGCCATCGTCGTCGCCGGCGCCACGGTGACCGGCGGCCTGGCCGCCACCGGCAACCTGCCCGACGCCGCTCAGAGCGCCACCGCCGACCTTGTGTCCAAGGTGGGGATCGAGCTGCCCCGTCCCGACCTGGCCGGGATTATCGAGATGGTCGATGTCGGCAGCGCCGGCACCGTATCCCTCTCGATCGTCGACGGCGCCCTCGAGGTCGCCGACCTGGCGGCCGTCGGTGGGTGGAACGCAGCGATCCAGCAAACCGCCGCCGACGAGCTGACGGTCGTCTTCACGCAGGGCGAATCGACACTCACCCTCGATGCCACCGTGGCGACGGACGGCAGCCTGGTGACAGAGGTCGCCGAGCGGTCGACTACCCGACCCGACAGCCCGCAGGGCTCGGTGTCTGGTGAGGTCGATGGGTCGGCCGGGATCGGTGTCGACACCGACCCGATCGAGATCGACTCCCAGCTCGACGTCGGCGGATCCGTCGGCATCGGTCTCAACAACTAGACCCCCCTCCTCGAGCCGCCACCGTGTGGCTCAACCACCGGCACCTCATCACTGCCGCACAGGGCCCCGGTCGGCGACGACCGGGCCCTGTCGCGTCCGGGACGGATAACCAGTTAGCCTCGGAGCCATGGCGATCGACCCGCAGCTGCTCAGCATCATGGTTTGTCCGGTCAGCAAGGCCCCCCTCAGGGAAATCGACGGGTGGCTGGTGTCCACCGACCCCGCCACCCGCCGCCGCTATCCGATTCGCGACGGCATCCCCGTGATGCTGATCGACGAATCCGAAGAATTGGACAGCGAAGCGTGGGAGTCGGCGATGGCGCAGGGAGAGGGGCAATGAGCGACTTCGTCGATCGGTTCACCCAATCGGTGGCACCGGTCATCAGCTTCGACAACGACCTCGAGATCGTTGAAGCTCGCGGGGCCTGGCTGACCGATTCGGCCGGCAAGCGCTACCTCGACTTCGGCACCGGCATATCCGTCACCAACTGCGGGCACAATCACCCCGCCGTCGTCGAGGCCGCCCGCGGCCAGCTCGAGCGGGTCTGGCACGGCGGTGGCACGTTCCGCTACGAGTCCTACATCAACGCGGCCGAACAACTCGTGTCGGTGGCGCCCGATCCGGTCGACATGTTCTTCTTCATGAACTCGGGCGCCGAGGCGGTGGAGGCAGCGGTGAAGCTCGCCCGTTACACGACGGGGCGCCAGGGGGTGGTCGTGTTCCGGGGCGGCTTCCACGGCCGCACGATGGGATCGGTCTCCTACACGACTTCGTCGGTCAAGTACCGCACCGGCTACCACCCGCTGCTGCCGTCCGTGTTCGTGACTCCCTTCCCCCACCCCTTCCGCCAGGGGCTCTCAGAGGACGCATCGACCGCCCGGGCCCTGCACGAGCTGCGGGCCATGCTGCGCCACGTGGTCGCACCCGAGGACATCGCCTGTTTCCTCATCGAGCCCGTGCAGGGCGAGGGCGGGTACTACCCGGCACCGGCCGAATTCATGCAGGAGCTGCGCGCCATCGCCGACCGCAACGGCATCCTCCTCATCGCCGACGAGGTCCAGACCGGCTTTGGTAGGACGGGACGCTGGTGGGGTATCGACCACTATGACGCCGACCCCGACATCGTCGCCGTCGGCAAGGCGATCGCCAACGGACTTCCCCTCTCCGGGGTCGGGGCATCCCGCGACCTCTTTGGGAAGTGGCCGCCGGGGACGCACGGCACTACCTACGGAGGCAACGCCATCGCCTGCGCGGCCGCGGTCGAAGTCGTGAACGTGGTTGCCGAGGCCCTGCCAAGTGTGCCGGCGCTCTCCGAGCGGGCGTTTGACGGCCTGCGTGCCCTCCAGGACCAACACCCGACCATCGGCGACGTCCGGGGGCTCGGCTTGATGATCGGGATCGAGCTGACCAACGGCGACGGTCGCCCGGACTCACGGGCCCTGGAGTTCGTCCGCCACCATCTGCTCGACGCCGGGATGATCTTTCACCCGTGCGGGCCCGATCACAACATCATTCGGTTCATCCCCCCGCTGATCATCAGCGAAGATGACCTGGACCTCGGGATCCGCCTCATCGGCGATGCCCTGACGGCGTGGGAGGCCTCCTAGTCCTCCTCGAGGGCCGGCACCCGTGTCCGCCGCTGCTGGGCTATGGCGGCCACCGCGATCGCCGATCCGACCCCGATCGCCAGATATTGCAGCCAATCACCCAGGCGGGCATAGGGGGTGAGCCCGGCACTCCGGTACACCGCGGTGCCGAACAAGACGTCGGACTCGAACGCCTCGGTGCGTGACTGGAGAGACCCGTCGGCGTCGATGAAGGCTGACCGGCCGGTGATGGCAGCGTGCACCACCCCGGTCCCGAGCTCGGCGGCCCGCATCCGGGTCATTCCGATGAACTGATCGCTGACTGGCGTATCGCCGAAGCTGGCCTTGTTGGTCGCTACCACCAGGAGCTGCGCCCCTTCTCTGACCATCGCACGGGTCGAACGGGCGAAGGCTCCCTCGAAGGAGATGACCGACCCGAGCGTGCCGCCCGGCAGCTCGAACACGGTGTTCTCGTCCCCGGGAAGCAGGTCGCGGGGGACCTGATCCAGCGCCGGAATCCAATCGAACAGGGGACGGAGCGGGACGTACTCGCCGAAGGGAACCGGGTGACGCTTGCGGTATTCGCCAACGATGGTGCCGTCGGCGTCGAGCACCAGGTTCAGGTTGGTGAACGAGTCCGCATCGAGGTTGCGCTGCGACCCGATCAGAAACCAGGCATCGAGCCGGCGCGCTTCGGCCGCCACCTGGGTGAGGCGATCGGGATGGGTCGCCAGCTCGACCGAGCTGCCCGCCGAGCTCTCCGGCCACACCACCAGCTCGGCCTGACCGGTCCGGATGGTCTTGGTGAGGGCGAGGTGGCTCTGGAAGATGAGCTCGTTCTCGTTTGCGCAGTGGACGTCGGGACAGGGACTGTTGCCCTGCACGATGGCGACACTGACGGAGGCTCCGTCGGCCACCGGAGGAGCGATCGCGCCAAAGAGCATCAAGACGACGACGAGCGCAACCGGCGGCACCACCCAGCGGGCGGGCCTCCGCCGATCGGTGACAAACAGCGTCAGGCCGGCGGCGATGGCGATGAAGACAACCGACCAGCCGGTGGTGCCGATCAGCTGGGTCGCCCCGCGTGTCCATCCGTACTCACCCGCCGGGTAGCCGAGCAGGCCCCACGAGAACCCGCCGAAGGGCACGTAGACCCGGATCAGCTCGATCGCCGCCCAGGCCCCCACCGTGACGAAGAACCAGGCGGTCCGCCCCCACCGCCGGGCGTAGAACGTCATCACGGCAAAAAGGGTGCTGTACGCCGACAGCAGCAGCACGAGGGCGACCAGGCTCAGGTAGCCGGTCTCTTTCACCCAGAACACGAGCGGGGTGAAGAACCCGACCCCGAACACGAACCCCAACCCGGCTGCCGAGCGGATCGTGTTCACCCGGCGGATCGCCGCCAGCAGCGGCGTGAGCGCCACGAACGCCAGCGCACCCCACCCCAGCGGCCGAAAGGCCGCCCACAACAGAAACGCCGATAGCAACGGAGCAAGCTCGATGAGCATTGCGGGAGAGGGTACCTGAGGGGTCGCCGGTCGCCGGTCGCCGGTCGCCGGTCGCCGGTTGCCGGTCGCCGGCATCAGGCATCAGGCATCAGGCATCAGGCATCAGGCATCAGGCATCAGGCATCAGATTTACCTCCCCCGCGAGCAAAGCGAGTGGGGGAGGCCAGGAGGGGGGTGAAAGCGCGTTCCTGTGCTCTTGGTTGGGCGCCTCAACCGGCAACCGGCAACTCTGCTCGCGATAGCTTCCCCTCATGACCGATCTCGAAGTTGCGGTGGAGGCGGCGCGGGCCGGTGCGGCGGTGGTCGGGGCGGCCTTCGGGGGGATTCAGACGGCCGAATTCAAAGGGGTGGTCGATCCCGTCACGGCAACCGATCATGCGGCTGAGCAGGCGGTGCTCGAGGTCCTTGCGTCGCATCGGCCTGATGATGCGGTGCTGGCCGAGGAGCGGGGCGGTGACCGGGATCTGCGAGGCCGCCATTGGATCGTCGATCCGCTCGACGGAACGGTCAACTTCCTCCACGGGATCCCGCAGGTGTCGGTGGCGGTGGGCCTGTACGTCGACGGGTCCCCCGCCGCCGGCGTCGTGATCGACCCGATCCGGGGCGAAGAGTTCACCGCCGCGACCGGGTCGGGGGCCTTCCTCAACGGATCGGCCATCCGGGTGTCGGATCGGTCGCTCGGAGAAGCCGTCGTCGCCACCGGCTTTCCGTATGACCGGCGCGACCAGGGATCTCGCTACGCGGCCATCCTCGGGGTAGTGCTCGGCGAGGTACGCGGCATCCGGAGGTTTGGTTCGGCTGCGCTCGACCTGAGCTGGGTGGCGGCGGGGCGGTTGGATGGGTACTGGGAATTCGGACTCGGCCCATGGGACATCGGTGCCGCCATGGTCGTCGTCCTCGAAGCGGGTGGCCTCGTCACCGACCACACCGGACGGGCCAGCTCGGTGTACGACTCGCTCTATGTCGCCGGGGGGCCGGCTGTGCAGCCCCAACTGCGCAGCCTCATCGGGCGGAACCTGCCGCCCGGCTGGCCGGAAAACCGCTGAAGCAGCCCGGGATCGGGGTCGATGGCATGGCCCATGACCTCCCGGCGCGCCCTCC
>JABDLU010000093.1 GCA_013002865.1 Acidimicrobiia bacterium
TGGGAACGGTGCCGATCAGTGGCCAGGACGCCACTGCTGCGGGCATGCAGAACCTGTTGCTGGGTCGCCAGCAGATGAGCGTCTACAAGCCCATCAAGAACGAAGCCGGAGTGGCAGCAGCCGCTGCGCTGGCACTGGCCCGGGGTGAAAGCCTCGACTCAGTCACCAGCGAATTCGACTTCGCGGTTTCGACCCTCAACAACGGCACGAACGACATCCCGTTCTTTGCCCTCACACCGATCGGCGTGACCGCCGACAACATCGCCGAGACAGTTATCGCCGACGGCTTCCGTACCGTCGACGAAATCTGCACCGACGAAGTGACGGCCAACGCCACCGAGACCGAGGCACTCGCCGAAGTCTGCGGCTGAGGCAGAACGCGAAAATGCGAGCAGGGGCGCTACCTAGTAGCGTCCCTGCTACGCGTGTGGAGGTCTAGATGGCAGAGCCGATTCTCGAATGCCGGGGAGTTTCGAAGCACTTCGGGGCCGTGCAAGCCCTGTACAAGGTCGATTTCGAGGTCCGTCCCGGCGAGGTGATGGCTCTGGTCGGCGACAACGGAGCCGGCAAGTCGACGCTCATCAAGGGTATCGCCGGCATCTACCCCTTCGACGAGGGCCAGGTCCTCTTCGAAGGCAAGCCGGTCAAGATCCACGGGCCCAAGGACGCCTCCAAGCTCGGTATCGAGATCGTGTATCAGGACCTGGCGCTGGCCGACAACCTCGACGTCGTCGCCAACATGTTCCTGGGCCGGGAACGAACCCAGAACCGGTTCATCATCGACGAGAGCAGCATGGAAGCGGCGGCCCGCGAGACGCTGGCCGGCCTGTCGGTCACGACGCTGCAATCCGTGCGCCAGGTGGTAGCGGGGCTCTCCGGTGGCCAGCGCCAGTCGGTGGCCGTCGCCAAGGCGGTCATGTGGAACTCGAAGGTCGTCATCCTCGACGAGCCGACCGCCGCCCTCGGAGTTGCCCAGACCCGCCAGGTCCTCGATCTGGTGCGTCGGATGGCCGATCAGGATCTGGCCGTGGTCATCATCTCGCACAATCTGCATGACATCTTCGAAGTCGCCGACCGGATCACCAGCCTGCGGCTCGGGCAGGCGGTCGACCTCTTCACCACTTCCGAGGTCACGCAGCAGGACGTCGTCCACTCCATCACCGCCGGTGAGATGAAGTTCGTGCCCGGCATGGAGAAGGAGGGCGTGTAGTGAGCACCCCGTCAACCGACGAAGTCCCATCGGCGGCACCCAAGCGCAAGGACCCCACCACATTTGCCGAGTACCTGCAGTCATGGTGGCTGCGGGTGCAGTCGGGAGATCTCGGATTCCTCCCGATCATCGTCGGCCTGATCATCATCATCGCCATATTCGGAACGCTCGACAGCCGTTACTTCAGCGAGCGCAACTTCACCAACCTGCTTCTGCAAATGGCGCCGTTCGCCACCATCGCCATCGGCGTGGTGTTCGTGCTCCTGCTGGCTGAGATCGACCTGGCGGTGGCCTTCAACTCGGCGGTTGGCGGTGTGATCATGACGCTGCTGCTGCGCCCGGACGATCCCGGCCTCCCCTGGCCGGTCGCCATCGCCATCGCGCTGGCGGTCACGACATTCATCGGCTTCGTGATGGCGATCGTCATCACCAAGGCGGGCGTCCCATCGTTCGTCGTTTCGCTGGCGTTCAACCTCGGCTTGAACGGCGTCGTGCTCATCTTGATGCTGGAGTTCTCCAACTCCGGCACCATCCGCATCGCCGACGAAACCGTCAAGGACATCAGCAACGCCTTTCTGCCCGACGTGTGGGGCTGGATCCTCGGACTGGCCGCCGTCGCCGCCTACGGGCTGAGCGAGGCGGTCAAATACCGGACGAGGAGCAGCCAGGGCCTGCCCAACAAGCCCTTCGGGATCCTCGGTCTGCAATTCGGCGGCCTGGCACTGCTCATCCTCGGCGCCGTCTGGTACGCCAACATCGACCGGGGCGTGCCCTTCGTGATGGTGGTGCTCGGCTTCTTCCTGCTGTTCTGGAGCTTTGTCGCCAGCCGCACCCGGTTCGGCCGCCACGTCTACGCGGTCGGCGGCAACCCGGAGGCGGCCCGCCGGGCCGGCATCAACGTCGACCGGATCCGGATCATCGTGTTCATGATTGGCGGCTTCATGGCCGGAGCCGGCGGCATCGTGCTGGCCTCTCGCCTGCAATCGGTGGCGACCAACTCCGGTGGCGGCGACCTCCTGCTCAACGTCATCGCCGCCGCCGTCATCGGTGGCACGAGCCTCTTCGGCGGCAGCGGCAAGGTGGTGAGCGCGCTGTTGGGGGCACTCGTCATCGGCGCGGTTGCCAGCGGCATGAACCTGCAGAATGTCAATGCCGGGGTGAAGTTCGTCGTAACCGGACTAGTGCTGCTCGCCGCCGTGCTCATCGACGCCCTCGCCAAACGACGCCAGGCGGCTTCCGGGGTCCGCTAGCCCCTGCCCGGGTGATCGACCTCGACGAGCTGATTGGCATGCAGGTCGGTCAGGACGGTTTCGCCGCCGCCCGGCCAGTACACGACGAGCTCGGCAACGGATTCCGCTGCTCCGAGCCCGAAGTGGGCGCGGGGATCCTCGGAGGACAGATAGCTGCTCCCGGCGAGGATGGTCCGCACCATCGCGGTCCCATCCGGTAGCACGGCTTTCACGACGGCGCCCGGATAGAAGCCGTCTAGCTCCACCGTGAGCCAGGGGCCCCCCACGTCGTTGCGCAGCAGCGTCACCGGCGACCCGATCGAGTTGATCGCCACGTCGGGGTCCCCATCGTTGTCGTAGTCGGCCACGGCGCTTCCCCGGGCCAGCAGGGACCCGATCGCCGACAATCCGAGCTCGCCGCTGGCGTCGCGCAGCCGGAGCCCGCTGCCGTCATTGATCAGACCTTGCAGCGGCTGGGCGTCGGCGACCCGATCGAGCAGCGGGATCGCTCCGTTGGCAACGATCAGGTCGAGATCGGTGTCGAGGTCCAGATCGGCCCAGGTCGCCCCCCATCCGGTGTAGTCACCACCCACATCACCGATCCCGGTTGCTGCGGTCGCATCGGCGAAGGCCACAGAGGGGCCGCTCTCGTTCACGTAGAGCGAATGCAACTGGGAGCCGAGGTTGGTCACGAACAGGTCGGGGCGGCCGTCCCCGCTGAAATCGCCGGCCGCCACCCCCATGCCGCTGTTGTCGTCATCGACTCCGGCCGACGGGGCATCAGCTAACCGAAAACCGGCACCGATCGGGTCCGCCTCCCGGCCACCCGGCCACGGCGTGTTGAGGTACAGCCGGTTGGGGTCGGTGTCGTTGGCGACATACAGGTCAAGTCCGCCGCTGCCGTCGAGGTCGGCAATGACTCCCCCGAGCCCGTATTCATGGGTATCGCCGAACTGATCGACACCGAGCTCCTCCCCCAGTTCGACAAACGTGGCCGGGCCGCCGTCGGATGGGCCCTGGTTGATGAAGAGGAGATCGCGCACCGGCTGAAACGTGCTCGGGAAGCCGCCGGCCGCCCCCTCGATCCGGTTGTTGATGTCGGCGTAGCCGGCCACGAACAGGTCGGGCCAGCCGTCCAGGTTGAGGTCGCCGACGGCCGCTCCGGCGTGCCACCCGTTGGCGTCGACGCCGGCGGCCCTCGCTCCTTCCGTGAAGGTGCCGTCGCCGTCATTCCAGAACAGGGCGTTGGCGCGATCCGATGTCACGTACAGGTCCATGTGGCCGTCGAGGTCGAAATCGGCGGCCACGCATCCGTTGCCCCGCAGTTCGGTGGCGATCTCTGCCTGGCGGCCGACATCCTCGAATCTGCCCCGGTCGTTCCGATACAGCGCACTGGTCGGAATGCCGTCACCGGCGTACCAGCGGCCCCATTCGATGCCCGTCCAGGTGTTGGTCAGGAACAGATCGAGCCAGCCGTCCCCGTCGTAATCGATCCAGCACAGGCCCCCGCCCATCATTGCGGGCAGGTCGGCGCTCACGTCCCAATGGAAGGCGGAATGCTCGAAGTCGAGGCCCACCTCGGCCGCAACGTCGACGAAGGAGGCCGGCGCATCGGCCGGCGCGTCGGCCTGACACGCCGCCGCCAGCAGTGCCAGCACAGCAATGATGAGCCGGGATCTCATGAGAGGCGGCAGCGTAGTGAGAGGGCGCAGGCTACGGGTGCTTGATACGATCCGGCCATGACCCGCTGTGGGAGCCTCCTGTGACCGGCCAATGGTGGCGCCTTGCCGCCGGAACCCTCCTGGCCAGCATCGCGCTCTTCGGCGCCCTCGTCTTCCTCTCCGATCGCGGCGAGCCGCCGATGGCGTGCCCGCCGGTGGCCGATAACCCTGATTGGTCGGTGGCGCGGCGCTGGAACGAAGCGCTGCTCGACGCCATCCGGCGTGACGTTCCGGCGCCCACGGTGCACGCTCGCAACCTCTTCCACACCTCCGCAGCAATGTGGGATGCCTGGGCGGCCTACGACCCCGACGCAATCGGCTACCTGGTCAACGACACACTCGAAGCCGACGATGTCGCCGGCGCTCGCGCCGAGGCGATCAGCTACGCCGCCTTCGGCATCCTCGAGTCCCGCTACCTGCTCTCGGTCGGCGCTGAGGACACCATCACGCAGATCCTCGATCTGATGGACACGCTCTGCTTCCCGGTGGACGAGGCCCCCACCGAGGGGTCCAGCCCGGCGGCGGTCGGGAACCGGATCGCCGCCGCCTACATCGCGCATGGCCTGCTGGATGGCTCGAACGAGGCCGACAACTACCTGGATCCCGATTACGCCCCGCTCAACCCCCCTCTCGTCGTCGATCAGCCGGGAACGGCCATGGTCGACCCGAACCGCTGGCAGCCGCTCCAGATCGAGCAAATGATCTCGCAGAACGGAATCCCGGTCTCGAATGGCGTGCAGGAGTTCATCGACTCCCATTGGGGAGACGTAGCCGGCTTCGCGCTCGCCCCCGGCGCGGCCGACGGGCTCCCCGTCGATCCCGGGCCGCCGCCCTACCTCGGAGACCCGGCGACCGATGCGGCCTTCAAGGACGGGGCGATCGAGGTGATTGGCTTCAGCAGCCTGCTCGACCCGACCGGTGCGGCCGAGATCGATATCTCTCCCGCCACTGTCGGAAACACCCCCGTGGGCACCTACGACTCGGCCGGCTACAGCCTGAACCCAGTCACCGGCAGCCCGTACGAGCCGAACCTGGTGAATGAGGCAGATTTCGCCCGAGTCCTGGCCGAGTTCTGGGCGGACGGACCCGATTCCGAGACGCCTCCCGGGCATTGGAACACCCTCGCCAACACAGTCTCGGACACGCTGGATCCCGACCTCCGGGTGGGCGGGGCCGGCGAGCCCGTCGGCCGTCTGGAGTGGGACGTCAAGCTGTATTTCGCCCTCAACGGCGCCGCCCACGATGCCGCCATCGCCGCCTGGGGGGCCAAGGGCCACTACGACTACGTTCGCCCTATCTCGATGATCCGACATATGGGCGGGCTTGGCCAGTCAAGTGATCACGACGGCCCCTCCTATCACCCGGACGGCCTGCCATTAGTAGACGGCCTAGTCGAGGTCGTAACTGCAGAGACCACGGCGCCGGGTGCCCGCCACGTTCACCTTGCCGGCCACGAGGGAGAGATTGCGGTCCGGGCCTGGGCCGGCACGCCCGACGATCCCGAGCGGGAGACGGCCGGAGTGGATTGGATCCGGGCCGTCGAATGGGTCCCGTACCAGAAGCCGTCCTTCGTCACGCCCGCCTTCGCGGGATACATCTCCGGGCACAGCACCTTCAGCCGGGCCGCCGCCGAAGTGCTGGCCGGCATTACCGGAAGCGAGTACTTCCCCGGCGGTCTGGGCGAGTGGACGATCCCGGCCGGATCCTTGGAATTCGAGGCCGGTCCCGCCGGGGACATCACGCTCCAGTGGGCGGCCTACGCCGATGCCGCCGACCAGGCCGGCATCTCACGCCTGTACGGCGGCATTCACGTGCGCGCCGACGACCTCGCCGGCCGTGTCGCCGGAGAGCAGATCGGCATCGCCGCCTGGAACAAGGCATCGACCTACTTCGGCGGCTGACCTAGTCCTCGCGTCGCTCGATGGCGGCACCGAGCGCGGCCAGCTTCTCGACGAAGCCCTCGTAGCCACGATCGATGTGATGGACCTCAGAGATGGTCGAGTACCCCTCGGCCCGCAACCCGGCCAGGACGAGGGAGGCGCCGGCGCGAATGTCGGGGGCTACCACCGGACAGCCGGACAGGTACGGCACGCCGCGGATGACTGCATGCTGCCAGTCGGTTGAGATGTCGGCCCCCATGCGACTGAGCTCACCGATGTACTTGAAGCGGGACTCGTAGACGTTCTCGGTGATCACCGACGTGCCCTCGGCGGTGGCCAGCAGCGCAACCATCTGGGGATGCAGGTCGGTTGCGAAGCCCGGGAACGGCAGGGTGGCGAAGTTGAGGGCAGCCGGCCGCTTCGGGCCGAGGACCCGCACCCAGTCCTCCCCGGCGTCTACCCGGCACCCGGCTTCCTGCAGCTTGCGGAGCTCCATTCGCAAGTGGTCGGGCACACAATCGGTCACCGTCACCTCGCCTGCGGTGATCGCACCGGCCACGGCGTAGGTTCCGGCCTCGACCCGGTCGGGCACGACCCGGTGACTGGCCGGCGCCAGCTCGGGCACTCCGAGCACCCGGATGGTCGAGGTGCCGGCGCCGGTGATGCGGGCCCCCATGGCATTGAGATAGGTGGCCAGATCCTCCAGCTCGGGCTCGCGAGCAGCATTGTCGATGATGGTCTCACCGCGAGCGAGCACGGCAGCCAGCAGGACGTTCTCGGTGGCGCCGACGCTCGGGAAGTCGAACGCCACTTCGGCACCGCGCAGGCCGCCCTCGGCGCGACCCTCGAGCACACCGTGGCGCAGCTCGAATTCAGCACCCAGGCGGCGTAATCCCTCGATGTGCATGTCGACCGGACGGGCGCCGAGATCGTCCCCACCGGGCAGCGCAACCCGCACCCGTCCGCACCGCGCCAGCAGGGGGCCAAGCACCAGAATGGAGGCCCGCATCTGACGGACCAGGTCGAGCGGGGCCTCAGGGGTGATGTCGGTCGGCACGTCGATAGTGAGGGTGTGATCGTCGAGCACGCAGCCGGCTCCCACGTAGCCGAGCACATCGCCCATGAGGCTCACATCCACGATGTGGGGCACGTTCTCCAGCAGATGCTTGCCCGGAGCGAGCAGAGCAGCCACCTGCTGCTTGAGCACGGCGTTCTTGGCCCCGAGCACCCCAACGGAGCCGGAGAGGGCGACGCCCCCGGTGACAACAATCTCAGCCATTCGCTGATGTTATGAGCCGCGGCTGGATGTGGCGACGCTTTCCGCCACTACCCTGCCGGCCATGAACGTTGCCGTTGGCGCCGACCATGCCGGATACCAGCTCAAAGAGACCATTGCCGCCCAGCTGCGCTCCGCCGGGTACACGGTGGTCGACGTCGGCACGCATTCAACCGATCCGGTCGACTACCCCGACTCGGCGGCCGCACTCGGCCGGGCGATCCTCGACGGGGAGGCTGAGCGGGGCATTCTCATCTGTGGCTCCGGGGCCGGGGCATCGATTGCGGCCAACAAGCTGAAGGGGATCCGGGCCACCGTCGCCCACGACACCTACACCGCCCACCAATCGGTGGAACACGACGACGTCAACGTCCTCACCCTGGGGGCCCGGGTGATCGGCGTTGCCCAGGCCGGCGAGCTGGTCGAGGCCTTTCTCGGAGCCGAGTTCACCGGTGAGGAGCGGCACCGCCGCCGGCTGGACAAGGTGAAGCAGCTCGAGGAGTCGTTCGGGAAGCCGGGCTAGATCCCCGCCAACCACTGCCCGGTCACCGCCACCACCTCATCGAGCACCTCCCACACATCGCGCCCGGTGCGCTTGGGAACCTTGAACGAGTGGTCGCCGTCCTCCACCACGTGAAGATCGGCGCCGGGAAGCCCGTCCACCACCGGACGGATCAGGTCGAGCGGCGCCAGACGGTCCCGGGTGCCCTGGACGAACAGCAGCGGAGCCTTCACGTCTGCGAGATGGGACACGTCGCGCGGCTCGGTCTTGCCGATCCCCACCAGCGGATACCCGTAGAACACAACCCCCGCCACCTCTGCTCCCTCCGCCGCCACGTGCGAGCCCATGCGCCCACCCATCGACTTGCCGGCCAGCACGACCCGCTCCACCCGGGAGGCGAAGAAGGCCAGCGCCGCCCGGTGGCATGCCAGGAGAATCCTGGCGGGGTTGGGCGCGCGGCGGCCGGCTTCGGCGTAGGGGTAGTTGAACGTCAGCACGGGATGGCCGGCTCGGGCCAGCCCGTCGCGGACATAGGTCATCCACTCGTGATCCTGACCGGCCCCGGCGCCGTGGGCGAGCAGCACGCCGACCTCGCCGTCCCCCTGCGCCAGCCGTCCCGTGACGGTGCCGTCCTCCCAGTCGATGCTCACGCGTTCGATCATTGGATGCCTGCCTCTCGACCGCAACCTACCTACCCTGTCGGGATGCACCTGCGCGTTCGCGTCATCGATGACGCCGATACCCTGGCCGACCTCGCCGCCACTGCCATCGCCCGTGCTCTGCGGGGGGCGATGCTGGAGCGAGACGGCCCCGTCAGCCTGTTTCTCTCCGGGGGAAGCACGCCGCGGGTCACCTACACCCGGCTGCCGAGCCAGGAGCTCGACTGGAATCGCGTGCACGTGTTCCTCGGGGACGAGCGCTGGGTGCATCACGAGCACGCCGACTCGAACGCCCGGATGGCCCGTGAGGCCTTCATCGAGGACATCGAAGCGACGTTTCACATCCTGCCGACCCACTACGAGTCACCGCACGATGCGGCCGAGCATTACGAGCAGGTGCTGGCCGAGCTGTTCGGCAGCGAGCAATTCCGCGCCGACGTCGTCATCCTGGGAATCGGGGCCGACGGCCATACCGCTTCCCTGTTCCCGGGCACCGAAGCCCTCGACGAAACGGATCGCCTCTATGTCGCCAACTGGGTGCCGGATAAAGAGATGTGGCGGTTGAGCGCCACATTCCGCCTCCTGCACCACGCCTCCGAGGTGATGTTTCTGGCGACGGGCGAATCGAAAGCGGAAGTCGTGGCGGCGATCCTCGAGGGCGAATCCGCTTACCCGGCCCGCACCGCGATGGAAGGGGCCGCCACCGTCACGTGGTTTCTCGATCAGCCGGCCGCATCGCTGCTCAGCGCCGACTTCCTGGCAGAGCACGCCTAGGCGGGCCGCCACACCTCCCAGTATCCGCCCAGCCGCCGGACAAAATCGTTCGGAGCCTCCGAGTACAAGCGGGCCCCGACGGGTTCACAGGCCCGCCGCAGCCTGGCCTGATTGCCGACCAGGATTCCCTGCAGCACCTGGCGGGCCGTGTCCGAGGGCAGCATTTCCGGTTCAGTATCGAGCAGGCGGTGCAACTCGGCCAGATCGTGCTCGGCGCCGAGCGCATCTGCCAGGTACTCGAGATCGGTGGCGATCCCCCGCTGCAACTCCGGCCACATGCCCTCGAGCAAGGCCATCTGGAACCGTAGATACCTGACCCGCTTGCGCCACACGTGAAACGCCTCTGACGACGGCTCCCGATAGGCATCGGCCATGCGACGGCGACCCCGCCGATATACCCGGTGCAAGCCCCCGGCAACCGACTCGAACCCGTCGTCGAGCAGGTGCCGATCCCACGCCGCAAACCGATCGCGGGCCGCCTCCAGGCCGGTGACCACCGATTCGATGCGGTCGCCCGTGACCCGGCGGCGGATCAGCTTGTCCCGCTCGAGGAGGTTGCTGCGCAACGTGTCGAAGGCGCCCGGCTGCAGCACATCGCCGTACAGATACGAGAGGCCGACGACGGTCTCCACCATCACCGTCGCATCGCGGGAGCCGCCGATCAGGCGGCCCAGGTCGCGCAACGCCACATTCTCGGCCCGGTACACGCCGTATCCGAGCGGATCGCGCACCAGCCGGAGAGCGGCCCGAACCCGCCGGAACGCCTTGCGGGATTCATGGACACCGATGTCGAGGCGGAACGAGCGCAAGGCCGCGATGGCGTAGTCGATCTCCTCGAGAGCCACTCGCTGCAAACCGGCACCGAGGAACTCCCCACCACCGAGGCGGAACGGCGGTGTTTCGATATCGGGGTGATCAGACGGGGAACGGGGGGCGGGTCGGGTGGTCATGAGGTCGCGAAACAACAACTTAGCCCACGATGATCGCGACGGGAAAGGCGCCTATGTGCCTCGATACAGCCGCAGCAGCCGGAACACGCCGTAGGCGGCCAGAGCCAGGCCTGCCACCGTGACGATGATCTGCCCGGCGCCAAAGTCGTCACCGCCGGGACCGTAACCGAGGACGTCGGCCAGAACGGCAGCGAGTACGAGGACGACGCCAGCCGCCAGGGCAAGCCACCCGGCCTCTCTGTCACTCATGGAGCAAGACTACCTATCTGCCGAGCCAGCGGCTCCGAAACCGGCGCCACCCGATTTGCAGAACCGGTTCCTCCTCAGCGGGCGCCTCGGGCAGCTCGATGCGCTGCAGATCGAGGGCCAGTTCGGCCTGCTCGGCCCGCCGGCGCATGTCGCGCAGCCGCTCCTTGAGGAACTCCGACTCGGTTTCGGCCTTGGCGGCCCGTTCCCGGGCCTCGGCCAGTTGCTGGCCGGCTTCATGGAGGTTGCCGAGCTGGCCGAGCATGCGGTCCCAGGCATCGAGCGGAACCAGAATCGATCCCTCCGGGGCTTGTCCGGTCGCACCGACCGATGGCGCCTCCGGCTCCGCCGCAGCAGGCTGCGAAACGGCTCGCGGCGTCGACGCCACCGCCCGGGGCATCGCCATGGTGGGGTGGACCTCGCGCTCCAGCGCGGCCGCCCGGTCGACCACGTCCTCGTAAGCGACCAGCCGCAGTTCCTTGTCTCGATCACGCACCAGCCGGGCGCGGATCTTGCCGCGCTTGGCCCATTTGCGAAGGGTGGAGACCGGTATCGAGGTTTCGGTGTGTGCCTCCCGGAGGGTCTTCCACTGGATACCGGTCGGCAGCTCCGCCGCCGCATGGGGCTGGGAGCGGCCGATCGGCGCCGCCGGAGGCGAATCCGACGGGCGCCGGCGGGGCGTTTCACTGAACACGAAGGCAAGATCGTCGGCCATGGCGCAAGCATAGGATCCGGATCGGGGCCGCGCCGCACCGGCGGCCGCCTGCCGGACCTAGGATTCACGAGCAGTCGAGGGGCACACACATGGCAACCGAGCAGGAAATCCGAGATCTGGTGGCACAGGTCGTCGACGGCTTGCTGGTGCCGGCCCCCTCCCCCGCCCGGCCCGCCGAGCCTGCCCCGGTGGACGCCGACACCGGCGAGGCCGACATCGCCATCGGGGCCGACCACGGAGGGTATGCCCTCAAGGAGCGCATCGGCTTCAAGCTCAAGCAGGCTGGATTCACCGTCCACGACTGCGGCACCCACACCCCCGAGGCGGTCGACTACCCCGACTACGCCCACGCCGTCGCCCGCCTGGTCGCCGAGCAGACCTGTTCGGCGGGAATCATCGTCGACGGGGCCGGCATCGGGTCGGCGATGGTGGCCAACAAGGTGCCGGGAGTGCGGGCCGCCCTCTGCTACGACGTTTCGTCCGCTCGCAACAGCCGGGAGCACAACCACGCCAACGTGCTCACCCTGGGTGCCGGGCTGATCGGCGATGCGCTTGCCTGGCAGATCACCGAAACCTGGCTCGACACACCGTGGGGTGAAGGGCGCCATGCCCGCCGGGTCGACAAGATCACCGACATCGACCGCCGCTACCGGAGCGAGCAATGACCGATCGGGATGCCCTCATCGAGGCAGTGACCCGGGAGGTGATTGCCGCCCTGGCCGTCGATGACGACTGCACCGGCGACGACTGTGCTGTGCACAGCTCGGAGAAGGTGCGGGCCATCGTCGCAAACGGGGCCAGCCGGGTCACGTTCTCAGGGCGAGCGGCCGAAGTGCCCGCCGACCTGCACCGCTACATCGACCACACGCTGCTCAAACCCGAAGCCACCAGGTCCGATGTCGATCGCATCTGCGACGAGGCGGTTGAATACCAGTTTGCGTCGGTGATGATCAACCCGTCGTGGGTGAAGCATGCCGCCCAGCGCCTCAAGGGCACCGGGGTGGCCGTCGGGACGGTGGTGGGCTTCCCGCTCGGCGCCCACACCCCGGAAGTCAAGGCAATGGAGACCCGCCAGGCGCTGCGCGACGGGGCAACCGAGATCGACATGGTCATCAACATCGGGGCACTCAAGAGCGGCCTCTACGACGTGGTACGCCATGACATAGCGCGCGTAACGGACGCGGTGCGCGAGACCGGCGCTATCACCAAGGTCATTCTGGAAACCGCCCTCCTCACCGACGAGGAGAAGGTCATCGCGTCGCGGCTTGCCAAGGAAGCCAAGGCCGACTTCGTCAAGACCTCGACGGGATTCAGTTCAGCGGGGGCAACCGTATTCGATGTAGCGTTGATGCGCGAAGCCGTCGGGCCCAGCATGGGAGTCAAAGCTGCGGGCGGCATCCGCACGCAGGAGGACATGGAAGACATGATCGCCGCAGGCGCTACCCGGATCGGGGCGTCGGCGGGAGTCTCGATCATGCAGGGCAAGGCATCCGATGGGAACTACTAGGCGCCGGGAGGACCGATGACAACCAATATCGAACTGCGGGCCTATGCCTACCTGGACAGCCTGCAGCCCCAGTTCGGCTCATTCATCGGGACCGTCGCCCAGGGGTATCTGCCGGTGATTTATGACGCAACCCTGTTCATCGAAATCGCCCCCGGCATCGAAATCAACCGGCTAACCGACATCGCCCTCAAATCGACGAACGTAAAGCCCGGCATGCAGATCGTCGAGCGGGTCTTCGGCATGCTCGAGATCCACTCGCCTGATCAGGCCGAGACCCAGGCCGCCGGCAAGGCCATCCTCGATGCCCTCGAGGCAACCGAAACCGATCGCCTGCAGCCCCGGATCTTGAGCAGCTCGGTGATCCGGCGGGTCGACGACCATCAAGCCCAGCTGGTCAACCGCACCCGGCACGGCCAGCTGCTGCTGCCCGGCCAGAGTTTCTACATCCTCGAGGTCCATCCGGCGGCCTATGCCGCGCTGGCCACCAACGAAGCCGAGAAGGCGGCCGAGATCAACGTGCTGGAAGTCCGGACATTTGGATCGGTCGGCCGCGTGTACTTGGGTGGAGAGGAACGGGATATCGAGGTCGGATGGCGGGCTGCGGTTGCGGCCCTCGAAGGTGTCGACGGACGAGAGAACACCGGGTAGCCCCGGTTGAACAAAGGAGCAAAACCCCATGGCTGAAGCACTCGGGATGATCGAAACCCGCAGCTTTCCGGCGGTCGTCGAAGCCGCCGACGCAATGGTGAAAGCAGCCAAAGTCGAGTTGGTCAGCTACGAGAAGACCGCAGGCGGGTATGTCACCGCCATCGTGCGCGGCGACGTGGCCGCCGTGAAAGCAGCGGTGGACGCCGGCATTCGCAACGCCGAGAAGGTCGGCGAAGTCACTGCCAGCCATGTCATCGCCCGCCCGCACTCCAACATCGACATGGTGCTTCCCCTGGGACGGGATGGCGAGGCGAGCGACGGGGACAACTAGCCGCTCATGATGCTCGCACGCGTCGCCGGCACGCTCGTCGCCACCGACAAGGAGCCGTCCCTCGAGGGGCTGTCGTTTCGGGTGCTCAGCCAGCTCGATGTCGACAACTCCGAGACCGGCACGTACGTGGTTGCCGTCGACGCGATCGGCGCCGGCGTCGGCGAGGTGGTGATGTATGCCAGCGGCAGCTCGGCCCGCCAGACCGAGGCAACCGACGGCCGCCCGTGCGACGCCGTGATCATGGCGATAGTCGACACCTGGGAAGTCAACGGCGAGGAGCAGTACCGCAAGTGAGCGACGAACGGTGAGCCCCATCGACGAAGCCGAGATCCAGGGGATCATCGCCCGGGTCAAGGGCCGGCTCGAGGCGGCCGGTTCCGGCGAGGGCCTCCACGCCCTGACCGAGCTCGAGGAGATCTCCGACATCGAGTTCGGCGACGGCATCTTCCGCACCATCGACGAGGCGGTGTCCGCCGCTACCCGGGCGTTTGCCGACTACCAGCGCATCGGGCTCGGCGGCCGCAAGGCCGTCGTCGACTCGATCCGGGAGGCCATGCTGGCCGAGGCCGAGCGGCTGGCCCACATGGCCCATCAGGAGACCGGGCTGGGCCGGGCCGACGACAAGGTGATCAAGAACCGCCTCGTCGCCCGCAAGACACCCGGGCCCGAGGATCTGGACCCGATGGCGGTGACCGGAGATGCCGGCATGATGGTGACCGAATGGGCCCCATTCGGGGTGGTCGGAGCCATCACCCCGACGACCAACCCGACCTCAACCATCATCAACAACACCATCGCCGTGATCTCCGCCGGCAACGCCTGCGTGTTCAACGTGCATCCCAACGCCCGGAAGGTGTCGGCCGAGAACATCCGCCTGCTCAACCGCGCGATCGTCGCCGCCGGCGGACCACCCAATCTGGTGACCGCCATTCCGACCCCCACCATCGCCAGCGCTCAGGAGCTGATGCAGCACCCCGACGTCCGTGTCCTGCTCGTCACCGGGGGGCCCGGAGTGGTCCGGGAGGCGCTCAAGACCGACAAGCGGGCGATTGCGGCCGGACCGGGCAATCCTCCCGCCGTGGTTGATGAGACCGCCGACATCAAGAACGCGGCCCGCTCGATCGTGCGGGGGGCCAGCTTCGACAACAACGTCATCTGTACCGACGAGAAGACCACCATCGTCGTCGAGACGGTGGCCGACCGACTGGTTCAGGAGATGGGACGGGCCGGCGGTTACGTCCTCAAAGAGCACGAGCTCCGCAAGATCGAGCGGGTGATATTCGAGGAGCTGGGGGCACCCAACAAGCCGGGTGTCATCAACCGTCGGTGGATCGGCAAGAACGCCGCCGCCATCCTGGCCGAAATCGGTGTTCAGGTGGATCCCGATGAGATCCGGCTGGTCGTGGCCGAGGTCCCAAATGAGCACAGCCTGGTGTGGACCGAGCAAATGATGCCGGTCATGCCGGTGACCCGGGTGCACTCGATCGACCAGGCCATCGATCTGGCCGTCAAATCCGAGCACCGCTTCCGCCACACCGCCTCCATCCACTCAACCAACGTCGAGCGCATCACCCGCATGGCGGTGGCGATGAATTGCTCGATCTTCGTCGCCAACGGTCCCAACTACTCCGGGCTCGGCGAAGGCGGCGAGGGCTTCACGTCGTTCTCGATCGCCAGCCCGACCGGTGACGGCTTGACGAGGCCGCGCACCTTCTCACGCGAACGCCGGGTCACCGTGGTCGGTGCCCTCCGGATCGTCTAGTGCATCCAGCCATCGCCATCCTGGAGTTCGCGTCCATCGCCGTGGGAATCGAGGCGGGCGACGCCATGGTGAAGCGGGCACCGCTCGGCCTCATCCAGTCGGGCACGGTGCAGCCCGGCAAGTACCTCATCCTGGTGGCCGGCGACGTTGCCAGCGTCGACGAGGCCCTCGCTGCCGGCCAGGAGATCGGCGGTGACGCGATCGTCGATCGGGTGTTCCTGCCTGATGTTCACCCCGATGTCGTCACGGCCATGCAAGGTGACCGGAGCTTCGGGGAGGGCGAGGCGCTCGGCGTCATCGAGACGGCCACCGTGGCCGCCGTCATCGAAGCGGCCGACGCTGCCGTCAAGGGCGCCACGGTGACGGCGGCCCAGATCGAGATGGCCGATGGGCTGGGCGGCAAAGGCTACGTGCTGTTCGGCGGTGTGCTCTCCGAGGTGCAAGCCGCGGTGGATGCCGGGGTGGGCGCCCTCACCCCCGCTCAGCTCGTAGCCAGCGTGGTCATCAGCCAGCTCCATGACGAAATGCGCGACGACGTCGTAGCCAGCCCGTTCTTCTGGGAGCGGGTGCACGGGGGATCGCCGTGAAGCTGGGGCGGGTGATCGGGACGGTGGTGGCGACCGAGAAGACACCGCACCTGGACGGGGTGAAGTTCCTCATCGTGCAGATGCTCGACAAGCACCAGGAACCGTCGGGGCGGCCGGTGGTGGCTGCCGACGGCGTCCACATGGCCGGACCGGGCGAACTGGTCTATGTGGTCGGGTCGCGTGAAGCCGCCCAGGCCATGCCGGACCCGTATGTTCCCGTCGACCACGCCATTGTGGGGATCGTCGACCAGGTGAGCCTGCAATGAAGATCGGCCGCGTTGCCGGGACGGTGGTTTCGACCATCAGCCATCCCACCTTCGACGCCCGGCGGCTGCTGCTGTGCGACATCCTCTCCCCCGGCGGCGAACCGACCGGTGACTACACCATCGCCGCCGACGCCATCGACGCCGGGGTCGGCGACACCGTGCTCATCCTCGACGAGGGCAGCTCGGCCCGCCAAATCATCGGCGAGTCGGTGGCCCCGATCCGGGCGATGGTGGTCGGCGTCATCGACGAGATCGACCTCGCCTAGGCCAACTCGAGGACGACGAACTCGTCGCTGCCGAGCACGGTCTCCGCGGCCTGGAAACGCTGCGTCTCGACAAAACCGGCCCGCCTCCACACCGTGATCGCTCGCTGATTGGCGGTGGCAATAGTCACCCGGAGCGGATCGACCGTCTGACCCCGGGCAAACGCCACGACGGCCCCAACGAACCCGCCCCCCAAGCCGCGCCCGGTCAGCGAGGGCCGTACGCCGAGCCCGATATCGAGCGCCGGCTTCGAGTAGTCACCGCCCGGTACCCGGGCGTCGGCGCCGAACGTGAAGAAGGCCGCCAGATTGGGTCCCAGCTCGATGACATGGCACCCGGTCTGTGGCCGCAGGAAGTAGTCGACGGCCTGCTCGATCGGATCGGTGATGTCATAGACGTCATAGGGGGGGTCGCTTCGCCACGAGGCGAACTCCTCTATGTCGGCACGGGTGACGGCCCGGAGTTTCACGGCCGGCCGTAGTGGTAGCCGGCCCTGGACCGCCGGGCAACCGGCACGACACCCGCTTCCCGCAGGCAATAAGCCACCTCTTGTGCGAGATGCCGGGTGCGGCCGAGCGCACCGGCCAGGTCGGCGGTCGTGAAGGGATCGGGCAAGCCGGCCGGCAGCAGATCGAGCAGGTGCTCGGGACGACTGAACTCGACTCGCTCCAGAATTCCGACGAGGCGCCGTTCTGCGATCTTCCACCCGTGGCGCCGCCACGCCCCCGGGTCGGGCCGGCGCACCTCCTCTTCCTGTACCAGCAGCACCTCGAGCGCAAAATTGGGGTGGCTCAACAGGGAGGGAAACGACACCAGTTCGGCGCAGACGTCGGCTACGATCCCCCGTTTCGGTGACCGGCGGCGGGACACCTCGACCCCGTCTTCGTCGATCTTGCGGATCCACTTCTCGGCGGCGATCGGGTGCACCAGCCGGATGGGATGGGCGTCCAACAGGCGGTCGAGCTTGGTTCGCATCGCCGAGAACCCCCGGGTCTGGATCTCGATCAGCATCTCATCACGCACGAGGTCGATCACGAACCCATCCACCCCCGCCTCGACCAGATCACCCTCCTCCCGGTACCACTCTTTCAGGGCAGCGTGCAGGTGCTGTTCGCGGAACGTGTTGATGCCGGGCATATCAGGACCTTATTCGTCGGTGGTCCGTCGTCGTTCGCTCTTCGGCAGCAATCAGCAATCAGCAATCAGCAATCAGCAATCAGCAATCAGCAATCAGCAATCAGCAATTACCTGACCGGCTTGACGCGGTAGATGACGCCGGCGTGGGTGCCGACGTACAGCTCGCCGGTTGAATCGACGCCCCAGGCTTGAATCTGGGGCGTGGTGCCGGTGGCGGCGAAGTCGGCCGTCCAGTCCCGCTGGTCGACGGCCTGGCCATCGACGTACGTGAAGCTGCGCACCAGCCCGGTGCACCAGTCCGAGTAGAAGTAGTGGCCCTGCAGCTCGGGCATCAGGCTTCCCCGGTAGACGACTCCCCCGGTGATCGAGCACCCGGCCGAGTGGTCGTATTCGACGACCGGTTCGGTGAGGCCGGTTCGATCACAATCGGACTGGCGGAAGCACCTCGTCCCCTCCAGCACGTCCCAGCCGAAGTTGTACCCGCCGCCGTCGAGCGGCACGACGTTGACTTCTTCGAGATCGGCCTGGCCGACGTCGCCGATGTAAATGTGGTTGGAAACCGGGTCGATGTCGAATCGCCAGGGATTGCGCAGCCCGTACGCCCAGACCTCCGGCGCCCCGCCGCCGCTCACGAACGGGTTGTCGGGCGGGATGCCGTACGGATCGCCGGAGTCGACGTCGAGGCGGAGAATCGCACCGAAGATCGTGCTGGGATCCTGGCCATTCACGCTGGCTGCCGCCCCGTCGCCCAGGGAGACGTACAGGTACCCATCCGGGCCGAACTCGAGCATTCCGCCGTAGTGGCGGGGCTCGTCGGTCGGCTGGGGCCGGGTGAACAGAATGCGCGCCGATCCCGGATCGGCAATGGGTGGGTCATGGCTGGCAACGGTGTATTCGGCCAATGTGCGGCTTCCCGCGTTGTCGGTGTAGTACAGGAAGAAGCGCCCGTTGTCCTCGTAGCGGGGGTGGAAGGCCATGCCCAGCAGGCCCTGCTCGATGCCGTTTGCTCCGACGATCTCCCGAATGTTGATCATGCGATCCGGCAGGTTGCGATCGGCGGTGTCGAACACCCGGATCGTTCCCAGCTGATCGACGAAGTAGAGGTACTCGTCGCCCGGCGCCGCCAGAATCGCGGTGGGACGTGGGATGTCCTCCGTCATGTACTCGAGGCGCAAGCCGACCAGCGGGGCGCTCGGCGCCGTGGTGGTCGTGGTAGAAGCGGGACCGGGGTCCCCCCCGGCGGTGGTCTCCGAGCTGGAGAGCACCTCCGTGGTCGGAACGGTCGTGTCGGCCGGATCTTCGGTGCCTGCGTCCGCACACGCAGCCACGACGAAACAAAGGATGAGGATGCGGCCGGCGCTTCGCATCGAGCTACTTTATGCCGGATCTCGTCGGAAGCAGGTCATCTGCGCGCACCACTGGCCACCCGGAAGCCTGCCCAGAGCAGCGCCGCCCCCAGGAACAGACTCAGCGCAAAGGCGGAGGTGTCACCGATCGCAAACAGGCTTCCCCCGAATGCCGGGAACACTCCGCCCAGCACGATCAGCCCATTGCCGGCCACGAGCCGGCGGTTGGTGCGCCAGAATCGGACCGCCGACCAGCCGGCCAGGCCGACGAGCAACAGTGTGCCGACCACGTTGAACAGGAGCGCGTAGAAGCGCGGCCCGGTCGGCCCAGCTGTTCCGATATCGGCGAACACGTCCGACCCGGCGGGAAGCCCGTCGGCGGCGAGGGGCTCTACGAACGGAGCCGTGAACGTGATGAACAGTGCGAACAGCCCGGCCAGCGTGAACCATTCCAGCAGTCGCCGCCCGGCCCGCTCCCCGAGCACCAGGTAGGCCGACCCGATCCCGAGAAAGGGGACGTTGAGAATGGCCCCCAACCCGTAGAAGAGCCGGAACACCGGCGACGTCCAGCCGAAGCTGAGCCCGACCACCAGCATCCAGCTGGCCGTTGCGTAGAGCGCGAGCGCCAATGCCCACGCCCCGATGTGGGGACGCGGCCGGACCCGATAGGTCCGGATCAGATCGAAGACGAGACCCGATGCGGCCGCAGCCGCCAGCAGAGCGAGGAACCGGTCCATCGCCCGGCACGCTACGGGGCCAAAGCGTCCGGAACCAAACGGCGCCGCTAGCGTCTTGCCTGATGGCCGACCCAATCATCACCACTGCGGCATTGAATATGTCGTTCGGATCCGTTCAGGCCCTACAGGACGTCGACTTGCAGGTCCCGGCCGGCCGCATCGGGCTCGTCGGCGCAAACGGGGCCGGCAAGAGCACGCTGATCAAGATCCTCCTCGGAATGCTGACTCCGGATTCGGGAACCAGCGAGGTGTACGGCACCAGTGCCCAGCGCCATCCGCTGGCCGTCCGGTCCCGGGTGGGGTACATGCCGGAGGGCGATTGCTTTCCTCCCGACCAGACCGCCGCCGACTTCGTCTCCTACACAGCCGAGCTGGGCGGCTTGCCGGCCTCCGAAAGCCGCCAGCGGGCATCTGAGGTTCTCACGCTGGTCGGGCTGGCCGAAGAGCGCTTCCGAAATCTCGGCGAGTTCAGCACCGGCATGAAGCAGCGGGCCAAGCTGGCCCAGGCCATCGTTCACTCCCCCGAGCTGGTTCTCCTCGACGAGCCCGCCTCCGGGCTCGATCCCGACGGTCGGGAGGACATGCTCAACCTGATCAACCGCCTCGGCAGCTTCGGGATGAGCGTGGTTTTCTCCTCCCATGTGCTCGGCGATATCGAGCGCACCTGCGACTGGGTGGTGATGCTCAACGAGGGGCGCCTGCTCCGGAACGAGCCGCTCGCCGCCATCCGGGCGTCGAACGCCGTCCGGGTGGTACTGCTCGACGACCCGGCGCCGGCCGTTGCCGCCCTGGAAGCCCGGGGTGCCACCGTTGCCATCAAGGACCGCATGCTCGACGTCGAGCTGATCGACGGCGATCCCTTCGTTCTGATTCGGGATGTCCTGGCGGAGACCCGCGTCGGGCTGCGCAGCCTCGGCTCGAAGCAGACGACGCTCGAGGACGTGTACCTGGCTGAAGAGGAGTTTTCCGGATGAGCTCCGAAGGCGCCATATTCGACCTCGACTATCGCCGCTACGAGGGCGAGCGAACCTCGCGGGCCAAGATCCGATGGGCGATCATGCGCGACGGGTTCCGCAAGGTGCTCGGGTTGCGGCGCAAGGCCCGGCGCAAGATCCTGCCGTGGGGGCTGATCATCATCGCCGTCCTGCCGGCCATCGCCATCGTCGGCTTTCAGGTATTCACCAAAGGCCTCGGCGCCGACGAGCTGCTCGAGGACCTGATCCCCGGGCACGCCGACTACTTCGGGCTCACGTTCCAGCTCACGTTCTTGTTCGTGGCAGTCGCCGCCCCTGAGCTGCTGGTGCCCGACCGGGTCAGCAATGTGCTGACGGTCTACGCCTCCCGGCCGCTCACCGTTGCCGACTACCTGATCGCTCGCGTCGGCGCCTTGCTGCTCGTGGTCCTGGCATTCACGCTGCTGCCCCAGGTGGTGATCTATCTGGGCGGGGCCGTGCTCTCGGGCGACCTCGTCGGCCATGTCACCGGTAACCTCGACCTGCTGTGGAAGATCCCGGCCGGCGCCCTGGCGGTGTTCGCCACCCAGGCCGGGGTTGCCTTCATGATCAGCACGTTCGCCAAGCGGCGGGGAGCCGCCGCCGGCATCTATATCGCGTTTGCGATCATCTCCGCCGGAGTCGCCTTCGGTCTCGCTGAGAATGTCAACCGCTGGTTCGCCGTCATCGATCTGCAGGCCCACGCCATCGTGCTGATCGCCGAGATCTTCAACGACCCGGACTTCACCGGTGGCAACGTGCTGACCGAGAACGGCATCTCGCCGTGGGTGTCGCTGCTGGCAGTGATCGCCATCGCTGCTGTCGCGGCCGGCCTCCTGTATCGGCGCTACCGGAGAATCATGTGACCACCTCCCCGGCATTCGTCGCCAGTCCCACCATTGAGGTCAACGAGGTGTCGAAGTGGTTCGGCCAGAAGGTGGCCGTCTCGAACGTCTCGTGCTCGTTCGGCCCCGGTATCACCGGGTTGCTCGGCCCCAATGGGGCGGGCAAGACCACCCTTCTGCGGATGATGGCGGGACTGAGCCGTCCATCGCGGGGTGACCTGCGGGTGCTCGGCACCAATCCGCGTCGCGACACAGCGGTGTTCCAGAAGGTGGGCCTGGTGCCAGAAGACGATGCCGTGTACACATTCCTGACGGGCCGGGCCTTCGTCGAGTACGGCGCCACGCTGGCCGGGGTCCGGAACCCGTCCTCGGCGGCGGCGCACGCCATCACCGCGGTCGGCATGGACGATGCCGCCGACCGGAACATCGAGGGCTACAGCAAAGGCATGCGGCAGCGGATCAAGGTGGCCGGTGCGCTGGTCAACGACCCTGAGGTGCTCTACCTGGATGAGCCCCTCAATGGCGCCGACCCGGTGCAGCGGGTTCGGCTGATCGAGTTGTTCCATCGGCTGGCCGGGGAAGGGCGAACGGTGGTGGTCTCGTCCCACGTGCTCGAAGAAGTCGAGAAGATGGCAAACCGGGTCATCGCCATGGTCGATGGCCGGCTGGCCGCCGCCGGCGACTCGGCAGCGATCCGGGCCGCCTTTACCGACATTCCCTACCGGGTCCGCATCGAAGCAGACACGCCGCGCCAGCTCGGGTCGGCCCTGCTCGAACAGGACGTGATCCGCAGCGTAGAAGTCCTCGACGGCACCCTACACGTGCAGACCCAGGACCTGGGCGAGCTGGGCCGGCTGCTGCCCGGCCTGGCCCAGTCACTCGACATCCGGCTCACCATGATGCAACCCGAAGACCTCTCGCTGGAGTCCGTGTTCCGCTATCTGGTGCACGGTCGATGACGCGAATCCTGGCCATCATCCGGGTGACCGTCTATCAGTTGGTGGGTCGGCGCCGCTCGATCGGATTGCTCGTGCTGGCGGCCGCCCCGGCCCTGATCATGCTGCTGGTGGGATACAACACGTCGGAATCGGAAGCCCTGGAGTTCTTCCGCACCGGTGCCCTCCCGCTCGTCCTGGGCGTCACCACCCCCATCATCTCGATCATCCTGGGATCGGGATCGCTCGGAGACGAACGGAGCGCCAAGACCATCTCCTATCTCGCACTGCGGCCGATCCGTCGCGAGGTGATAGCCGCCGCCAAGCTGGGCGCCGCCTGGCTGGCATCGTTCCTGGTGGCCGGGATGGGGGCGCTGCTGACGGCCGCCGCCCTCGGCCTCACCGCCGGAAGCTGGGGCGAACTGTTCGGCCTCATGGTGGCAACCGCTATCACGTCGCTCGGATTCGTGGCCGTGATGCAGGTGGTTGGCTACATCACGGACCGGGCCGTGGTGATCGGCCTCGCGTACCTTCTCATCTGGGAGGGAATAGTTACGGGTGCAGCCGACCAGGTCGCCACCACGTCCATCTGGCGCATGGGAGCGTCGGCGTACGCCGGGATCGTGGCGGGCGACCACTGGGGCGAGGCGTTCGGCCTGGAGGCGCAGGTCGTGCGCGACCTCCGGGACCTGCTCTCCGGTGTGGCGCCCGGAGCGTTCGGGGCCGCCGCCAAGGTGCTGGGCATAGCAATTGTCTCCGTGTTCGTGCTCGGCTACCTCATGCGAGATCGCGACCTGGTGAGCTGAGGCTATGAGCGCGGCAGCGGTCTATGAGCTGATCGGCTACATCGGCTCCGGGCTGATCATTGCATCCCTATCGATGAAGTCGATTCTGCGTCTCCGCCTGGTTGGGCTCGCCGGGGCCATCATCTTCACCATGTACGGCGTGCTGATCGCCGCCTATCCGATCGTTATCACCAATCTGGTGATCATCGCCATTCACGTCTTCTTCCTGCGCCGCCTGCTGGGCGCCAAACCGGACTTCACCGTGCTCGAGGTCCGGCAGGGATCCCGCTACCTCGAGGAGTTCGTCACCTACTACGCCGACGACATCGCCACCCTGCTGCCCGAATTTCACTATGAGCCGCAGCCCAACCGGTATCGGGCGTTCATCCTGCGCGACATGGTCCCCGCCGGGCTCTTCATCGCCGACCTCGATGACGGCACCACCGTCCGCATCCGGCTCGACTACGTGATACCGGCGTATCGGGACCTCAAGGTGGGACGCTTTCTCTACTCGTCGAAGTCGTCGATATTCGCCAACCCGAGGATCACCCACGTGGAGAGCCCGGCGGGCACGGCCGAGCACCGCCGGTATCTGGAGCGCATGGGCTTTGCGCCGGCCATCTCGGACGACGGCCGCGAGGTGTACCGGCTCCGCCTCGCCGATCTGCCCGGCCAGGCCGGCAGACGAACGATCGAGTCACGAGAGCCGTGAGCGGACGCCCCCTGCACAAGCGCATGGGGCGCGCCGCGCTGGTCGTGGCCGCCGGCGTGCTGCTCTCCCGGGTGCTCGGCCTGCTGCGCGAGGTGGCCCTTGCCGACCTGATCGGCGCAAACGCGGCCGGCGACGCCTACCGGGTGGCCTTCATCATCCCCGACTTCCTCAACTACCTGCTGGCGGGCGGCTACATGGCCATCACCTTTATCCCGATCCTGTCGCGCTACTTCGCCGACGACGATGAAGCCGGTGCCTGGGAGGCGTTCACCGCCATCGCCCGGCCGGTGGGGCTCGCGATGGCCGCGCTGGTGGGGATCGGCATGCTGATCGCCGGGCCGGTCATCGAGCTGGTCACTGCGCTCGGGCCGGAGGAGGTTCGCGAGGCAACCCGCCTGACTCGAATCATCCTGCCTGCGCAGTTCTTCTTCGTGATCGGCACGCTGCTGATGGCGGTGCAATACGCCCGGGAGCGGTTCCTCATCCCGACCCTGGCCCCCATCGTCTACAACCTCATGATCATCCTGGGCGGGCTGGTCCTGACGGATCGCTCGGATCCCACGGCCGATGGATTCGCCTGGGGCGTGCTCGCCGGGGCGGTGATCGGCAACTTCCTCATCCAGGTGTACGGCGCCCGCCAGGAAGGCTTGCGGCTCAGACGCGGCCTGCCGCTTTCCCAGCCGGTCGTGCGGGAGTACCTGCTGTTGGCGCTGCCGCTGATGCTCGGTCAGTCGCTGGTTCTGCTCGACGAGTCCTTCGCCCGGGTATTCGGGACCCAGCTCGGTGAGGGCCCGACCAGCCAGCTCGGCTTTGCCCGCCAAACCATGCTCGTCCCGATCGGCATCGTGGCCCAGGCGGCCGGCGTGGCGGCCTATCCGTACCTGGCGCGGCTGGTGGAGGAACGCAAGCTGCATGAGCTCACCACCACCCTGGCCCGGGCCATCCGCTACGTGATCGTCGCCAGCCTGGTGGCGACCGCTGCGCTCATGGCACTGTCGGTGCCGACCATCCGCACGCTATTCGAGCGCGGGCGGTTCGGGCCGGCCGACACCGCTGCGGCGGCCGGCGCTCTCGTGTTCTACGCCATCGGCATCCCGTTCTGGGGCGTGCAGCAGCTGCTGGCCCGGGGGTTTTACGCCCGGCGCCAGATGTGGGTGCCCGTCGGGGTGGGGACCGCCGCCACCGTGCTGGCGATACCCGTGTACATCGTCCTGCGGGACCTGATGGAGATCCGTGGCATCGCGCTGGCGTCGACGGTTTCCATCGCCGCCTACACCCTGGTTCTCGGGGTCATCTGGATCCGCCGAACCGGCGCCCACGTGGTGGATGGGGTCGCCCGTACCACCGGACGGGCGCTGGTGCCCGCCGCGGTGGCCGGCACGGCTGCCTGGATTGCCGCCGAGGCCCTGGCCGGGGTGGCCGACGGTTTCACGGGCAGTCTGTTGCAGCTGGTCGCCGGCGCTGTGGTCGCCGGCGGGGTCTTTCTCGCCCTGGCCGGATGGATGGGCACGGTTCGCAGAATCAGCGACGACTGACCAGATGGGCGCGGCGGACCCCCCACCGCAGCGCATCTCCCACCCGCCGCCGGGCCGGGCCGACCTCTGCCATCAGCACGGCCCCGGCCGGCGTATCGAGGCGGTATTCGGTGCGCGTCCCGCGGTAGAAGATGCGTTCGATCGTCCCCTCGAGCGGTCCGCCGGCCACCACCCACTCGGGACGCAGCACGGCATCCTCTCCGGCCCCGGTCACCGTCGGGCCCGGATCACCGGCGACGGCCGCCGCCGGCACCACCGATGCTGCCCCCGTCAGCCGGGCGGCGCGCATATCGACCGGACGCTCATACACCTGTTCCGGCGTGCCGACCTGGACAACGGCCCCGCCGTCGAGCAGGGCGATCCGGTCAGCGATGGCGAGCGCCTCGGCGGCGTCGTGGGTGGCGTATACGGCCGGGGTGTTGTCGGCCAGACGTTGCCGATCGAGGTCCTCCAAAAGGGCCGAGCGCAGCGGCACATCGAGATGGGCCGTCGGCTCGTCGAGCAGGAACAACACCGGCCGGCGGGCGATTGCCCGGGCCAGGCTCACCCGCTGTTGCTCGCCGCCGGAGAGCTCGTGGGGCCGGCGCCCGGCCAGGTGGGCGATCCCGAGCTGCTCGAGCAGGCTGTCAACCACCCGGCCGGACCGGGCGCCATCGAGCGGAAAGGCCACGGTCTCCGCCACCGTGAGATGCGGCCAGAGGGCGTGCGCCTGGAATACCACACCCACCGTGCGATCCTCTGGAGGAACGATTCGGGTCTCATCCGACACCACGCGGCCGGCCAGCTCGATCGACCCGCCCGACACCGGGATGAAACCCGCCACGGCATGCAAGAGGGTGGTCTTGCCGCTCCCGGAGGGCCCCAGCACGCAGACCAGCTCGCCTGTCGCGACGTCGAGGTCGACGTCACGGAGGGCCGTGACCGGGCCGTAGGCAACCGAAAGGCTGCGACATCGCAGCACCGGTCCGCTCATCGGGTTCCCTGCCAGGCTCGCTGTAGCCAGACCAGCGGGAGCGCCACCGCGCCGACCACTCCTGCCAGCACGACGGCCAGCGCCGCCGTCGCCGTCGGATCCCCGATCTGCTGGTAGTCGAGAATCACGACCGCCAGGGTCTCGGTCCCCGGCCCGTGCAGCAGCGAGGAGATGGTGAGCTCGTGCACCGCGAGGACGAACACGAGCAGCCAGCCGGCGACGAGCGCGGGCCGCATCAGCGGGGTCACGATCCGGCGAAGCGTCCGCCCGGGCGAGGCACCCGAGGCGGCCGCCGCCCGTGTCTGGTTGGCGTGCAGGCCGGCGATGGCCGACGAGAGCGGCCGATGGGCCAGCGCCAGGAGCTTGGCCACATAGGCGATGACGATGATCAGCACCGTGTTGGCGAGCCACCGTCCGTAGGCAATCGACATGGCAATGGCCACCGACGTGCCCGGGACCGCGAACATCACCAGAGCCGCCGGCCCCCAGCGGGCGGCCCCACGCCGCTCGAGGTGCACGAAGAGCCCCGCCACCAGCACGGCGATGATCGCCGCGGTCGCAGCCAGCAGGGCGCTGCGACCGAACGCCTCCCAGGTTCGTGCATCGAGGGAGCCGGAGAAGTTGGCGAGTGTCCAGTTGGCCGGAGCGGCACTGAGGCCGATGGCCTTCGTCACCGCCCGCAGCACCAGTCCGCCGAGCGGAACCACCAGCGTTACTGCGACGTATGTCCAGGCGGCCAGGCTGGCCCAGGCCGGAGCGCGCTCGGTGGGTGGGATCGGTCCCCGCTCGTCGGCCAGCATCGTCGTCCGGCCGATGCCGGCGTCCGATACGACGACGACAACCAGCGCAACACCGGCGAGCATGGTCGCCAGCATGACCGCTTCGCCGAACGCGCCCGGCTGCGCAGAGAAGGCGACGGCCTGAAACACCCGGGTGGTGAGCGTGTCGAACCCGGCGGGTGACCCGAGCACGATCGGCACGCCGAAGCTGCTCAGGGCGGCGGCAAAGCCGACCAGCCACCCGCCGACGAGGGCGGGCCGTATCAGCGGGATGGTCACCTGCCGCAGCACCCGGCCCGGACCGGCGCCCGCCGCCCGGGCGCTCCAATCCAGATCGCCTGCCCGAGAGCTACGCAACGCCGCCGCCACGATCAGAAACGCAAGCGGAGCACTGTTCACGGCCAGCACGACGACCACGCCGGCGCGGCCCTCCACCCAGCCGAGCGACAGGCCGGTCAGATCGTCGAGCAGACCGAAGGGCGCAAAGGTGGCCTGCCAGCTGAGCGCCGAAACGAATGGCGGGATGATGAGGGTCGCCACCACCGCCGCTCGCAGTGCAGAACCGGCGACCGGACGAAGCCGGTCGGTCACATAGGCGAGTGCCGCCCCGGCGAGCAGTGCCAGCGTGGCGGCCGCCACAGACGACCAGATGCTGTTGAACACGGCGGTTCTCACACCCGGCCGCGCCAACACATCGAACGGCCCGGCATCGAACAGCGCTTCGAAGACCAGCCGCCCCAGCGGGAAGACAAGGAGCACGCCGACCAGGGCAATCGCGGCCGGGCGGGCGAGGCGCTCACTCATCGAAGATGCCGGCGTAGGCGTCGAGCAGCCCGCTTTGCTCCTGCCAGATCCGGCTCCAGTCCGGGTAGGCGACGGATGCGCCGGCCGGTGGGCGGGGCCCGGGCGCGTCATCCCTGACCGGAGTCCATCCCGACTCACCGATGGCAGCCTGCCCGGCAGGCGAGAGCACGTGCTCGACGAAGTCGCGCGCCGCATCCGCCGGCTCGGCGGCGGCCAGGACGGCAATCGGGCTCGTCACGGCAATCGCAGCGGGCGCCGGCCACACCACCTCGATGGGCGAGCCCTTGTCGGCCGCCGTGCGTGCCGAGAACTCCAGCGTCAAACCCGCGTCGTAGCGGCCCTCGGCCACCCCGGTTACCACATCGCCAGGGGAGTTGACCTGCACCGCCCCGGCGGCGCGCACCGCCGCGAAGAAGTCCATCCCGAAGCCGGGCTCGAGGCCGAAGTAGCCGAGCGCGGCGAAGGCCGACCCGGCAAACCGCGGATCGGGAATGGCCGCCGCGAGGTCGGGGCGCGTCAGATCCTGCCAGGCTTCGACGGCAGCCGGATTGCCGGCGGGCACGACCAGCACCAGGTGCAGGATCCGGGTTCCCCAGAACGACCCGGAGACCAGATCCTCCGGGAGGGCGGCCGCCTGCTGCGGATCCCACGCCAGCAGGATGCCGTCGGCGCGGTACTGATACATCGAAAGCGGATCGCTCAACCACACGACGTCGGCGGTGGCGGCGCCGCTGCGCCGGTCTGCCTCGAGCCGGGCCGCCACCTCCCCGGTGGGCGCCCGGAACACCGCCACATCGGTTCCGGGATTATCGGCCTCGTAGCCGGCGACGACGGCGTCGACCGTTGCCTGGGTGACCGACGTGTAGAGCGTGACCGTGGAATCCCCCGAACCCGAGCAGGCGGCCGCCACAACCGCCGCCAGGGCCAGGGCGGCCCCGTACCGGATCATGCCGGCCGGCCGGCCGGTCAGCTCTTGCTGGCGGTGAAGATCTCGCCGATCTCCTTGGTGAGATCCCACAGTTCCTTGGCCAGGTCGGCGTCGATGTTTTGCATATTCTGCGTGCACAGGTGGCCGGCCCGATGGAACTTCTCGTGCAGGTCGGGCCAGCGCTCGAGGTGCTCCGGCTTGAAGTACTGGGTCCACAGCACGTCGAGGAGCTCGTACTTGCACTTCTTGGCGTGCTCCTCCTTGTTGGCTACCCGGCGCTCGAGATCGTGATGAAACTTGATCTTGTCGGCAGCGGGGGCGTCGGCGGCCGGCATTTCCATTGCCTGAATCTGCTCGACCATCTTGGCGACGGTCTCCGCGGCATTGATCGCAAAGAACGGGTCATAGATGCCACACGGGACGTGGCAGTGCGCGTGGGCGACCCGGGCCGGCTTGAAGATTCCCATCTCGTTCCTCCTGGCTAGCGTGACTGGGCCTCACGATACACTCGGGCGGGGAGGCAACCACCATGCGGAAAACACGGGCTTTGGGGGCCGCCCTCGCCGGAGGGCTGGTGGTCGCATGGGGCGTGTGGCGGGGCCGGCTGCGCCGGTTCGAAATCACCGAATATTCCATGGCGCCGGCCTTGCAGGACGGTGACTACGTGGTGGCCACCCGGCTGGTCTCGGCGCCACTCCGGGGGGACATCGTGGTCTTCGCCCATCCAACCGATCCGGGCTTTCTCATGACGAAACGGGTGATCGGCCTTCCGGAGGAGACCGTCACCATCCGCGACGGCCGGGTGATGATCAACGGGCGGGTGCTGGCCGAGCCGTGGGGGCGGGGGTCACTGAACGGTGAGGCGGAATGGGCCCTCGATGGGCGCCAGCTGGTAGTGCTGTCGGACAATCGATCAGTCCCGACCGCCGACAGTCGCGAGCTGGGGCCGCTGCCGCTCGGCGACATGTGGCGGGTGGTCTTTCGCTACTGGCCGGCCGACCGGGTGGGTTCGATCCGCTAGAACCGGTTGTGCCGAATGAGCTCGTCGAGAGGCTTGCGGCCGCCATAGCCCCGACCGGCCCGGGCGGCCTTCTCGGCGGCATCGTCGGGATACCCGAAGCACAGCGCATACCTGACGCCGTGATCGGCCGGCACTCCCAACACCGCAGCCGCGCAGGCCTCGTCGTGCATGGTCACGGGACATGATCCGACCCCGCGGGCGAACGCGGCCAGCATCATGTTCTGGGATACCCGCCCGATGTCGAACTCGTAGCCACCGGGCAGCCGGATCGGGACGATGACCAGTCGGGCATCCCGCAGCGGTCCGGAGAAGCGGCCGCAATCGGCCAGCTGCGCCTGTACGGCGGGCTCATCGACCACGAGAAACAGCCAATCCTGGCGGTTCTTGGCGCTCCCGGTCCAGCGGCCCGCCTCGAGAATGGCGTCCCGGTCCTCGTCCGACACCGGCCGCGGTGCGTACTTGCGCACAGTCCGCAACCCCACCACGGCGTCATACGGGTCATCCGGAAGCTGAATACTCACCGCCTCGAGGCTACCGGCTCCGGCTGTCGACCGTTGACAGTCGACGGTCGACCGGCAGCCGATAGGCTGCCGCCATGCTCGACCCGTTCGCACCCGCAGCCGACCACATCGAGCTCGTGCGGATACGGGCCATCACGGTGCGCGAGGTCGTCACGATGTATCTCGACCGGAGCGAGGATGCTCAGGAACGCCTGAACGCCTACACCCAGCTCGACCGCAAGCAGGCGCTGCTACGGGCCGAGCTCATCGATCGACGCCTGTTCACCGGCGAGCAACCTGCTCCGCTGGCCGGGATGACCGTGGCCCTCAAAGACCTGATCGACCAGAAAGGGCTCCCGACTACGGCAGGATCGTCGTTCTACCGGAAGGTGGCCACCCACACGGCCACCGCCGTCGAGCGCCTGGAGGATGCCGGCGCCATCGTGCTGGGGCGCACCGGCCTGCACGAATTCGCCTTCGGGTTCTCGTCGGAGAATCACTGGTTCGGCCCGGTACGGAACCCGTGGGATCCGGCAACGTCACCGGGCGGCTCATCGGGAGGCTCGGCGGTGGCGGTGGCAGCCGGGCTGGCCGGTATCGGCATCGGGACCGACACGGGTGGATCGATCCGCGTTCCCGCCGCGGTCTGCGGCACCGTCGGGCTCAAGGTGACCCATGGCCGAGTGCCGCTCACCGGCGTGCTGCCGCTCGCCCCCAGCCTTGACACGGTCGGGCCGCTCAGCCGCACCGTCGGCGACGCAGCGCTCGTCTATCCGGTCATGGCCGGTCATGACCCGGCCGACCCCTACGCCATCATCGAGCCAGTGGTTTCGCCCGACCCGGCGGCCGGCCTCGACGGGTTAGTAGTTGGGGTCCCCCATCCCTGGGTCGACCATCCGGTTGATCCCGCGCTGCGGGCGGCGTTCGATGCGGCGCTCGGCCGACTGGCCGGCCTCGGCGTCGAGATCCGGCACTTCGAGGACGACTTCGTTCAACCCCCCGGCCGCATCAACGATGCCATGTACAGCGAGGTGGCGGTGGTCCACGGCAGGTGGTTCCCATCCCGGGCGGCCGAATACAGCGCCGAAATCGCCGACCGACTCGGCGATGCGATGTCGGCAACGGTCGCCGCCGGAGTGGAAGGCAAGCAATGGCGCCTCGACCTGCGCGAGCACACTTTCGACCTGTTCCGCCAGTGCGACGTTCTGGCCACTCCGGCAGTTGCGGCCAACCGCAAGCAGATCGGGGTCGACACGGTTGCCGTCGACGGTCAGCCGACCGGCTACCGGAAGGCTTTCTCGACCTTCTCCTCGCTCGTCAACCATGCCGGGCACCCGGCCATCGCGTTGCCCCTGCACGAATCGGGCAACCCGCCTCCGTCGCTGCAGCTGATCGGCCCAGACTGGTCCGAGGCGCGCCTGCTGGAGGTCGGCATCGCCCTCGAACGTGCCGGGGTGGTCGGATTCCGCCCGCCGGGTTAGGCCACCCAGAATCGAACGGCTACCCTCGGCGCTGCTCTAGTCTTTATCGATCGTGGCTACCACTCAGAACCCCGCCCCACCCGCAACCGACCGCGAACGGCGCGATCGCGTCGTCATACGATTCGCCGGCGACTCCGGCGACGGCATGCAATTGGCCGGAGCCCGCTTCACCGACGCCTCAGCTGCGTTCGGGAACGACCTCGCCACCCTGCCCAACTTCCCCGCCGAGATCCGGGCTCCGGCGGGAACGCTGCCGGGGGTGTCGGCCTTCCAGATTCACATCGCCGGCACCGACATCCTGACCCCCGGGGATTCGCCCGATGTGTTGGTGGCGATGAACCCGGCTGCCCTCAAGAAAAACCTCGACGACCTCAAGCCGGGCGGGGTCATCGTCGTGAACACCGACTCGTTCGAGGAGCGCAACCTCGCCAAGGCCGGCTACGAGACCAACCCCCTGGAGGACGGCACGCTCGACGGGTACAACGTGCTGCCGGCCCCGATGGATGAGCTCACCAAAGAAGCCGTCAAGGACAGCGGCGTCACCGGCCGGGCTGTGCTCCGGTCCAAGAACTTTTTCGCGCTCGGCGCGCTCGCCTGGATGTTCGACCGCCCGGCCGACACCACCATCGAGTGGGTCGAGCAGAAGTTTGGCTCCAAACCGGAGGTGGTGGCTGCCAACACCGCCGCGTTCAAGGCCGGATACAACTACGGCATCACCACCGAGGCGTTCGCACACACCACGTTCGAGGTGCCGGCCGCCGATCTGCCCGCCGGGACGTACACCAATGTGGTCGGTAACCAGACGTTGGCCTGGGGCCTGATCGCCGGCGCCCGGGCGGCGGGGCTGCCGCTGTTCTATGCGTCGTACCCGATCACCCCGGCCAGTGACGTGCTCCACGAGCTCGCCCGGCACAAGAACTTCGGGGTCAAGACCTTCCAGGCTGAGGATGAGATCGCGGCCGTTGGCGTGGCGCTGGGTGCCTCGTTCGCCGGCCACCTGGGCGTTACCGGCACCAGCGGGCCCGGCGTGGCACTCAAGAGCGAGACGATCAGCCTGGCGCTGATGGCCGAGCTGCCGATGGTGATTGTCGACGTTCAGCGGGGCGGGCCCTCGACCGGCCTCCCCACCAAGACCGAGCAGTCCGACTTGATGATGGCGCTGCATGGGCGCCACGGCGAAGCGCCCATGCCGGTGATCTCGGCCTCGAGCCCGGGCGATGCCTTTGATACCGCCATTGAGGCGTGCCGGATCGCCGTGAAATACATGACGCCGGTCCTGCTGATGTCGGACGGTTACATCGGGACCAGCTCGGAACCGTGGAAGCTCCCCGACATCGAGGACCTGCCGAGCTTCCCGACCACATTCGCCACCGAGGTCAACCACGACGATGGCTTCATGCCATACCTACGGGATCCCGAGTCGCTCGGGCGGCCGTGGGCAGTTCCGGGCACACCCGGCCTCGAGCACCGGGTTGGCGGTCTCGAGAAGGACCAGCTGACCGGGAACGTCAGCTACGACCCGAAGAACCATGAGACGATGACCCTCTTGCGGGAAGAGAAGACCAAGGCTGTGGCCAAGGACATTCCCGATATCGTCGTCGAGCAGGATGCCGACGCCGACCTGATCGTGGTCGGCTGGGGCTCGACCTACTCGGCGGTGCTGGCCGGGATCAAGAACAGCCGCGCCAAGGGCAACAAGGTGGCCCACATCCATCTGCGCTACCTCAACCCCTTCCCCGGCAACCTCGGCGAGGTCCTCGCCCGCTATCCCAAGGTGCTGGTGCCCGAGCTCAATCGCGGCCAACTATCCCGACTACTGCGCGCCGAGTTCCTCACCCCGACGGTCACCTACTCAAAGGTGCAGGGTCAGCCGTTCAAAGCCGCCGAGATCGAAGCCAAGATCAGCGAACTGCTGGAGGCAGAGTGACCACGACGTATTCCCGCCAGGATTGGCAGTCCGATCAGGAAGTTCGCTGGTGCCCAGGCTGCGGTGACTACACCATCCTCGCCTCCGTGCAGACCTTCATGGCCGATGCCGGCATCGCGCGCGAGGACGTCGTGTTCGTTTCAGGAATCGGCTGCGCGGCCCGGTTCCCGTACTACATGGAGTCGTACGGGATGCACAGCATCCATGGACGGGCCCCCGCCATCGCCTCCGGGGTCGCAGCGGCCCGTCCCGAGCTATCCGTGTGGGTGGTGAGCGGCGACGGCGACGCCCTGTCGATCGGCGGCAACCATCTCATCCACGCGCTGCGCCGCAACATGAACGTCAAGATCCTGTTGTTCAACAACCAGATCTACGGGCTCACCAAAGGGCAATACTCCCCCACCAGCGAGACCGGCAAGCGCACCAAGTCGAGCCCGATGGGATCGATCGACTATCCCTTCAATCCGATCAGCCTGGCGCTGGGAGCCGAAGCGACGTTCGTGGCCCGCACGCTCGACATGGACCGCAACCACACCATCGAGATGTTGACGGCGGCCCATGAGCACCGCGGCTCGGCCTTCATCGAGATCTATCAAAACTGCAACGTCTTCAACGACAAGGCCTTCATCGAGCTCACCGCCAAGGACAGCCGGGATGAGAACCAGATCAGACTGGTGCACGGCGAGAAGATCATTTTCGACGGGGGCACCAAAGGCGTTGCTATCGAAGAGGGCCGGGCGTTCGTCGTCGACATCGAGCAGTTCGGCGAGGACGTCGTACACACCCACGACGCCACAATCGAAGACCCATCGACGGCGTTCGCGCTCAGCCGCCTTTCTCACGGCCCCCACGGGCCAACCCCGATCGGCATCTTCCGCAACGTCCAGCGCACGGCCTATGAAGACATCATGGACGCCCAGATCGAAGAAGCGATCGAGAAGAAGGGCCCCGGCGACCTCGCCGCCGT
>JABDLU010000108.1 GCA_013002865.1 Acidimicrobiia bacterium
CCGCGCGCTTACAATCGAACAAGCGGTAAACGGGAAGTGAATGCCAACCAAGCTGTACGTAGGCAACATCCCCTGGTCTCAGACCAATGAGGACCTGGAAGCGCTCTTCGAAGAGCATGGAACCGTCGTCACCGCCGAAGTAGTGCTCGACCGCCACACCGGTCGCTCGCGCGGCTTCGGGTTCGTCACGATGGGCACTGAGGAAGAGTGCAAGCGAGCCATCCAGGCGCTCGACCACGAAGAGATCGGTGGGCGCTCCATCATCGTCAACCACGCTCACCGCAAGCGCGCTACCGCCAAAGCCGCTTCGTAGCCAACAGGGTCAGCCCGTCTCGATGCCTCGCCAATCGGCGAGGGCCTCCTCGGTGAAGCGATGAGCCTCATCGATGATGTCTTCCCGGTTCTCAGCTTCTGATCGAGGGATCGGATGGCCGATCCGGATGCGAAGGTGCGTACCGAAGGGCACCGGCAGGAAATTGTGGCGCATGGCAATCCAACCTCCCTCGACCGCGACCGGCAGGACTTCCAGATCGGGTGCCGCCTCCAGGAGCGCCAGGGTGCCTGCCCGCTTGTAGGGCTTCAGTTGCCCGTCCTTGGCCCGGGTGCCCTCCGGATAGATCAGCACGGAGTGTCCCAGCGCCTGCGCTTGGCGGCCGAGCGCCGCGATCGCCTGGATGGCTCCGGGCTTGTCGCGCCGGTCAATGAGCCCGCAGGGACCATTGCGCAGGTAGAAGGACACGGTGGGGTACCACTTCCCGTTCTCGACTTTGGAGATGAAGCCGGGGATGTTGCTGAACAGCGCGGTCCCAAACAGCGGGAACTCGTAAAGCGCCTGATGGTTCGAGATGATGATGTAGGGAGTGCGCGGCCGCACAGCATCGGACTTCTCGATGGTCGTGCGGGTGCCGTTGATCGGGAATACCAGTCGCTGCAGCATCCACATGAACGCACTGGCGACATATCCAATGGATTTGATTCCGAACAGCCGTGATAGGCGAAAAAGCGGATCGCACAAGACCAGGGCAAGGACCAGCAGTATCAAGAACGGAATCGTGAAGATCCAGTCGATGATCTTGCGCACCCCGAGCAAGATAGCCGGGCGGTCTGGAGTCGACGGTCAACCGTCAACGGTCAACGGTCAACTCGGACGGAACTCAGCTCCCTCGGAGCTGAGTTCCCGCGCCCTCGCCAGGATTCGAACCTGGGACACCCGGTTTAGGAAACCGGTGCTCTATCCCCTGAGCTACGAGGGCCGATGTAGCGAAATGGTAGTTAGGAAGGGATCTGGTGACTGGGCCACCCGCTACAGGCAGCCGGAGTGTTGCGGTGAGTGGAACGCGAAAAGCTTCCATGGGAATCTTTGTGAATTTGTGAAACACTTGATGGCGAATCGGCCTCTACCGCCCGATTTTGGGTTTAGGACGGTGAGGTCTACTCGGTGAGGAACCCGGTCCGACTTGGAGCCGTCGGAGGAACACCTCTCCTTCGTAGTGAGGGTGCCTTCTATGAGACCGGAGTCTGATTGCGGTTCTGACCGCGGCGTCAGTTTGACTGTTTGTGTTCCCGGTTACGGCTCTTGCGGGCGCTACCAAGATTGGCAGACGCGCACAATGTGATCGCCGCTCGTTCGCCTACAACCACCACCCAGGGGAGGCTAAACCGTGAGACGGATATCGATCGGGGCTGTGATTGCAGTAGCCCTATTGCTAGGGGCGTGTGGAGGCGACGAGGCCGATCCTGCGGCGGCGATTGAGGACTACGCCGCCGCTTACAACTCCGGCGACATTGATGCCATCATGGAGTTGTTCACAGAAGAGTCGGTCGTGACGGGCCATCCCTTCGCGAATCGTTCTCAGGGCCTCACTGCGATTCGAGCTGTGCAGGCAGACGACCGCGCCTCAGCAGCGACTGACAATCCCTACACCTTCTCAAACATCGAGACCACCAACGACACGGTGACCTGGGATTCCGAGTGGATCAGCGACGACGGCGGCCGGTTCTGCCAAGCAGGGCACACGGCGGTCATCAAGGACGACAAGATTCTGACATGGACCTGGCCAACCAGCGGAGGCGATTGTCCCTGAGGTAGCCCACAACCTTGCTCGCCGAAGCACACTGCGCAGAAAGAACCCTCAGAGTTGTGCGGCGCACTTGGCTCTCCCGGCTGGAGCTGCGGTGTCTACCATCGCCCGGTGAGCGTTCCCGACCCGAATCCCATGACCCCCGGCGCCATCGCAGCCTCACCGGAACGGATGCGACGGCTCTTCGATGGGGCAGAAGATGTGCTCCCGCTGTGGATCGCCGAGCCCTATCTCGGACTCGCTCCCGAGATCGAGACCGCCCTTCAGGAGCGGGCCGCAGCCGGATGGTATGGCTACGAGGTGCGGCCGGAGACAGCCCTCGGAGCATTCTGGAGCTGGATGGGCACCCGCCACGGATGGGACGGAGCCGAGCTGTCGACGACGGTGAGTCCGAGCGTGGGCACCTCGATCGGCGTGCTCATCGACCGCTTCACCGAGCCCGGGCAGGGCGTGATCCTCCAGCCGCCGGTGTTCACCGATTTCAAGCCGCTCATCAACCGGGCCGGCCGGACTGTCGTGCGGAACGCATTGCAGCTGACCGAGGCCGGCTACCGAATGGACCTGGACGATCTCGCCGCCAAGGCGTCGGTTCCCGAGAACCGGCTGATGATCCTGTGCAACCCCCACAATCCGGTCGGCAGGGTGTGGAGCACCGAGGAGCTTTCCTCAGTCGCCAGGATCTGCGCCGAGCATGACGTTGTCGTCGTGGCCGACGAAATCCACGCCGACCTCGCTCTCCCCGGGTTCCGGTTCACACCGTTCGCCCGGGCCGCCGGCGGCTCCGGCGTCGCCTGGGCCGCCCTGCACGGGCCGATCAAGACCTTCGGACTCGCCGGGGTGTGCGACACGCTGCTCATCACCGACAACACCTCGATCGCCGATGCGTTCCGCACCGAGAGCTCCCGCCTCCACCTCACCCGCAACAACGTGTTCAACATCGCTGCGCTCGAGGCCGCCTACACCACCGACGGCTCGTGGCTCGACGGCCTGCTGGAGCAGGTTGCCGCCAACGTCACCCTGCTGCGAAACGGCCTTCCGGACGGGATCGGGCTGATCCCGCCGGAAGGCACGTATCTGGCGTGGCTCGACTTCCGTCGGCTCGGTATGGATGTCCCCGAACTGGCCGCGTGGCTGGCGTCCTCAGCGAAGCTGGCGCTCAGTCCCGGCCACTGGTTCGGGCGGGAAGGCGCCGGGTTCGCCCGCATGACGATCGCTGCTCCGACCAGATGGATTGAGGAAGCGGTCGCCCGCGTCGGCCGCGCAGTGCGCAGGCGACCCGGCTAGTTGCCCGTCACCGTGAACATGGCTGCGTATTGGCTATCCCGACTCGGTTTCTCTATGCAGATAAACGCGTGCGGCCCAGGGATCCCGAGAGTTCTGGTGATCGAGTAACGCTGACCCCGGAAGGTGGGAGGCGTGTCGCCTCCGAGGCTGCCGTCGATACCTGAGCCGGCTTCGAGGACAACGTCCAACACACCTCGCTCGTCGATGTCGGCAGCCGTCGTCCCCTCCGGAACGGACCAGATCTCATAGCCCCAACCCACGTCGGAAGTGTCGTTGATGAACGTGAACGTCACCCGGTCGCCCTGGGCAAACTCGAGCGGTCCCTCGAGGCGACACGCGTCCCCGGTAAAGGTGCCGGTGACTTCGAGGCTGGCCACGTCCGGCTCGTCCGAGCCTCCCAGGACCGCAACGGCGACCGCACCGACAGCGATGGCTACGGCTAGCGCCGCCACGGCGGCGATTACGCGACGCCGCCGCGCCGGGGGCTGGGCTGGCTTGTTGGTTTCGACTGTCTGCATCGTCCCACTCCTTCGTTCGATGGTTTGGAGGACGACGGACGACGACCACGTTCCGGCCGGTCGCTCGGCACCCGTCGGCGCCGGATCGGCCATTCGGAGCTCTTCGAGCAGCTCGTGTTCGTTCATGCGTCACCTCCCGTCTTCCTGGTGTGGGGACGGTCGACAAGCGGGCTCTTGGACGCCGTCGCAACGACGGCGGCTTGCAGGCGTGTCATGGCGCGCGCCAGGCGCTTCTCCGCTGCGGCCGGGGAAATCCCCACCACCGCCGCGATTTGCGGAGCGGAGAGGTCCTCCCAGGCACGGAGCCGAAGCACTTCGCGATCGGCCGGACGAAGCTTCTCCAGAGCGTCGAGCACCCGCTGTGATTCACTCCTGCGAACCACCTGGGTCTCGGGCCCGGCGTCTGGTGCTTCTCGAACGGCCCCGATCCTGGCCACTAGCCGCGCCGAGCGGCGATGGGACCGGCCGGAGTTCCGTACGGCATTGCGAGCCACACCGAACAGCCATGGCAGGGATTCCTCACCCGTCGGGACTGCTTCGATCTTGCGCCATGCCACGAGAAACA
>JABDLU010000117.1 GCA_013002865.1 Acidimicrobiia bacterium
GTGTTCGTCTTCGGCACCGTCTGCGAAGCGGGCGTTTCTGGTTCCTCCCCCGCCGAAGGTGGGGGAGGCAAGGAGGGGGGCGGGCAACCCTTCGGGTTACGTGGCGCGTTCCCGTGTTCTTGTTTGCGTCGTTCTCTCCGCCAGCTCCGCCTCCAATGGTGTTCGTCTTCGGCACCGTCTGCGAAGCGGGCGTTTCTGGTTCCTCCCCCGCCGAAGGTGGGGGAGGCAAGGAGGGGGGTGAGAGCGCGTTCCGGTGTTCTCGGGTGGAGTTGCCGGTTTCAAGTTCCAAGTCAGAAGGCACCGGGCATCGGGCATCAGCGATCAGTGACATCCCGATGGAGTTGCGTAGCAACTCCCAAGCAACCCGCAGGGTTCCCGGCGACCGGCGACCGGCGACCGGCAACCGTTGACCACTGACCACCGACCACTGACCAACGTGGGAACAAGTTGGTCAGCAGGAGCGTTACCTCATTCCCGGTTCGCTAAAGCGGGCATCCCAAACAGCCGACCGAACCGTAAAACAACAGATATGGGGCCCTGGAAGCTAGAACAGGGCCGGCGGTATACTTCCGCCAACGGCGTGCCACATGGCTCGCCGGATTACTTAGGAGGCACGAAAGTGTTCGAGCGCTTCACCGAGCGGGCTCGCAGGGTCGTCGTCCTGGCCCAGGAGGAAGCTCGCCTTCTCAACCACAACTACATCGGCACCGAGCACATCCTCCTCGGTCTCATCCACGAAGGCGAAGGCGTGGCCGCCCGCGCTCTCGAAACCATGGGTATCGGCCTCGACTCCGTTCGCCAGCAAGTCGTCGACATCATCGGCCAGGGCTCACAGGCGCCCAGTGGTCACATTCCGTTCACGCCCCGTGCCAAGAAGGTACTCGAGCTCTCCCTGCGGGAAGCGCTTCAGCTGGGCCACAACTACATCGGCACTGAGCACATCCTGCTCGGGCTCATTCGCGAAGGCGAAGGTGTCGCCGCCCAGGTGCTGCAGAAGCTGGGCGCCGACCTGCACAAGGTTCGCCAGACCGTCATCCAGCTCCTGTCCGGAGTCCAGCAAGAAGACCAGCCGAGCGGCGGCGGTAGCCAGGAGCGGTCTTCCCGGCGCGGCGGCAGTGAGTCTTCGGGCACTGGCTCCGCCGTGCTCGACCAGTTCGGCCGCAACCTCACGCAGCTGGCCCGTGAGTCCAAGCTCGACCCGGTCATCGGCCGCGGCGACGAGATCCAGCGGGTCATGCAGGTCCTATCTCGTCGCACCAAGAACAACCCCGTCCTGATCGGTGAGCCGGGCGTCGGCAAGACCGCCATCGTCGAGGGTCTTGCCCTGCGCATCGTCGCAGGTGAGGTGCCCGACACCCTCACCGGCAAGCAGCTCTACACGCTCGACCTCGGCGCCCTGGTGGCCGGGTCCCGGTATCGGGGCGACTTCGAAGAGCGCCTCAAGAAGGTCCTCAAAGAGATCCGCACCCGGGGTGACATCATCCTTTTCATCGACGAGATCCACACCCTCGTCGGCGCCGGTGCCGCCGAGGGCGCCATCGACGCGGCCTCCATCCTCAAGCCGATGCTGGCGCGCGGTGAGCTGCAAACCATCGGCGCAACCACGCTCGAGGAGTACCGCAAGTACCTGGAGAAGGACTCGGCCCTGGAGCGCCGGTTCCAGCCGGTGCAGGTCAATGAGCCGACGGTGGCCGAGACCATCCTCATTCTCAAGGGCCTGCGGGACCGCTACGAGATCCACCACCAGGTGACTTTCACCGACGGGTCGCTGGTCTCCGCCGCCAACCTGGCCGATCGCTACATCAGCGATCGGTTCCTCCCCGACAAGGCGATCGACCTCATCGACGAGGCCGGCAGCCGCATGCGACTCAAGCGCAAGGCGCTCGGGCCTGAGCTCGAGGAGCTCGAGGGCAAGCTGTCCGAGGTGCGAACCCAAAAGCTCGAGGCCTCTCAGTCCCAGCAGTTCGAGCGGGCCGCCCAGCTGCGCGACCAGGAGCGCACGTTGCTCCAGGAACGCTCTCAGCGTGAGACCGAGTACACCGAGGCCGGTGCCGTGTTTGACGTCACCATCGACGAGGAGCAGATCGCCGAAGTGCTGGCGCAATGGACCGGAATCCCCGTCCAGAGCCTCACCGAAGAGGAGACCCAGAAGCTGCTCCGCATGGAGGACGAGCTCCACAACCGGATCATCGGTCAACAGGACGCCATTTCGGCGGTGAGCCGTGCCATCCGCCGGACCCGGTCCGGCTTGAAGGACCCCAAGCGCCCGGCCGGCTCGTTCATCTTCCTCGGCCCCTCCGGTGTCGGCAAGACCGAGACCGCCAAGGCACTCGCCGAGTTCTTGTTCGGTGACGAGGATGCCCTCATCCAGATCGACATGTCCGAGTACATGGAGAAGCACACTGTCAGCCGGCTGGTCGGCTCCCCACCCGGGTATGTCGGCTACGACGAGGGTGGTCAGCTCACCGAAGCCGTGCGGCGCAAGCCGTTCTCGGTGGTGCTCTTCGACGAGATCGAGAAGGCCCACCCGGACGTGTTCAACACGCTGCTGCAGATCCTGGAGGACGGTCGGCTGACCGATGCCCAGGGACGCACCGTCGACTTCAAGAACACCGTGATCATCATGACGTCCAACCTCGGCACCGCCGACCTGCGCCGCCAGAGCGTTGGCTTCGGCACCGACGACGAAGAGGTCAGCTACGAGAAGATCAAGGAAAAGGTCAACGACGCGCTCAAGAAGCATTTCCGGCCCGAGTTCCTGAACCGGATCGATGAGGTCATTGCGTTCCACGAGTTGACGATGGATGAGGTGAAGCAGATCGTCGATCTCTTCATCGCCCGCATCCAGGAGCAGCTTGCCTCGCAGGGTCTCGAGATCGTGCTGACCGAGGGCGCTAAGGAGTTGCTGGCGAAGAAGGGGTACGACCCGCAGCTCGGGGCACGGCCGTTGCGCCGTTCCATTCAGCGGCTGCTGGAGGACGCCCTTGCCGAGAAGATGCTGTACCACGAGTTCGCAGCCGGCTCGAC
>JABDLU010000131.1 GCA_013002865.1 Acidimicrobiia bacterium
AGCAACAGTTGCCCTCCGTAGTAGAGGGGTAGTCCCCACAGCTTGTTGGCGTAGCCAGGCGCTACAAACGTGTTGCGGGCAACAGCGATGTCCGAGGCAATGAACAGCGAGGCGCCGGCCGGAATCCGGAGGTCGCCGGCCCTGGTTGCGAAAGCGAGCAGGCCCATGAGCGAAATCGCCAGCACGTACACCACGACCGGAACCCGCATTCGTCTCGGGAGATGCGGCCGAAGCCAGCGCCAAACCACCGCCGCAAAGACCGCCAGCGGTATCGCAGCGACGAGCCGACCGGTGTGCAACCCGGGACGTAGGAACGCCACGGCATAGGCAATGTGGGCGGCCAGGAAGGCGCCCAGACCCGAGAGAAAGGCGCCCTCAGACGAGCCGAGCAGAGCCACATCGCCTACGGCCGACAGGACGAGCGCCGCCAGAACCCAGATTCCGAAGCCCGAATCGAGCACTCCGGCCGACACCGCCAGTCCGATGAATCCAGACGACGCCAGCGGCTTGGCAACGAACCGCAGCCTCGCCCCCCGCCGCTCAGCGCCCAGCAACCACCCAACTGCCGAAGCGGTCACCAAAGCAAAGATCCACTCCATAGCGGGATTGTCCCACCACCGACCGGCAACCAACGACCACCGACCAAAGACCAACGACCAACGACCAACGACCAACGACTAGCGTCAACGCAATGGACCACACTCCCGCCGAAGACATCGACTGGGTCGAAGCACCTGCCGAGAACTTCACCGGCCGGGTTCGGTTCGGCCGGCTCTCCAAAGCACCCGACCCCGGGCTCAACGCCCTGGGAGTGTTGTTCGAGCCAGGCGCTCGAACAGACTGGCACACGCATCCAGACGGCCAGGTCATCTATGTGGTCTCCGGGGCCGGGAAGGTACAGAAGGAGGACGGCGAAACCGTGCACATCTCGGCCGGCGACGTCGTTTATTCGCCCGCCGGTGAGACGCACTGGCACGGCGCCACCGAGCACTCCTACATGATGCATCTGTCGCTCACCACCGGCGGCCCGACCGAATGGTTGCCGCGCAAGGTCACCGACGAGGAGTACGGCCGCACCTAACCGGCGTCGCCGGGCGGCTGCCGATCGGCGCTTGTAAAGTCGCCGCATGGCACAGCCGGTGATCCTGATTCTCGACGACGAGCCTGCCGTGCTCGACCGATTGCGCGACGACCTCACCGCGCGGTACGGAGACACGTACCGGGTGCTCACCGCCCACTCCGGCACTGCCGCCGTCGAGCTGCTCGAGCACTTGCATGAGACCCGCGAGCAGGTTGCCGTCATGGTCGTCGACACCGACCTCCGCGACATGGACACGACCGAGTTCTTCGGCGCCATCGGTGACCAGCACCAGATGACAAAACGCATCCTCCTCACTCCGTACAACAGCGAGGAGGCGGTAACGGGACTGCTCACCGCGACGGGCGCCTCGCAGTGGATCACCAAGCCGTGGGATCCGCCCGAGACCGGGCTGTACCCGCCGGTCGATGATCTGCTGTTCGACTGGGTCAACGAGAACCCTCAACCCTCCGACGCCCTCCGGGTTGTCGGCCATCAGTGGGCACGCGACGCCCATGCCATCAAGGACTTCCTGGGCCGCAATCAAGTCCCGTTCCGCTGGCTCGACCTCGACCGAACCCGTGAGGCCGGGCTGGTGCTGGCCCGGGAAGGCCTGGAAGGCGCCGCGCTCCCGGTCGTGCTCCTCCCAGACGGAACCGCCCTGGCCGATCCCAACCTCGAGCAGCTGGCCAGCGCCATCGGCATGCACGTCCACGCCGACCGGCGCTACTACGACGTCGCCATCGCCGGTGCCGGGCCGGCCGGCCTCGCCGCCGCCGTGTACGGAGCCACCGAAGGCCTCTCAACGGTCCTCATCGAACGGGAAGCCCCCGGTGGACAGGCCGGCACGAGCAGCCGGATCGAGAACTACCTGGGTTTCCCGACCGGCGTAAGCGGCGCCGACCTCGCCCGGCGGGCGCTCACCCAGGCCAAACGGTTTGGTGCCGAGGTCCTCACGCCGGTCGCCGTGACGGGAGTTACGGTTGACGGGGGCTACAAGCAGCTCGAGCTGTCGGACGGCTCGGCCGTGTCGTGCCGTGCCCTGATCGTCGCAACGGGGGTCTCGTACCGGCACCTGCCCGCCGACGGCCTCGATCGGCTCACCGGGGCCGGCGTGTACTACGGAGCGGCCACCACCGAGGCGCTGTCGGCGGAAGGCCGCCACGTCTACGTCGTCGGGTCGGCCAACTCGGCCGGCCAGGGCGCCAAGTATTTCTCGAAGTTTGCTGAACAAGTCACGATGATCGTGCGAGGGCCCGACCTGGCCGCCCACATGAGCCAGTATCTGATCGATCAGATCGACCAGACCGACAACATCCACGTCCTGACCCACACCCACGTCATCAAGGCGGTCGGCGAAGATCACCTCGAAGCCATCGAATTGGAGAACGTCGAGAGTGGCGCCGTCGAGACCGTCCCGGCTTCCTTTCTGTTCATCTTCATTGGAGCCGAACCGAGCCACGACTGGCTGGGGGACACCGTGGCGTGTGACGACCACGGCTACATCCTGACCGGGCCCGATCTGCTCACCGACAACCAGCTGCCCGAGACGTGGCCGCTCCCCCGCCATCCCTTCCATCTGGAGACCTCCACGCCTGGCATTTTCGCGACGGGCGACGTGCGCCACGGATCGATCCGCCGGGTCGCCGGCGCGGTCGGGGAAGGGTCTACTGCCATTCAGCTAGTGCACCGCTACCTCTCCGAGAGCGGCTGACGCCGATCCGGATCAGGCCAGGGCTACCAGGTCGAGCATCTTCTCGTCGAAATAGGCCGACGCCCCCTCCGGCATGAGGATCGCCCGATCGATCTCGAGCTGTGCAACGAAATCGGTGTCGTGACTTACCAGGATGACCGTGCCGGGGTAGTGCTCCAACGCGTCGACCAATGCGCGTTGGGCCTGGGGGTCGAGGTTGTTGGTCGGCTCGTCGAGCAGCATCACGTTGGGACCGGCCAGGACCACCTGGCATAGTGCCAGCTTGGTCTTCTCGCCGCCGGAGAGGGTGCCGGCATCCTGATCGACCTTGTCGGCGAGCAGGAAATGGCCGAGCACCGACCGGAGTGTCAGGTCGGACTCGGATGACACGCCACGGACGTGAGCGAACACGGTCTCACCTCGCTTGATCTGTTCGTGCTCCTGGGCGTAGTAGCCGAGCCGGGCGTTGTGGCCGAGCTCGACTTCTCCGAGGTCGGGAGCTTCCACGCCGGCGAGGATGCGAAGCAGCGTCGTCTTGCCGGCGCCGTTGAGCCCCATGATCAGGATGCGCTGGCCGCGCTCGGCATAGACGTCGACGTCCAGGAAAACGACGTTGTCGCCGAAGGCCTTGCCGAGGCCTTTGCCTTCCAACGGGATGCGGCCTGCCGCCTCGGGCATGGGGAAACGCACCGTCACGTTCTTGCCGAGGGCGCCGACCTCGGTGAGCTCGGCTCGCATACGCTCGACCCGCGTCTCCCAGGTGCGAGCCCGCCGTGCCATCTTCTCGGTCGACCCCCGAAAGCGCCGAATCCCCTCTTCGAGCCGGGCGATCTTCTCATCCTGATGCTTGCGCTCCCGGAGGCGCTGCGCCCGGCGGCGGTCTCGCTCGGCCAGATAGTGGGAGTAGTTCCCCCGGTACGGCTCGAGCCGGCCGTTGTCCAACGCCAGCACCGACGTGATCGACTCGTCGAGGAGCTTGAGGTCGTGGCTGACAACGAGCAGGCCGCCCGCATAGCCGGCCAGCCAATCCATCAACCATGCCTTGGCGTCGAGGTCGAGGTGGTTGGTCGGCTCATCGAGAAGCAGCGTGTCGGTTTCCTGAAACAAGACCCGGGCAAGCTCGACCCGGCGGCGCTGCCCGCCCGACATGGTGGCGACCGGTTGATCCAGCTCGTCGGTGCCGATACCCACCGAGGCGGCGAACTTCTTGGCCTCTGCTATCGCCACATAGCCACCGCGCGCCTCGAACTCGACGGTGAGGCGGTCGTAGCGACGGATCAGGCGGTCGCGGGCCTCGCCGTCCTCGACCCCCATCTTGCGGCGCACCTCTTCGATCCGCACCTGCAAACCGCCGATGTCGCGGGCCGTCAGCACTCGATCGAGCGCCGAGAGGTCGGGGTTGTCCAGTTCGGGCAGGGCCGATTCCTGAGAGAGGTAGCCGATCCGCCCTGAACGCGCCAGATGCCCCGACACCGGCTCCAACTCGCCGGCGAGCGTGCGCATCAGCGTGGTCTTACCCGCGCCGTTGCGGCCGACCAGACCGACCTTGTCTCCGGGCTGCAGATTGAGCGAGGCCCCGGTCAACAATGTCCGGATGCCGGCTTCGATATGGAGGTCACGGGCGAGAATCACGGAGGAACGGTAGCCGGACCCGGCTCCCTGCACGCGCCAGACCGGGAGCCCGAGGGCTCCCGGCCTCACTCGCCGTCCGGTCTGCCGGGGACCGGTCGGCTAGGTCGGTGCTGCTAGCCGCCCTCCGGTATTGCTCCAAGCTCGATCAGGCCGTACCAGCCTTGTTCGACGCTGTCTCCAGAGCCGGGGACAACATCCGGGTCAAGGTTGGCGTCCTGGCCGGCGAATTGCTTCCGCACAACGGCAGGGTCCCGGTACGTCATTGCGGTGAACTCACCATGCTCGAGCACGATGTTCGGATCCAGGTTGGCGTCCAGGCCGCCGAAGCGCTGCTGCACGACCGACGGATCCCGATACGCCATGCTGGTGAACGGCCCGTGCTCGGCGATGATGGCCGGCGCAGCCGTCGCATCTGCCTGGGCCTGAAGCCGGCTGGCGACGGCTTGCTGGGCGTTGGTCAGACCGGCTGCGCCGATCGCACCCGCCTGGGCCTGGAGCCGGCTGGCGGAGGCCTGCTGGCCCTGGGTGAGGCCGGCGGCCTCAACCGAGCCCGAGCGGCCGGTATCGAGCGCCATCCCCAGGCCGACACCGATCACCAGCAGTGCGGCGACGATGAATCCCTGGCGAAGGATCTGGTACGGCTCCGGAAGTGCAGCCGGCCGGGTCACTGTCGAAGTGGTCATGGTTTCCTCCAATTCGTCGAGCGTCCCGGGTTGGACACTCACATGAGAAGAGAGCCGATCACTGGGTCCGTGATACGCGGAATCGCGAGTTATCCGTATCCCGACCCCCGACCCCCGACCCCAGACCCCCGTCCCCAGCCGGAGACCGACTGAGCGCAAGGGGGATCGTTGCTGCGAGCACACGCTCAGCAATCCGCCGGCTTGACCACCCTTCCCAGGGAACCGCGAGGGTTGCCCACGGAACACAAACGGCCCGCCGTGGGGCAGGGGCCCCAC
>JABDLU010000088.1 GCA_013002865.1 Acidimicrobiia bacterium
TGGTCCAGCGGCTGTTCAGCCGGTTCCTCCACCAGGGAGAGACACCGTTGACCACCGGCAGCGTCGGGTTGGGCCTGTTCATCGCCGGCATGCTCGCCGAGACGATGGGCGGTGAATTGACCTACGAACGGGTAGCCGACGTATCCGTGTTCACCTTCACGCTGCCGATGGCCGCCGTCGCTGAGGATCCGGTCGAGGACGCGGCGTAAGGTCGCGCTCAGGTGCCGTCGAAGCTCACCCGGAGGATCGAGCCGCTGCGGGCGGGATCTCCCGCAGTGTCGAAGAGGCGCACGTAGTAGAGATCCCCATCCGGTGACATGTGTACGTCGGTAACCCCACCTATCGCGTCTGAAAACGGATGGAACCGGGGTTCTTCCGGATCGTCGAACGTCAGATAGCCCACCCACCCGTTCATGAAATCCCCGAAGAAGTAGGCGCCGTCGTACGCGGGTGGAAAGGCGTCGCCCCGGTACACGACTCCACCCGTTACCGAAGCTCCGAGAGAGGTGTCGGGGACGGTGGGTTGGTTGCTCGCGACGTCGTGCTGATATGTGAACGCCGGGGCACGGAAGCTGCTGAGGCGCTCTTGCAGGTTGAACGACTTCGTCAACACAACCCACCCGGGAGCCACCGCCAGGAGAAGGCCTAGCGCGACCAACCACCTCCGTGACAAACGGCCGCTGCGAGATAACGCGAGGAGTCCGCCAGCAACGAGGAGGGCAAACACGCCGGCCGCCCATACGATGGGACGCTGCAGCACTCCTCCAGATCGCTGCAAGAACGCCGGAACGAAGCTGCGAGCGCATGCAGAGGCCGGATCACCCCTGACGATGTCCCCTTCGCAAATGTTCCACTCGTAATTTCCTCCGGCGTCGTTCGGTCGAATAACGTTGATTTCCTCAAAGGAGTCCCACCCCACCTCGGCGACGTATAGCGAGGCGCTCGGCAGGTCCCACCGGATCCGGAAGGGATTGCGGTGGCCCATCGTGAAAATGGAATCGACGTTCGGGCCCGGCCCGTCGTAGAACGGGTTGTCAACCGGAATTGATCCATCGCGGGCGATGCGGTGGACAGCTCCAGAACTGCGGGTGACACGCTGACTGTCGGTCCAGCTCCATCGATCCCCGATAGAGAAATACAGATAGCCGTCCGGACCGAAGGCGATCCCGCCCCCCACGTGGTGCTCGTTAACAGTGTCGTGAGTTTCCGGAGTTTCCCAGAGTGCGACGAGGGAACCCCCGACGAACGCGTCGTCGGCCACCGTCACCCGCGATAGCCGTTGCGTCCCGTAGATGTCCACCGAGTGCCAGACATACAGATAACCGTTCTCCTCGAACTCGGGGTCACGGGCGAGGCCGGTCAGGCCCAACTCGGATGCAGGCAAATCGGCCACTACCGACCCGGGAATAGTTCCCACCAGCAGGCCACCCGACTGCCCGGATTGGGGATCGATGATCCGTATCTCACCGGTCCGTTCGGCATAGACGATGCGACCATCTGGGAGGAAGTCCAGGGCCGTTGGCTGCGCCGCATTCTCGACGATGACCTCGATCGAGAACCCCTCCGGCTCGTTCGCAGCCAAGGCGGGCGCCGCCTGAACAACGAGGGCAAGGACGGCCACCACTACGCGCTTCATGGGCGAGTCCCGACGGCAGCAAGCGCCCGCTGGACCGTGCGGCCCACCGCCACCGGGGAATAGTGCTCGGTGACAAGGTCGTAGGCTGCCCGCCGGATCGGTGCGACAATCGCCGGATCACTTGCCTGCAGGATCGCATCCGCGAACTCCTCAGCCGATTCGGCCCCGAGATAGTGAACGCCATCGGCCGCTTCGATGCCCTCGACTCCTTTCGCAGTAGAGATCACTGGCAAGCCGCACGCAAAACCCTCGAGGGCTTTGAGTCGAGTCCCGCCTCCCTCCCGCAACGGGATGATCAAGAGGTCGGCGGCCTCGAAGAACGGGTGCATCGACGGGACCGCCCCGGTGACCGTGACCGCCGGCTGGCCGTGTGCTGCAGCGAGCATTCGCTGTCCCGGTTCCCGGCCGGCCAACACGGCTGTAGCCCCCGGCTGTCGTTCGCGCACGAGCGGCAAGACCTCAGTAATCAAGAACACAGCAGCGTTCTCACTAGGAAGATACGCGAACTGGGCCGGGTAAAGGAGGGCGGGCCCGACGGGAGCTGAGTCGTCGCGGCCATCGTAGATCGCCCGATAATCATCGACGGGAACCACATTCGGGACGACTTCGCTGCCGACTTCGAACAACTCCCGCAGGAGGCTCCGATCGACCTCACTGCACACCCACACCTGGTCGACGCCCGCCACCGTTTCGCGTTCGAGCAGCTCGGTGCGGGCGGCGAACTGGCGCCGGACCATTTTCTCGACCGGCGAAGCTTCCGCATCGACGAGTTGTCGCTGCAGGTCCGTCTCGACGTTGTGGTTGTTCAGCACGACGATCGGGGCGTGCCGTCGGGCGACCGGTAGATACTCAGCCAGTCCAAGTTGCTCGATGACGACGACGTCGGGTTGGAAGGCGGCCATTGCGTCGGCCAGCTCCCTCTCCACATCCGGGTGGTAGTACCACGCGCTCGGGCGCCAATCCGGACGTTTGAGCCACGTACCGTCGCCGAGGCCCTGCTCGTTGTGAACGATCGCCGCCGATTTCGAAGCCGTTCCCCACCATGCAACCCCCCGACGGGGCGGAGGCTCCGGCGCCCGGTAGGAGATTCCGAATACACCGACCGGTCCTGTCTCTGCCAGGGCATCGGCGATCATCCACGTTCGGAAGTCGGGTCCTCCACCAAGCGGAAACGGCAGGCGAGCGGCGATGAAAAAGACGCGCTTCATTGCCGGTGCCCGGTCTGTTGCGAGCCCGATGCTCGGCGACGAACTCGGCCGCCGAGGCGACGACGAACCCGGTCGGTCACGAAGGGTAGAAAGTTGGCCCGCTGCCCCTTCGCCCGCTCCTCATACCGGTGCTGAGACCAGGAGGCCGGCAAGGCCCGCCAGGGATGGTTGGCCCCCGAATGAAGAACGAACCAGCGCTCGATCTGCTCACCGAGCGTGACATGCCTCAGCTCATCGAGGACGCTTTCAAGAACGACACCGGGAACCAGTTGGTCGACACGTTGAAGGCGCTCCCGGACCACCGGGCGCAGGCGCAGCGCCGCTGCCCCCGTGGACAAGCGCTTCCATTCGATCGAGTCGGACTGACACCGGATCATGTCGACCACGTCCGGAATCCACGTCAAGCGCGTGTCGGCAGACGCGCCCTCAGTGAGCAGTGTGAGCAGCAGTTCGGTGGAAGGCAACGTCGTGATACTGGGGTAGTCGTCCCATCCATCGGTGGGCGCGGGCCACAGAACATCGCCCGGCCCGGCGTGAGGATGGCGACCCGCGAAGTACCAATGCACATCGAGTCTCAGACCATCGGAACGTACGAGTCCCTTGCGGCGCTGCCGATCGAGGACCGGATAGTCATTGTTGGCCAGGCTCCAGCCCAGCCTCCGGGCAGCCTCGAGGACGGGGAAGACCTCCTCACCACGGACCAGGAGGTCGAGCTTGCGCAGTCGTCGTTCCGGGCGGGCGCCTGCGGTCCAGCGCATAATGGCGACATCGCCGGAGGCTGCGGCCGGAGCTTCTACCGTTCGGAATAGGTTCTCAGCATGGTCGAGCAACAGCCGGCTCCGGTACCACCCCTGCCGGGAGATACCCCGGAGCCGGCCCATCTCGGGTCCCTCGTAGCCCACAGCCGCCAGGTGGCTATGGACCAGCGGGAGGAGAGCCACCTCCGACGCGTCGGCATCATCGAGCGGTACGGCATCGAGCCATGCCTCCCATCGTGCCGGCGCCTCAATGTCGAGCGCGGCTTCGACGAGCAACCGATCGGGACGCGCCGCAGTGGACGAGCGCGGTTTTTGCCTCACGGTGCCTCGTTGCTCCACGGCTCCCTAACCGCCGTCCGGGTGCGGTCAGGGTCGCCGGAGCCCGTCCAGGCGAGAAAGCCATCCTGGATGCGATAGAGATCATCGGCCCACCGATGGATGTCCGGATGGTGGCTAATGAGCAAGACCGCCGGAGCATCGTCGAGACCGGCGAGCCGGTCGAGCAGCACCTCGAACACCTCGGCGTCGATGTGGTTGGTCGGCTCGTCGAGAACCAGAAGTCGAGGACGAGCGACCAAGGCGCGGGCAATCGCGATCCGTTGACGCTGCCCACCGGACAGTGTGAGACCGTCAAAGGTGATCTCCTCGGCATATCCATTGGGGAGCTGGCTGATGAATGCGTGGGCCTCGGCAAGCCGGGCGGCCCGTTCCACCTCGTCCGGCGTGGCCGTCGGAACGCCATAGGCGATGTTCTCGGAAATAGATCCAGAAATGATGGTGGGCTCCTGCGGCACAATGCCGATTGAGCGTCGCAGCGCGCGAATATCAAGTTCGTCATACGGTATTCCGTCGGCGGTGAGCGTCCCGCGGTGCGGGCGGTAGGACCCCAGCAACAGTCCGACAATCGTGCTCTTGCCCGATCCGTTCGGTCCCACGAGGGCAGACACCCGTCCGGGAACCAGTTCGAGATCGGCTTCACGGACGAGTGGGCCCGTTCCGTAGTCGAACTCGACTCCCTGCATGCTCACCCGTCCGGTGAAATCGAGCTGCCGAGCTCCGTCGTACGGACGACTGTCGGGCTCTTCCAGGAATTCGTACACCTGGACCAGAGACTGCAGCCCGGCGGTCAATTCGGGCAGCGATGTCAGCGTGCTCGACAACGGGCCGCGAAACAAGGCGAGACCGGCATAGAAGGCGAAGAGCTCGCCGATAGAGAGGGTGCCGTTGATAACACTGGTTCCGCCGACCACGAGAATCACCACGGCGGTAGTCGCAACAAGCGAGTTCTGCACTGCGTTGTAGAAGGAGTTGAGGTACATGCTGCGGAACTCCACCCGCTCGACATGCGTCAGACGCTCGTACATCGACTCGAGCTCTGCCGATTCGGCAGCCCGGCGGCGGGTCAAGTCCATGGTGCGAAGCACGAACAGCACCTTGTCGGAGAAACTCCGGAATCCCAGCCTGCCCGCTCGAACCGCCTCTCGAACCCGCGGCATAACCAAGCGATGCGCCACCACGATCAGCGGCACCACCGCCATTGTCAGTAGGAACAGCACCCAGTTCAAATAGACCAGCACACCGCCAAGTGCCACTGACGTAGCCAGGGATGGCCCAAACCGGGATAGGGCAACGTCGGCCATCGTGTCGATTCGTGCGGTCTCCTGAACCATCCAGTCGTGCAGAGTGCTCATTTCGGCATGGCGGTGATAGTCGATAGAGACGTCGTAGAGCTTCGCCGCCGCCTGGGCTCTCAGCTCTCGGGTGGCCGCCTTCGTCCGCTGTGCGACGACATAGCGCCGGGCGACCGTGATGGCGGCTCCGACAAGCTGTACCCCGATCAAGCCGGCACCGAGCATCAGCAGGTACCCGGATCGTCCCTCGCCGATGGCATCGTCAAGCGCCAGTTGAATGAAGATCGGGATCGGGAGCACGGCGGCGGCACCTGCTGCGGTCAACAAGCCGATGACCAACAACGACCGACCCGCCCGATCGTAGAGCTGCCGGTAGCGGCGCCATGCCGCCCAGGTGGTCACGAGCGCTGCCCTTCGGCGGAACGGCGACGGTCGAGCGATCGCTTGATGGCCTGCAGATAAGTGATCCGTTGGATCCCCTTTTGCCGTCGACTCGTGTTGGAGCTGTGAATCCGGCGGTACACGAGCGCGCCGTCGGCTGCGGTCGCGTTGAGACCCCTCTCTCGGACGCGCAGCACCCAGTCGATTGACTCACTGGCGCCTGTGCCCGCCTCGAACC
>JABDLU010000138.1 GCA_013002865.1 Acidimicrobiia bacterium
GGAGGCGCAATCGCACCGAACGGTGTCGTTGATCTGACGCCGCTGCTGTTGGCCCGGCGTTCACCGAAATCGCAAGGGATGACGAGTCCTTCGCCCAGGTATCAGTTGATCGAGAGCTGGGAGCCGATTCGCTCATCCCTGTTCCGTCTTCAATTCATCGATCCCAATTGAGGGACCTCCTCGACGGTCGGATACGGGTAGCTGGGACTGACAACACCGTCGACCACCGATAGGAGCTGGCGGTGGCTCAAGGAGCCGACAGCTGGTGCCGATACGGATGCTTCCTGTAACTGCAAGGTCGCGGCGTGTCTACGTACCTACAACTTCGAGGGGGGCGCCTCGCGGCCGCGTTGGCTGCGGTTCTTCTGTTGCTCCCGATACCCGCCCACGCCGGTGACAGTCCTAACGGTGATGCGGCGGTCACATGGCCCGGAGCCTTCTCCGAGTACACGATGGCCGACGGATCCAGCATCTCCGATGTGCAGGACAACAACCCGGATTACTCCGACATCTGGGGTGGCGCCGGCGACAACCTACCGAGCACCTACTTTGAGAGCGACGGAACCAACATCTTCTTCCGGGTCCGGGTGCGGGGAGAACCCGATAGCAAGAACGGTGGCTACCAGTCGACCGTTTTCCTCGTGTCCATTGCAGTCGGCGGTACTCAGACAGCGGTGGTCGGCCTCAACGGCAAGCCCTCGGCGGTCGATTTCGTATATGCGGGGAACGCCGACGGAAGCACCATCCGCGAGGTGTACACGACGCCGTTCACCAACGACGGCTCCGGCACGAGCGCTGGCGCCCGCTGGTCGGCCGCGCCCGATGAGGGCTACTTCGTCGACTTCCAACTGCCCATCTCTGCCATCACGGCCGTGGCTCCCGCCGTGACGCCGACGACGCCCATCCAGATGTTCTTCGGGAGTTCGCAGGCCGCCAACCTGTCGGTCATCAACAAGGACTTCATGATCGGCAGCGACGTCAGCTACGTGGGCCTGTCGACCGTCACTCTGTCGGGTGCTCCGGCCGGTTCGCCTCCGACGGCCGGGGACGATGCCGCCACGGTGGTTCAGGACGGCTCGGTGCTCGTAGACGTCGCCGCCAACGACGTCGATGTCGACGGTGACCTCGATCCCACCACCGCCGCCGCGGACTCGGCTCCCACCAACGGCAGCCTGGTCAACAACGCCAACGGAACCTTCACCTACACCCCCTCCCCGGGGTACAGCGGGCCCGACTCAGTCACCTACACGATCTGTGATTCGGCGGGTCTGTGCGACACCGCCACCGTCTCGATTACCGTCGAGGCAACCGGTGTTCCACCCACCGCGAACGGCGACTCCGCCACCGTGCTCGAAGACGGGTCGGTGGTGGTCGACGCCACCGCCAATGACACCGATCCCGATGGAGATCTCGACCCGAGCAGCGCGTTGGTGGCCACACCGCCGTCCAACGGCACGGCGGTGGCCAACGGTGACGGGACATTCAGCTACACGCCCGATGCGGACTTCAGCGGGCCCGACTCCTTTACCTACACGGTGTGCGACGACGGCGGCCGGTGCGACTCTGCCACTGTCGACGTCGCCGTCGATGCCGTCAACGACCCGCCGGTTGCGCTCCCCGACACCGCCTCGGTGCTCGAGGACGGGTCGGTGGTGGTCAATGCCGCTGCCAACGACGGTGACGTCGACGGAAACCTCGACCTCACGTCGGCCACCGTGACGGTGCTCCCGGCCGATGGGGTGGTGGTGGCCAACGGTGACGGCACCTTCACCTACGCCCCCGATCCCGATTTCGCCGGGACCGACTCGTTCGGCTACTCCATCTGCGACACCGGAGGCCTGTGCGATTCGGCCACGGTCACGGTGACGGTCGACCCCGTCAACGACGATCCCACCGCCGTTCCTGACTCGGTCACCGTGCCGGAGGACTCGACCGTCGTGGTGGACGTAGTAGCCAACGACTCGGACCTCGACGGCGATCCGCTCACCCTCACCGGCTACGACTCCGCCACCACGGCCGGCGGAACGGTCACCTGCGCCGCCGGGCTGTGCACGTACACCCCACCCGTCGACTTCTCAGGCGCCGACACCTTCACCTACACCGTTGCCGATGGGAACGGTGGCACGGACACGGCGACGGTCAGCGTGAACGTGGTCGGCATCAACGATCCTCCCGGCATCACCGATGACCCGGTCTCGACCGATGAAGACACCCCGCTGGTGGTAGCCGTACTGGCCAACGACACCGATCCCGAAGGTGACTCGCTCAATCTCGACTTCTTCACCCAACCGGCCAACGGAACGGTCTCCGACAACGGCGACGGCACCCTCACCTACAGCCCGGATCCCGACTTCAGCGGAACCGACCCGTTCGGCTACAGAGCCTGCGACGACGGCGTGCCGGCTCTCTGTGCCGAGGCGGTGGTAGCGGTGACGGTCGACCCGATCAACGACCCGCCGGTGGCCGGGCCGGATTCGGTGGCTACCGACGAAGACGTTCCCGTCGCCTTAGACGTCCTCGCCAACGACTTCGACCAGGACGCCGACGTGCTGGCGGTTTCGGCGTACGAAGCCGTTACGACCGCCGGAGGCTCGGCTTCCTGCACACCACTCGGCGACTGCACCTACACGCCCCCGCCGCTGTATTCGGGCAGCGACTCCTTTACCTACACGGTCGATGACGGCAAAGGTGGGCTCGACACCGCCACGGTCACCATCGAGGTCGGCCCGGTGAACAACCGGCCGGTCGCCGGTGACGATGCGGCCGGTGTCGTCGAAGACACCCCCACCACCCTCACCGTCGCCTCGCTGGTCGGCAACGACACGGACCCGGATGTCGACCCGCTCACCATCACGGCGGTGACCGACGGTGCTCACGGAACCGCCACAGTGGTCGGCGGCGACATTCTCTACACCCCGGCCCCCGACTACAACGGCCCCGACACCCTCACCTACACGGTGTGCGATCCGGGCGGACTGTGCGACACGGCCGAGATCGTGATTGCCGTCGGTCCCGACAACGACCCCCCGGTCGCCAAGGACGACACCGCCACCACCGACGAAGACGTCCCGGTGACCGTTGACGTCCTGGCCAACGACGCAGACGTCGACGGTGACGTGTTGACGGTCACGGATGTGCCTACCCCGCCGGCCAACGGCACTGCGGTGATCAACGGAGACAACACCATCACCTACACGCCGGCACCGGACTTCTTCGGCGTCGACGAATTCCAGTACGAGATCGGAGACGGCAACGGGGGCACGACCACCGCCTGGGTCCGGTTCGTGACGGTCAACCCGGTCAACGACCCGCCGGTGGCCGGGGCCGATGCCGCCACAGTCGACGAGGACGCATCGGTGATCATCGACCTGCTCGGCAACGACACCGATATCGATGATCCCGCCCTGAGCGTGGCCGACCTCGGCGCGACAGCCACCGGAACCGTTATCGATAACGGAGACGGCACCGTCACCTACAGCCCCGACCCCGACTATGCGGGAGCGGACGGCTTCACCTACACGGTGTGCGATTCGGGCGGACTGTGCGACACCGGGACGGTGACCGTAACCGTCGATCCGATCAACGATGCGCCGCTGATGACGGACGACGCTGCGGTCGTGGCGGAGGACTCGTCGGTGACCGTCGACGTGCTCGCCAACGACTCAGACATCGACGGTGACAGCCTGTCGGTGGCGGGGGTGTCCGCTCCGGCCTCGGGGACGGCGATGCTCAACCCGGACGGCACCGTGACCTACGCACCTGCTCCCGACTTCTTCGGGACCGACTCCTTCACCTACGCCGCCACGGATGGAACCGTGACAGTGATCGGAACCATCACCGTCACGGTGGCGGCCGTCAACGACAGTCCGGCCGTCGAAGATGATCCGGCGACGGCGACGGAGGATTCCTCCGTGACGATCGACGTGCTGGCCAACGACTCCGACCCGGACGGGGACCCGTTGACGGTCGTAGGAACATCGGCGCCGGCGCACGGCACGGTATCGATCAACCCGGATGGGACGCTCACGTATATGCCCGTTCCGGACTTCAGCGGCACTGATTCGTTCACCTACACGGCCACCGACGGAACTGCCAGTGTCATCGGCACCGTCACGGCCACGGTGACGGCCGTCAACGATGCACCGGTCGCGGAGGACGATCCGGCGACGGTGGCGGAGGATTCCTCCGTGACGATCGATGTGCTGGCCAACGACTCGGACGTCGATGGTGACGCCCTGGCGGTGGCCGGAGTGTCGGCGCCGGATAACGGGACGGCAGTCGTCAATCCTGATGGCACGGTCACGTACACGCCCGAACCGGACTTCAGTGGAACCGATACGTTCACGTACACCGTCACCGATGGCACCGACAGCCTGACCGGTACCGTGACCGTCGCGGTGAGCGAGGTCAACGATCCACCCAACGCCCCTGGGGTGCTGGCGCTGGGCGCGGCCCCGGGGGACGTACCTCCACCGCTTCCGATCAATGATCCCGAGGGTGACCCGCTCACGGTGACCCTCCGCAACGGCAGTCTTCCCGCCGGGCTCGTCCTCAACCCGGACGGCACGTGGAGCGGAGAAGCGCTTGCACCGGGAACCTACGCGTTCACCGTTGATGTGTGCGACCCCGCCGGTGCCTGTTCAGTCATGGTGCTGTCCATCTCCGTCGCACTTCTGCCCGCAACCGGGATCACCACCACGACCATCCTCCGCCTGGCGGCGGTGCTGCTCCTGGTGGGGTGGGGGCTGCTTCGTCAGACCAGTCGTCGGCGTCTGGGAGGTCGGCCGCCACGCGGGTGAGGTGGGGCCTGGGTTTCGGTAGTCGTGTAGTGGCAGGAGTGCTGAGCGATCACTGAGGCCTTGGACGCGTCCGAGTGGTTTGTCCTTCTTCTCTCCCCTGAAGCCGCCGCCTCAGAATGGGTCAACCGTGAGGTGTCCTACTGGCTGGAGCACCGGGATCCGGGACGGATCCTCCCGGTGGTCACCTCTGGGGACCACGCGGGTGGGGATCGGCTCACTGGGTGTCGCCCCCCGACCGGCCGCGGTCGGTTCCACTCGATCGTGGAGATCAGCCGGGTGCCGGAAGGGCCCTTCAGGGCAACGATCTCACCTTCCCCGATCCGAACACAATCCATGCTCCGACCAGGCTCGCCGCCTTGTTGACGGTGAGGCCGAATAGATCATGGGCGGTGCGGACGACCTCTCCGGTATGAATGCCAATGGGAACGGCAGAGGGCGCCGCTTCGCATGCGGGTTGTACCTCTACTGCCGCACGAACACTGGTTCAATCCCAGTAGCGCCCACCGGCAAGCACATTCGGCGAGTCAGTTGTCATCCCGCTTCCGCTCGAAGGCATCGATCAACAGCTCGAGCCCGAACATGAACTCCTCGGCGTGGTCGTACCCGTCGGCCATGGCATCACCCGTTGCCGCAGTCAGATGCGGATATGACGATGCCATCTGTTCCATCAGGTCGGCACCCACCTCCTGCAGGCTGGCATCGTCATCGAAGGCGAGAGCCAGCTCTTGGAGAATCGATCCGTAGACGTAGGCATCGATTGCCGAGAATGCCCGCATGGCGAGACGACTGTCGAACCCGGCCCTGGACAGAGCTCCCAGGACCGCGTCGTAGTAGCCGAGGCGTCGTGGGCTCGAGTTCTGGGGTCGTGACTCGAGGAGCCCGATCGCCCACGGGTGGCTGAGGAACACGGCGCGAGCCGATGCCGCCCGGCGGCGCATGGCATCCTTCCACTCGTCGTCGGGCGCGGGTGTCTCGATTTCGGCGAGCACGACTTCGACGAGCCCGTCGAGGATGGCGTCTTTGTTGGCCACGTGGTTGTAGAGCGCCATCGCTTCGACGCCGAGTTCTCGCCCCAGCCGGCGCATGCTGAGGGCATCCACCCCTTCGGCGTCGGCGAGGCGCACGGCCGCCGCGAGGATCCGTTCCTCGGTGACCGGCTCTCGCTCTGGCATGCCATCTCCTTGACGTTTACACCGTAAACTGTAGAGTGTTTACACCGTAAATACGAGGAGCTGCAATGCAAGCGATCATCCACGAGCGATTCGGACCACCGAGCGACGTACTCACGATCGAGGACGTCGATACTCCGCAGCCGGGAAGAGGGGAAGTCCTGGTGCAGGTGCGGGCGACGGCGGTGGCAAAAGGTGACTGGCTGGTGGCACACGGCTACCCCTACATCGCACGGCCGGCGTACGGGATCAGGACTCCCAAGCACCGGATTGCCGGCCTCGAGACGTCGGGGGTGGTCGAGGCCGTTGGCGCCGATGTCACTGACTTTCAGAAGGGTGATGAGGTCTTCGGGTGGACGAAAGCGGGATCGCTGGCCGAGTTCGTCGCGATACCGGCGGACCACCTGGTTCACAAGCCCGGCGGAATCACATTTGAGCAGGCGGCGGCGGTCCCCGTCTCAGGATTCGCCGCGCTGCAAGCTGTGCGCGACGCCGGTGGCGTGGATGCTGGCATGGATGTGCTCGTCATCGGCGCGTCCGGTGGCGTCGGCTCATTCGCCGTTCAGATCGCCAAGGCGCTCGGAGCCGAGGTGACCGGCGTGGCGAGCACGTCCAATGTCGGCTTCGTTGGCGAGCTCGGGGCCGACCACGTGATCGACTACACGCAGGAGTCGATCACCGGCAGCGGGCGGCGTTTCGACGTCATCATCGACATCGCCGGCAACAATTCGATTTCCACGCTCCGGAGCGCCCTGGCCGGGCGGGGGACGGCGGTGATTGTCGGCGGCTCCGGCGGCAAGGTGACCATGGGGTTCGGGCGAACCCTTCGATCGATGCTCGTCTCGCCGTTCGTCCCGCAGCGGCTCAAGGCCGTGCTCTCGAAACCCAATCAGGAGGATCTGAAGGTTCTCGCCGGTCTCGTCGAGTCCGGTGAGCTCATACCGCGTGTCGAAGCGACGTATCCATTGGCGCAGGCTGCGCAGGCGATCGAACTCGTCGGCGCCGGCAAGAGCCGAGGCAAGACCGTCGTCACGATCTGATCAAGTCGTACCCAGCAGAGGAGTTTCGGATGCCCACAACCACCACCACCAGCCCGAAGCGGCTCGCCCGGACCATCGGGGTGCTGTACGTGACCCTGTTTGTTCTGGGCCCGGTGGCATTCCTGATTGGCAAGGCGGACTTGTTCGACAGCACCGACGCGGCCAATAGCTTCGCGTACCTCGGCGAGAACGAATCCACGATCCGAATCGGTATGACCGCCGAGGCTCTCGTCTTTATCATCGAGATCGTCGCCTCGGCGATGTTGTACGTGCTGTTCAGAGCGGTCAGCCGGCACCTGTCGATGGCCGCAATGCTGGCGAGGTTCGGACAGGCCGTGATGCAGGGCGTCAACCTCCTCTGGGGTGCTCTGGCCCTGTCACTCGCCGGTGGTGCGAGCTACCTGGCGGCATTCGATCAGGGCCAGCTCGAAGGGCTGTCCCAGCTGGTCCTCGACACCAACGGCTTCATGATCCATGTGTGGGGGATCTTCTTCGGCGTCCACCTGGCGCTGCTCGCCTGGTTGGTGATGCGGTCGGGATTCCTGCCCGAATGGCTCGGCTGGCTGGTCGGTCTCGGAGCGGTCGGATACCTTTTGGAGGGCTTCGGGGCGATCATCGCCCCGGGGTCGGCCGATCTTCTGGCCACAGTTGTCCTTGTTCTCGCTGTCCCCGCTGAGTTGGCGTTCACCGTCTGGCTCGTGTGGAAGGGCGTCGATGAGGAGGCGTGGCACGCCCGAGCTGGAGCGACCTTGACATGACCTCGGCCTCGGGGCGGATGGGGTCGCCCGCCCAAGAAACCGATTCCGATTGGCCTAACGATGACCCGTGGAGGAGCTACATCTCGGAGGAATGGGCCCGCAAGAACTCTGAGATCACAGCGGCGTCGACGGTGTTGTCTTCGAAGATCTCGTCCATGAAGTCGATCGCCTCCGCTGGGGTTCCGCTGAACATGAGACCATTGAGTCGGAGATGGAGATCGGCGGCTGCGAAGGCCGTGCGCTTGTTGCCGTCTAGGAAGGGGTGGTTCTGCAGCAGGCTCTCCATGAGGGCGGCTGCCTCTTCGATGGGAGTTGCGTAGTAGCCGGTCTGGGGTCGGAAGACTGCTGATTCGAGGGCTCCAAGATCCCGTATTCCGTCGGTGCCGCCGAACTGGTCGATCATGGCCTCATGAACCGTGAGCACCTCGATCACCGTGAGGTATTCGGCCACCTACGTGGCGAGGTGCTGGTAGAGGTCCCGATTCCGCGAGATAGTTGCCTTGAGGTGCGCCACAACCTCTGGTCGCGGTGCCGAGCCCTTTTTCCGCTCGACCCATTCCGTCAGTGCTTCCTGCAGGACCGCCTGGAAGTGGCGGCCTTCTTCGTCTGCAATCGCCCGGACTTCTGCCAGAAGATCGGAGTCGGCCTGGGAGGAGAATTTCGCCTTCATGCCATCAAGTATCCAGGTATTTCATGATTTGTCAAGATCATCGACCGGACCGCACCGTGGTCGGGGCGGGCACGTTTGCCAGACCGATTTATCGGACCCGGAAGGTTGAACTGGGTGCGGCCCGTGTCATGCGTGTCGGACGGGTAGAGCGATCAAACAACGCCAGAACCTCGCGCCTTCCGGACACGTATTCGCCTCCGACCGAGAACCCTCAGTCCCACTCGATCGGGGAGATCAGATGTGTGCCGGAAAGGCCCTTGAGCGCAACGATCTCACCTTCCCCGATGCGAACACCATCCATTGATCCGACCAGGTCTCGGGTGGTGGACGAGACCATGATGCTGTCACCGTCGGCAGACGCGGCAACCCGGGCCGCCTTGTTGACGGTGAGGCCGAATAGATCATCGGCGGTGCGCACGACCTCGCCGGTATGAATGCCGATGCGAACGGCGAAGGGGGCTGCTTGGCACGCCCGCTGGACGTCAACGGCCGCCCGAACCGCGGCCCGGGCCGATCCGAAGGCCAGCATCGAGCCGTCGCCGAGAAACTTCACGACCGTCCCGCCTTGTTCGCCGGCAATGCGCCGGATGTCTGCTTCGTGCGAGCCGACCATCTCCGTCCATGCGACATCTCCGACGGATTATTCCGAGGGGCGGTGGGGGTAATCGGACGGCGTTTCAGTTTCGTTCCTGGGTCTATGCGGTCCCATCGCCGGGTCCTATGACCTTTGTGGTGTCGTGGGAGGCTGGTGGGCTTACAGAAACGCGCGTTCAGATTGATGCCACCGACCTTGCTGCAGCAACTCAGCTAGTTGAGCCGTCCTGGACCGACTGAACGGTCGGTTCCCGATTCGCGTTGAAAACCGCCCGCCGACGTGCCGTTCTCGCGCGACGCGGATCGGCGTGTGCTATCGCCCGTACTTGGTTATCTGTGCGAACGTTCGTGAGCCTCAATCTGTCGAGTTGGAGCCGACCTTCTCGCAGCAAACTGCCGATGGGGGGTCAGAGGACACATCTGTTCAGCGGTCCTGGGAGCTGTCCTGCCACTGGAAAGCTCTTTCCTGTTCTCCCCAGGTGGACTTCAAGTACTCGAGGATGGCGAGTGTCTCCGGTTCGCTCAACGTATCTCCGAACGCCGGCATCCTGCTTTGGGAAGAATCGCTGTCTGATGCTTCGCCAGGACGGAGGCTGGAGCATTCCCAGTCGTTCAGCGGTGCGGTGATCAGGATGCAGCGGCCACCAGAACGGCAGTCAAGACGATGACCATCAACAGCGCGGCGCCTTCGATCGACGCGGCGCGGCGGAACTCATCGTCGACTCTGGAGTCGCTGGGCGAGCGACGCATCATGCGAGGAATCAGCACCTTGTGGTTGTGCGCACCCGATGCAGCAGCCACCGCAACTACTCCGACTTTGGCGACGAGGACACGGCCCCAGGGGGTTGACCACAGCTGCGAGAAGCTGTCGAGAATCGTTGCCGCCAGCACCGTGCCGGCGCCGCCGGCGACCACAAGGGCGATCGCTGCCACTACGGAAAAGCGGATCGCCAGCTGGAGAGAACGCGGGTCGGCACCGCGCCGGTGACGGAGCCACACGACGTGCACGAGCATCAGCAAGCCGCCGGCCCACACTGCGCCCGCTCCGGCGTGCGCTATGGCCACCAAGGAGGTTATGACCCGCATCCCCTCGGTGACTGTGTGGCCGTCGAAGGCGAATGCGGCGAGCGTGGCTGCAAGGCCTGCAAACACCCGGGCCAAGTCGCCGTCCACCCGCCAGGCCTTGTCGTCGGCGTGGAGATACGGCTCGACGTTGTGCATCGCAAAGGAGGGAGGTGGGGGAGCGGCACCGACTGGCACGGCGCTTCGGAGCGCTAGGACCGGGTCCGTTTTCGCTTGCGCGGGGACCACGTCGAGGTGGGCCCAGAGCATCAAGCCGCCTCCGATCAGGCGCAGCGAAATCGCAACGCCGACCGGCGACAGCATCGCCGTCGCGAAGCTCGAGAGGGGCCAGATAGATAGCCAATCGCCGTTTACCGTCGCCAGCTGGTGAATCAATTCGCCCAAGGCGCCGACGAAGAGCAGCACTGAGGCTCGGCGTACCCAGAACAGGACGCTGCGGATATCGCGTTCCGAGCCGCGCAGAACCACCGCAGCGAAGACGATTCCTCCAATGGCAACCATGGCGCCCAGCAGGCTCAGGCTGCGGGTCAATGTGCCGAAGACGCCGAGCAAGGGCGCTTGGGCGGTGCTGACGTCTAGAAACTCGTCGAGGGTTGTGGCGGTCGGCGAGACCGCAGGCGCAGTCAATTTCGCGGGTGGCGTCGAGCCTGCAGCCGGAGTAGCTGCAGCCGCGACGGCAGGCACCGTGAAGCTGAACGTCCCGTCAATGGGGTGGGCGTCTGGGGCGGCGACCGTCCAGCGCACGCCTGCGGTGCCGCCCGCAATGGGGTCGTCGAAGTGCAGCACCCAGGTCAGGTTGTCGTTCGAGGTCACCCGGTCGGGGTTTCGAAGTTCCCCGCTCGGGTCGAGGACAACGAACCCTTGGCCGGACGGTTCGGCCTCACCAGAAAAGACGACGCTGATCTTGGAGATCGGTCCAGCGAGAGTCACACCATCGGAAGGATCGGAGGACTCGAACGCCGTGTGCGCCAGCGCAGCCGGTGCAGCAATCCAAAGGCTGGCAATCATGACCGCGAACGCGGTCGCGGTTCTGCGCATGGGAAGCTCCGGAAAAAGGGGTCTGGCCGAGACGGCAGGTTAGACGATGCCGGGGCTAACGCAGGTTCTTATTCGCGATCTGCGTCATGATCCCAACAAGACCTGTCGGAGTATCGGGAGCAGTCAACGGGGAGCGGAGGCCGGCTCCCTCATCGCATCAGTGATGACGGTCCGAGCATCCCCGGCGAAGCTAGGGAGAGTGTCTTCGAGCGCTTCGAAGGCGACTACGAATATCAGGAGGAAGCCCAGGACTGAGCCGGCGACCGATCCGTTGATCGCTGGCCTGTTCTTTCACGTACCGACCTCCATCGCCAGGTTCGCCAAGCACGAATAATCACGCTCAGCTCACCCTCGTCCGCGACTCCGCGACCCCGCGACCGAGAGATAACCGGCTGGGAGGGATGATGTGGCTTGTGTGGCACGCACCGGTCGGGCGGTGTGACATCAGTTGAGTTGTGGTGACAACTCTGCCGAGTCGACGTCCGCCGTCCCGGTGGTGCATGCCACCCCTTCGCCTTGAAGCAACAAGAAAGGGGCGGTCATGTCAATCGTACGTGTTAGTGGTGGAGTCGATACGCATGCTGATGTGCATGTGGCAGCAGCTATCGATCACAACGGTGGCGTGTTGGGAATCGAATCGTTTCTGACCGACGAAGCGGGTTACGAGAGTTTGGCGGGCTGGTTGGCCGGTTTCGGTCCGGTGAACCGGGTGGGGGTGGAGGGCACCGGCTCCTACGGGGTGGGTCTGGCCCGGTTCCTGGCCTCGGCGGGGATCGAGGTGGTGGAAGTGGATCGACCCAACCGTCAGGTTCGCCGCAAGAAGGGTAAGTCTGATCCGACTGATGCGGTGGCGGCGGCTCGAGCTGCCCTATCAGGAGAAGCATCGGTAGTGCCCAAACAGCGGAACGGTCCGGTCGAACAGATGCGGGTCCTGTTGGTGGCTCGTCGCTCAGCACGCCAGCAGCGCATTCAGTCCCTCAACCAACTCCGCCAGTTGGTGTTCACTGCTCCCGAGCCAATCCGGATCCGGTTCAAGGACCGACACAAGGCTGGTCTGGTGACAGAAGCAGCCAACATGCGGCCCCGGGCGGGTTCTGACCCGGTGCTGTTCACGACCAATGTCGTGATTCGTGACCTAGCCCGACGTATCAAAGCGCTCACCACAGAGATGCGGAACATCGACCGGATACTCACCGCCCTGATCGCGGACACGGCACCGTCGTTGCTCGCGCTCTACGGACTGGGACCGGATACTGCCGCCAGCCTGCTGGTCACTGCCGGCGACAACCCCGAGCGACTCCATTCCGAACGAGCCTGGGCGCATCTGTGTGGTGTGACTCCAATCCCTGCCTCATCAGGCAAGGTGACTCGATATCGGCTCAACCGGGGAGGCGATCGCAATGCCAACGCGGCGTTGTATCGCATTGTGCTGACCCGCATGTCGAGTCACGAACAAACCCGGTCCTATGTGACTCGCCGCCGAGCCGAAGGCCTGAACACCGCCGAGATAATGCGCTGTCTGAAACGCTACGTCGCCCGCCAGGTCTACAAACACCTACCAGTGGCGGCGTGAGATCAGGGTGGGGTCTGACCCGATAAACCGGCTGACGCGTCCTACTGGGCGCTGTCCTGATAATGACCTGTCGACCCCACCCGACCCTTTTCGCGGACGGTGTGACCTAATAAGAGCCCGCCCACAATCGTGTGGCCCATCCCAGTCCTGTCCACCAAACCGCAACGCACCTTGACATAAGAGATTCATCATGCATTCTCTAGCGGCCTAACCCCCACGAAATAGGTGCCGTTCTTCTCGTGCGTTGAGCGATTTGAGCGATATCGCCCGTATTTGGTGATCTAGAGCGGGCCACTTGATCGGAGTCGCCGGTGCGAGTCCCTTCGGTGATGCGGCTCTATGAGCCACCCGCAAGATGCTGTCGAACGGCGGCGAGAAGCTGATCGTACGTAGCCTCTTCGACCATCCCATCGCTGTCATACGGGAAGTCGGGGTCCGTGGGCGGACGCTCGGACTCATACGCGAGCGACCCTGTCTCCCGGGGGAACGTACACACGTAAACGAGATACCGGTGATCGGCCGGACGCTTGGCTTCGCGGGATATCCGAACGATGGCGGCCCAGCACCCGACGACGTTCAACTGGATTGTGGCGCGAACCGATGCGTGGTGATGATCACCGATCGGTTCTTGGCCGATGATTCGGCCCGCGCGGAGCAGATCCGAGTCGAATTCGCCCGCACCGGTGAACTGTGGGTCCTCGATTGGGCTGGGGCTCGCTGTTCCGACACCGCGTAGTACGATCGCGGAGCTTCCGCTAACAAAGGCAACGGGGAGATGGCGAAGAAGCCGGTCTTAGAGATGAAGATCATGGACATCTTATGGGATGCCGGGACCGGCCTCACCCCGGGAGAGGTCCGGGACCGGATGGGAGTCGAGCACCAGGTCGCCTACACAACCGTCATGACCGTCATGGTCCGATTGCTGAAGAAGGGCCGCCTCGCGCGGACCCGACGCGGGAGAGCGTATTCTTACGAGCCGGCCGAGAACCGCGCTGAATATGTTGCGAGACGCATGGAGGAGTTGCTGCATGCGGCCGGCGATCGCTCGACGGCTCTCGCCCGCTTCCTCGAGAACCTGTCGGCTTCGGAACGGCATGATGTGAGGCGAGCCCTCGACGAGCAATGACCCTTCTGCTTCTCTTCGGCGCCCTTGGGCTCATGCTGCTCCCAGCCTTGGGTTGGAAAGTGGGGAGCCGCCTTCCCCCCGACGAGTGGGTGAGGTTCTGTACCATCGCGGTGCTGGGCGGGGCTGTGATCCTCGAGATTGCCCTTGTGCTATGCGCGGTTCCGGCCCTGGCGCGGCTACCCGGAGTTGGATCGTGGTTCGGAAGCCATCACGAGAGGCACTTCTTCCCCGGAGGTACGCCGGTCGGTTGGCTCAGCC
>JABDLU010000161.1 GCA_013002865.1 Acidimicrobiia bacterium
GCTTTCGCTCATGGCCTCGAGGTGGCCGGGCTCGGCACGGGTTTGACCCGGGAAGCGATGGAGCAGCTCGGGTTCTTCGTCTGTGTCGCGGACCTGGAGGACGAGCTGATTCGATCGCTGGGTCCAGACGTCGTGCTGTCGGTCATCGAGTCGGCCGGTGAGTTCGGCAAGTTCCGGGTGTTCCAGAATCAGCCCGAGTGGCGCGATGTCGAGCTTGCTCCGCAACTGCGGCGCTTCCTTGGAATCCGCAGCGGCCGCAAGACCCGCTACGGCCGCCTCCTCGTCGAAGCCCTCGACCTGGAGCGTGTGCCTCTGCCGCTCGAGGGTGTGCTCGCGGCGGTTTGAGGGCGGAGCCGGTTCCCAGTTTCAAGTTTCAGGTTTCAAGAAAGACGTTCTGACTTGCAACATGCAACTTGGAACTGGGAACTTCAGAGAGAACACGGGAACGCGCTTTCAGCCCCCTCCTTGCCTCCCCCGCTCGCTGCGCTCGCGGGGGAGGTATCAGAAACGCCCGTCTTGCGGACGATGCCCTGGACCCTCTCTGGCTTGGAACTTGGAACTGGCAACTTGCATCTCCAATCAAGAACACAGGAACGCGCTTTCACCCCCCTCCTTGCCTCCCCCACCTTCGGCGGGGGAGGTATCAGAAACAGAACGGGCGACTGGGGACGGCGGACGGGGGACGGGGCACTAACGACCAACGACTAACGACCAGCGACTCTCTTAGAGCCCCGCCAACTCGCAGAGCTCGCTGGACACTGATTCACCGCTGGAGTGTTCGGCGGCGATGACGAGGAGGGTGTCGTCACCGGCGACGGTGCCGATGATGTCGCGCCAGCCGGCGCGGTCGATGGCCGACCCGACCATGTGGGCCGAGCCGGGCGGGGTGCGGACGACAACGACGTTGGCCGAGTAGTCGACGGCGGCCACCCACTCCCGGCACACCCGGCGGAGGTGCTCGGCGGGTGCCACCTGGTCCTGGGGCTGGGCCGGCACGACGTAGGCCACGTCCCCGCCGGGGAGCCGGCTCTTGATCGCTCCCATTTCGTCGAGGTCGCGCGACACGGTCGCCTGTGTCGCCTCAACGCCATCGGCCGCCAGTAACTCCACGATGCGGGCCTGGCTGGTCACCGGCTCGCGTTCCAGGTAGGCGGCGATCCGGTACTGGCGCTGCAGCTTCGATAAGCCGGTGGTGGTCACTGTTCGATGAGCCAGGACAGCAGTCCGCGGGCGGTGTGCATGCGGTTCTCGGCCTGCGGCCAGATCCGGCTGGCGGGTCCGTCGGCCACCTCGGAAGCGACCTCTTCTCCCCGGTGGGCGGGCAGACAGTGCATGAAGATCGCCCCGGAGTCGGCTGCCGCCATCACGTCGTTGGTGACGGTGAACCTCGAGAAGGCTTCCTTCTTGGCTTCGGCGTCTCCCTCTTCACCCATCGAAACCCACACGTCGGTGTAGACCGCGTCGGCACCGTCGACGGCCTCCTGCGGGCTGTGGCTGATGATCGGATCGCCCCCGGCTGCGGCGATCCGGGCGAGGTCCTCGTCGGACGGCTTGTGCCCTGCCGGAGCGGCAAGCCGCAGGTTGGCTCCCAGCATGCCGGCTGCGATGGAGAGCGAGCGCCACACGTTGTTCGGGTCACCGACGTAGGCGATGGTCTTTCCACTGATGTCCGCGCCGAACTCCTGCTGGAGCGTGAGGATGTCGGCCAGGGCCTGCATGGGATGAGCGGCGTCGGAGAGCAAATTCACGATCGGGACCGAATCGGTCGAGACGAGACGCTCGAGCGTGGAATGCTTGAACACCCGGGCGCACACGATGTCGTAGTAGCCCGCCAGGGTCCGGCCGATGTCCTCGGTGGTCTCGCGCACGTCGAAGCCCAGTTCCATCCCCTGGATGTAGACCCCGAGCCCGCCCAACTGATAGACCGCCATCTCACACGAGTTGCGGGTCCGCGCCGAGGGCTTCTCAAAGACGAGGGCGACGCCCTTGCCGGTGAGGGACCGGTCGAGCGAGGCAGCCGCCGAACGGGCCAGGACATCCTTGAGCTCGTCAGTGCTGAGATCGTCGATCTCCAGAAGATGCCTCATGCGAGGACTCCTTTCAGTATCCCGAGGGCTTCTTGAATTTCCTCGTCGCTCACGAACAGCGGCGGGGTGAGCCGGATGGCCGTGGCGGTGAGGCCATTGACGACCAGCCCGGCCTCCAGCGCCGCGGCGGCGACGTCGGGTCCCGACTTGTCGGTCAGCTCGGCGGCGAGCAGCAACCCCGCCCCCCGCACCGACGCCACCCCGGGCAGCGCCTCGAGGCCGGCCCGCAGCTTCGCACCGGCCGCGTTCGCGACACCCGGTGCGCCGTCCCGCTCCATGACGGTGAGGACCGCCCGGGCAGCGGCCGTCGCCAGCGGCTGACCTCCGAAGGTGGTGGCATGGTCGCCCGGCTGGAAGGCGGCCCCGACGTCGGCCTTGGCCCACATGGCCCCGATGGGCACGCCGTTTCCGAGGGCCTTGGCCATGGTTACGACATCGGGGGAGACCCCGGCGTGCTGGAACCCGAACCACTCGCCGGTGCGGGCCAGTCCGGTCTGTACCTCGTCGACCATGAAGAGGATGTTGCGGTCCCGGCACAGCGCCTCGACCCCCTGCAAGTACTCGGCGTCGGCCGGCAGGACCCCGCCCTCGGCGAGGATGGGCTCGATGAGCACCGCCGCCACGTCGTCGGTGATGGCCGCTTCCAGCGCGGCCAGATCGTTGAGCGGGACATGGCGGAACCCGGCCGGCAGCGGCTGGAACGGAGCGTGCTTGGCGGGCTGGCCGGTGGCGTGCAGGGTGGCGAGGGTGCGGCCGTGGAACGACTTCTCGGCGGTCAAAACGACGTAGCGGTCGGGCCCCGCCCACTTGCGGGCCAACTTGATGGCGGCTTCGTTGGCCTCTGCCCCCGAGTTGCAGAAGAACACGCCTCCGCCGCCGCCGACGAGGCGGTCGAGCGTGGCGGCGACATCTCTCCCAGGCTCGGTGCCGAACAGGTTGGACACATGAAGCAAGGTCTCGGACTGTTCGGCCACAGCGGCGGCGACTTCCGGGTGGGCGTGACCGAGGCTGGTGACCGCCAGGCCGGACAGGAAGTCCAGGTAGCGCTTGCCGGTCTGATCCCACAGCTCGGTGCCGCGGCCTTTCACGAACGTGACCGGCTGGGGCGGGTAGGTGTTGAGCAGCGGGCTCGCCAGGTTGGTGACGGTGCTCATGAGGGGTCTCCCTTGGTGATCATGGTGCCGATGCCGGCGTCGGTGAACAGCTCGACCAGCAGGACGTGGGGAATGGTGCCGTTGATCATGTGGGCGGAGGTGACCCCGTGATCGACGGCGTGGATGCAGCCGGCCGCCTTCGGGATCATCCCGGTCCCGACCGCCCCCGACTGGACCAGCTCGTCGAGCTGGGAGGCCGAAAGGCGGCTGATGAGGCTGGTGGGGTCCTCCCGGTCGCGCTGGAGGCCCTCGACGTTGGTCAGGTACACCACCTTCTCGGCCTGGAGTGTCGCCGCCAGGGCCCCGGCCACCGCGTCGGCGTTGATGTTGTAGGACTGGCCGGTGGCGTCCGAGCCGGTGGTAGAGATCACCGGAATCAGATCTTCAGCGAGGAGCTTCTCGACGATGCGGGCGTTGACGGCCTCGACGTCGCCGACGAAGCCCAGCTCGGGGTGACGTTTGGTCGCCAGTAACAAGCCGGCGTCCTCCCCGGAGATTCCCACCGCATGGGGGCCATGGCGGTTGATGAGGCCGACGAGCTCGCGATTGACCTTGCCCACCAGCACCATGCGGGTGATCTCGAGCGACTCGGCGTCGGTCACGCGCTGTCCGTCCTTGAATTCGGTGGCCTTGCCGAGGCGTCCGTGCAGTTCGGTGATCTGCGGGCCTCCGCCGTGCACGACGACCGGCTTGATCCCGACCTGGTGCATCAGCACGATGTCCTCGGCGAACTGGGTGGCCAGCTCGGCATCGACCATGGCGTTACCGCCGTACTTGACCACCACCACTTTGCCGCGAAAGCGCTGGATGTAGGGGAGGGCCTGCAGCAGCACCTCGGTGGTGGTCTTGGCCTCCATCACGACTTGCCCATGTTCTCGTCGACGTACCCGTGGCCGAGGTCGGTGGTGATGATCTCGCCGGCGCCCCCACCCAGGCCGAGGTCGACGGTGATGCGGATCCGCCGGTTCTCGAAGTACTCACCCATCTTCACCTCGTCGTAAGCGACGGCCACCCCACTGGATGCGGTGACGATGTCGCCGTAGCTGATGGAGAAGCCGTCGGGGTCGAAGTCGATCCCGCATGCCCCGACTTCGGAGGCCACCCGTCCCCAGTAAGCGTTCTTGCCATACCACGAGCACTTGGCCAGCTGATTGTTGGCCACCGCCCGGGCGGCGTGGAGTGCCTGCAGGTCGTCGGTCGCTCCCTGGACCCGGATGATCACCGTCCTGGTCGAGCCTTCGGCGTCGTCGGCCATTTGCAGCGCCAGGTCGTAGCAGACCGCGTTCAGCGCTTCTTGAAACTCGCTGGGATCGGCCGGTCCGGCCCGGCCGGAGGCGAGCGCGATCACCGTGTCGTTCGTGGACTGAGCTCCGTCGATGGTCAGCCGGTTGAACGATCCGTCCACCGCTGTGCGCAGCATCGGATGCAGCTCGGAGGGTGTCAGCTCGGCATCGGTTGTGACGAAGGCCAGCATCGTCGCCATGTTGGGTTGCAGCATGCCCGCCCCCTTCGCGATCGCCCCGATGCGGAAGGTCGACCCCTGGTGCACGACTTCTTTGCGGACTGAATCGGTGGTCATGATCGCCTCGGCGGCGTCGTTGCCGCCCATGGCGTCCCGGGCCACCACCACCGCGGGGATCCCCGCCGTGATCTTGTCCATCGGCATCGGGATCCCGATCAGGCCGGTCGAGCACACCAGGACTTCCTCGGGCGCACAGCCCAGGTGCTCGGCGGTCAGCGTTGCCATCTGCTCGGCATCTCCGTAGCCGGCTGCTCCGGTGGCGGCGTTGGCGTTTGCGCTGTTGGTGATGACCGCCGCCACCCTCCCGGATGCGGCCGCCAGGTGAGCACGGGAGACCTGGACGGGAGCGGCCGCCAGCTTGTTGGCCGTGAAGACCGCGGCGGCCGGAACGGCCGTGCCATCCTCGGTGGCGATCAGCGACAGGTCGAGCTTGCCGGACTTCTTGAGGCCGGCCGGTACACCGGATGCCACGAATCCCCGGGGACTGGTGATGGCGCTCACGGGTACATCCCGGCGGCGGCCAATCCCGCGGTCTCCGGCAGTCCCAGTGCCAGGTTTGTGCACTGAATGGCCTGTCCGGCCGCGCCCTTGACCAGGTTGTCGAGGGCGCCGATCGCGACCACCCAGCCGGTTCGTTCGTCCATCTGGACGGTGAGGTGCACGGAGTTTGAGCCCAGCGTCGCCTTGGTCGATGGGATCGTCTCGGACACCACGACGAACGGTTCTCCCTCGTAGGCGTCCTGCATGGCGGCCAGCAGGTCATCACCGGTTGGCGAGCCGGTGGGCCGGGCGTAGCAGGTGGCCAGGATGCCCCGGTTCATGGGAGCGAGGTGCGGCGTGAACAGCAACTCGACGTCGGTACCGGCGTGGCGGCTCAGCGCCATCTGCATCTCCGGGGTGTGGCGGTGATTGAGCAGGCCGTAGGCGGTGAAGTTCTCATCGACGGTTGAGAAGGCGGTGGACGCCTTGGGGGCCCGGCCCGCCCCGGACACCCCGCTGGCCGCATCGACCACGATGCCGGTCGGCTCGATGAGGCCCTGCGTCACCAGCGGTGCCAGGGTCAGGGCGGCCGTTGTGACGTAGCACCCGGGGACCGCCACTCGCGTGGCGCCGGTGATGGAGGTCCGGAACAGCTCAGGCAGCCCGTAGACAAAGTCGTCCAGCAACTCCGGGGCGGTGTGTTCCTGCCCGTACCAGGCCGGGTAGAGGGCGGTGTCGTCGAGGCGGAAGTCGGCCCCCAGGTCGATGATGTACCCGGCGCTCAGTTTGGGGACGATTGATTGGGAGGTCCCGTGGGGGAGCGCCAGAAAGACGACGTCGAGGTCGTCGGGGATCGCTTCCCACGGTTGTAGCACCATGCCCGGATAGGCAGCGGCCAGACTGGGGTAGAGTCCTCCGACGGCGGTTCCGGCCTGGCTGTCGGCGGCTGCGAATGCGACCTCGAGGTCGGGGTGGGTTGCGCACAACCGCATGAGCTCTGCGCCGGCAAAGCCGGACGCTCCGATGATTCCTACTCGTTTCATTCGCAAGACTATACAGTGCGTTGTATTCTTATGCAATCACCTGATGGACTCTGGCTCCCCCTCACCCCGAGCTTCGCTGCGTGTGACGGTTGACCGCTACTCAAAGTGGTAGTACAAAGAAACTACGGCGTTTCACGGGAAAGGGTGCTCATGTCGTTCATACCACGTGCTTTGAGCGTGGCCTCTGCCACCATCTTCGTGGCCGCCCTCGTCGCCTGGGTGCTGCAGCAGATCATCGTCGGCTAGGAGCTCCGGGCCAGCACCTCGCCGTTGATGAACGCAAACCATCCATCGGGCGCGGCCGCCCAGTTCTGGAATGCCTCTGCCGTTTCTGCTGAAACGGGCCGATCACCCAGGCGCCGCTTCGCCCACAGCTCGGCCCACTCCGCTCGCGCCTCCGGTGTGGCGTACAGCCAGGTAGAAGCAGTCGGGTGGATGTCGGTGAATCCGGCCGCTCGCACCCACTCCATCAGCCGCCGCCCGGCGTCGGGTTCGCCACCGTTGCTTCGTGCCAGGTCGTGATAGTCGGCCAGCCAGGCATCCAGTCCCGGTTGGGGTGGGTGGTAGGTCATCGTCCCGTAGTCGGCGTCGCGGACTGCGACGTACCCGCCGGAAACCAGCACTCGGTTGGCTTCCCGTAGCGCCTGCACCGGGTCGGCCAGGTGCTGGAGAAGCTGATGGGCGTACACCACGTCGAAGCTGTCGTCCTCGAACGGCAGGTCGTAGACATCGGCCCGTTCGAAGCGGATGTTGGCGACGCTCTCTTCATCGGCGCGGCGGCGCGCTTCGGCCAGCGCCGGCTCGCTGTTGTCGACTCCCACCACCAGGGCGGGGGCGACATACCGGGCGAGCCCGATGGTGATTGAGCCCGGACCGCAGCCCAGATCGAGCACCCGCATGCCGGGGGTGAGGTGGTTGAGCAAGAAGGCGGCGGCCTCCTCGGCGGTTCTGGCGCCGTGCGAGGCGAGGACCACCGGCTGGTGGGTGTGGGTGTAGACCTCGTGGTCGGGGCCCGGCATGTACCAAGGCTACGTGTCCGGGCGGGCGGCCGGTGGGCCGGGTACCCTCGCGCCTCATGGATGCCACACTCAAGACAGCCGCCGACCAGCTCGGCCGCATGCGGGGGATGACCCGCTACTACCACGAGCGCTTCTTCTCCGACATCCGGCTTCAAGTCGTGCTGACCATCGCCCTGTTCGGAGTCGGGTTCTGGGGGGTCGACGCCGCTTTCCTGCTCATCCCGGTGGTCGCTCTCTACGGGGCGGTTCAGACCGCATTCGATGCGTCATACCTGATCTTTGCCCGCCAGTACGCGTCCCGGCTCGAGGGGTACCTCAACAATCGCATCGACGACCCGGTCCTGGTGGCCGCTGCCCTGGAGCGCGAGTACCTATTCCCGCTCGACGAGCGCAAGATCGTCACAGCAGCGTTTGGACCCGGCTTCAGCTACTTCGGGTTCGTCACCCTGTTCTTCACCGCCCTCGGCATCGCCACCTATCTCTTTGGGCTGGCCCTCGGCCTGTCTTTCCTGTTCGATGCGGGCGACGCCTGGCCGATCTTGTACCTGGGGAGTCTCGGTGCTCTGACGCTGTCGGCCCTGGGAGTCGGCTGGTGGTGGTTCGTCGGGGGAGAAGGGGAGCGCCGGTTGCGGACGATTCTGGATCTCACGTTCTGAGGAGGACCCTTGGCCTTTCGCATGAGCCCCAACATTGCGGTTCGGACGACCGACGATTCGGCGGCGGCCGAGTTCTATTCGCACGTGCTGGGATTTCCGGTCCGGTCGGACGCCAATGGGGTCGTCGACCTCGACGCCGACCCGATCAGCCTCTTTGTCATTGCCGACGATGAGGTGGAGGGCCCGGTGCTCGAGCTGTTCGTCGACGACCTCGAGGCGGCCCGTGAGCAGCTGGTCGCCAGCGGGTGCCGGGTGATCCGGTGGGGCGGCAAAGGTCAGGACTGCTACATCCGTGACCCCTTCGGTGTGACCTTCAACCTGTGGGAGGAGTAGCGGCGGCCGAGTAAATCGGCGGCCCCTATCGTTGCACCGTGCCCGACTCAGTCCCTCTGAGCCTGCTGCTGGTTGGTCTCATCGCCATGGCGGTCTACCTCGGCGCCGCCGAGGCGGCCCTTCTGCGCGTGCGGAGAAGCGCCTTGCAGGTGCAAGCCGACGAAGGCGACGGTGGGGCCGCCCGGGTGCTGCGGCTGGTCGACGATCTTCCCCGGGTCATGAACACGGTGCTGCTGACGGTGCTGCTGGTTCAGATCGGCGCCGCCACCGTGACCGGGATCCTGGCCGAGCGCTGGTTCGGCAATCTCGGGGTGACCGTCGCGTCGATCTTGTTGACGCTGCTCATGTTCGTCTACGCCGAGGCCATTCCCAAGACCTTCGCCGTGCGACATCCGATCCTGGTGGCAAGGGCAACGACACCGGTGGTGTCGGTGCTCAAGACCGCGCTCCACCCGGTCGTCTCGGTGCTCATCTGGTTTGCCGACCTGCAGGCGCCCGGCCAGGGGATCGCCGGCACCGCCGGTGTCACCGAGGAGGAGCTGCGGCTGCTGGCGGCGCAGGCGGCCAGCACCGGTCAAATTGCCCCGAGCGATCTCGAGCTGATGGAACGGGCGTTTCGGGTGGGAGACCAGCGCGTGGCTGAGATCCTCGTGCCCCGGATCGACGTGGTAGCCGTGGCGGCTGACCTCCCGGCTCGCGACGCGCTCGACGTGGCCATCGAGTCCGGCCATCGGCGGCTCCCGGTCCACCGCGGCGACCCGGACGACATCACCCGCGTCGTGCGGCTGCGGGATCTGGCCCGGCATCTCGCGGCCGGCGAGAACGACCCTGTCGGAAAGCTGAGCCGGGATCTGCTGGTGGTGCCGGAGAGCAAGCGAGTACTAGAGCTCCTGCGGGAGATGCAGCGGTCCGGTCGCCACTTCGCGGTAGCCGTCGACGAGCACGGCGGTACCGCCGGCATCGTCACCATCGAGGATGTGGTGGAAGAGCTGGTGGGAGATGTGGCAGATGAAGGCGAAGAACGTCCCGATCCGATCGCCGAGATCAGCAGCCACCGCTGGCGGGTGGATGCCCGGGTATCGGTTGCCGACCTGGAGGAAGTGGTCGGCGTTGAGCTCCCGGATGGTGATTGGAACACGGTCGGTGGGATGGTGCTCGGCTTGATCGGCCGCATCCCGCGACCGGGGGAAGTGGCCCGGGTAGACGGCGGGCGGGTCGTCGTCACCGAGGCCAGTCGCCGCCGGGTCCGTGAGGTCGAATTCGAGAAACTCGACTGATGGTGGCCGGCTACTCCGGGACGCCGCTCGCCAAGAAGCTCGGGATCACGGCGGGCTCGGTTTTGGCGGTGATCAACGACCCGGGCCACTTCATGGGGCTGGTCGACCTGCCCGACGGGGTGACGGTCCGATCCAGCGCCCGCGGGAAGGCGGACACGGCGGTGATCTTCGTCTTGGCGCGCCGGGAGCTGGAGCGGCGCATCGCCTCCCTCGCCCGGATGATCTTCCCCGACGGCGGCGTATGGGTGTGCTGGCCCAAGCGAGCCTCCAAGGTGCCGACGGACATGACCGAGGACGTGGTGCGAGACGTGGTCCTGCCGCGCGGGCTGGTCGATATCAAGGTGGCGGCCGTTGACGAGGTGTGGTCGGGGCTGCGGGTGGTGCACAGACGCGAGAACCGCTGATGGCCGAGCGGCTGTTGACCCGGCCCTTCGTGCTCGCGGCGGCGGCCACGTTCACGCATGGGATGGCGTGGGCGCTGTTCGTGCACTTTCCGGGCTTCCTGGATGATCTTGGTGCCTCTGAGGTGATCATCGGCCTCATCGTCGGCTTCGCCGCCGTGGCATCGATCGCGGTGCGGCCGTGGGTGGGCCGGGCGATGGATCGGCGGGGGCGCCGCCCTTTGATCATCGCCGGCAACGTGCTCAACGTTCTCACTCTGCTCATCTATCTATTGATCAGCCGCATCGATGGCTGGATCTACGCCCTGCGGATCGTCCACGGGCTGTCGGAGGCAGTGCTCTTCACCGTGCTGTTCACATTCGCGGCCGACTGGGTGCCGGCGCAGAAGCGAACGCAAGGGCTTGCCCTCTTCGGCGTCGCCGGGATGCTCCCCATCGCCCTTGGCGGCCTGGTGGGTGACGTCGTGCTCGGCCGGTGGGACTTCGATGTCTTCTTCCTGGTGGCGGCCGGGTTCGCGGCCGCTTCGCTGGTGATCTCGCTCTACCTGCACGACGCGCCTCATGTCGCCGAGCAGCCACCCGCCCGGGGGTTCGTCGAATCGATTACCGGCGGGCATCTCCTGCCTCTGTGGTGGATCACCTTTGTGTTCTCGTTCGTGCTGACCGCCTATTTCACGTTCCTCAAGACGTTCGTCGACGAAACCGGGATCGGGTCGGTCGGCCTGTTCTTTGCGTTCTACGCCGGGACCGCCATCGTGCTGCGCCTCACCCTCGGATGGGTGCCGGACCGGGTTGGCCCCAAGCGGGCGCTCGGGCCGGCCATGCTGTTCCTGTCGGCCGGTCTGGTCGTGCTTGCAGCCGCCACCAGCGCCAGCGCGGTGGCCCTGGCGGGGTTGCTGTGTGGCATCGGCCACGGCTACACCTTCCCGATCCTGTATGCCCTGACGGTCAGCCGTGCCCGGGTGGCGGAGCGGGGGGCTGCCATGGCGGTCTACACCGGCCTGTTCGATGCCGGGACGCTGGTCGGCGGGCCGTTGCTCGGCGTGCTGATCCGCTGGTTCAGCTACGACACCATGTTCCTGAGCGCAGCGGCCTTCGTCGTCGTCGGCCTCGGCCTGTTCGCGGTGTGGGACAAGGAAGCACTCGAGCCGGTGGCGACGTAGTTGTTGGTCGCTTCCGTCCCCCGACCCCCGTCCCCCGTCCCCCGACGCCCGTCCCCCGACGCCTGATGCCCGATGCCCGACGCCCGACGCCCGATGCCTGACGCCTCCTTCTCGCTTGGAACTTGGAACCTGCAACTGGCAACCCAAGAGCACAGGAACGCGCTCTCACCCCCCTCCTTGCC
>JABDLU010000166.1 GCA_013002865.1 Acidimicrobiia bacterium
CTGCGCGCCAAGTTCAGCGATCGGCTCGAAGTGATCGAGGCCAAGGAGAAGCAGCTGGCCGACGTCGAGCAGCGGGCGGCTTCGATCCTGGAGAAAGCCGAGAACCAGGCCAAGGAAACGCTGACCGCCGCCGAGGCGGTCCTGGCCAGCGCCATGGCAAGCCAGGCCGCCACCCAGGAAGCCATGGAGCGGATGCGCAGCAAGCTGAAGGGCTGATTCGGCCGTCGGCTGTCTAGCCGGCAGCCCATGGGTCGTACGAGCCGAAGCTCCAGATGTTGCCCTCCGGATCAGCGGCGACGTAGTCGCTGCCGCCGTAGTCCTGCGCCGTGGGCTCCATGATGATTTCGGCGCCTGCGGCCCGGGCGTGCTCCGCATGCGCATCGACGTCGTCCACTATCACATAGATGCTTCCACGGATCGGCCGATCAGAGCCTCCGACGAGGCGGCCGAACTCGTCATCTCGTGCGGTGCCCACCATCACCATCCCGCTTCCGAATCGGAGTTGAGCGTGCTCGATGGTCTCGTCTTGTCCCTCGACGACAAGGGCGGCTTCAAACCCGAAGGCGTCGGCGAGAAATCGAATCGCCGCCGCAGCGTCGCGATAGCGCAGAATCGGAATGACCGTTGCTCCCATCCGGATACCTCCTACGGGGTCGGAGCCCGAGCGTAGCGTTTGCTGATCGCCGATTGCTGATCGCTGATTGCCGACCGCCGATTGCCGACCTCCGATTGCTGATAGCCGATAGCCGATTGCCGACCGCTAGCCCTCCACCAGCACGAACCGCCATGGCCAGGCGACGGCTTTGCTTATGCCGACCCGCGGTGAGGCGATGATGTGCCCGCGGCGAGGCGAGCCTTCCAGCAGGCGAACCGGGCCGTCCCAGACTGAAGTGCCGTCGTGGTCCCCGGTGACACCGAGCGCCTGGGTCAACTTTCCCGGGCCATCTGCAAGGTGGTCGGCGCGGCCCCTTCGCCGGGCCATGATGTCCGCCCCGATGACGGGCCGCCCGGCCCGGATCAGCACCGCCGACGGGTCATCCACCCCGCCCGTGACAACGTTCATGCACCAGTGGATGCCATAGGAGCGATACACATACAGCGTTCCCGTGGGCCCGAACATGGCAGCGTTGCGGGGTGTCTGTCCCCGGAAAGCGTGGCTGGCGGGATCGCGGGCGCCGGCGTAGGCCTCGACCTCGGTGATCACCACCTCGGTGGGGCCGGGCGAGAACTCGGTGCGGATTCGCCGGCCCAGCAGATGCTGGGCGATGTCCTCGACGGGGCCATCGAGCTGTCTGGCGAGCTTCACGCGCCGCGCAGTTTGACGTCGAGGCTCGTCTCGACGGCCTCGATGGTGCGCAGCCGCCGCTCCTGAGCCTCCTCGTCGGTCAGGGTGTGGTCGTGGGCGCGAATCACGATGGTGACCGCGAGGCTCTTGCGGTTGCCACCGAGGTCGAACTCATCGAACACCTCCGCCGTATCAAGCTCGCTGCCGAGCTCGCTGCGAACGACCTGCAGGAGGTCTCCGGCCGGCACATCGGCGCTCATCTCAAAGGCCAGGTCGAACTTGTGGGGCGGGTACACGCTGGGCTCGGCCAGCGTCCACCACTCCGGCTCGACCAGGAGCGACTCCAATCCGATCTCGAGGACTGCGACCCGGTCACTCAGCCCGAAGCGGCGTGCCGCCGCCGGATGCAATTCGCCAATTGCTCCAATCGACTCCCCCGCCAGGACAACCTCAGCGGCCCGTCCCGGATGAAGCCCGTCAAGCTCGCGCTGGCGAATGGCAACGTCATCCCACCCGAGCCGGTGACTGAGGGCCCGAACGAGGGCGGTGGCATCGTGCACGTCGTACGGGCGAACCGGTCCGCCGAGCTCGTCGGCGACCGGCCCGGTGAGGAGAGCACCAAGATGCAGCGGCTGGTGGGGGACCCGCTTGTCGATGGGCGACGGCTCGTGCCGAAACACCCGACCGATTTCGAAGAAGGCAGCCGTGGGATGGCCGTAGGAGACATTGCGCTGCGCCGCTCCGATCAGTCCGGGCAGCAGCGTCGAGCGGAGCGTCTCCTCCGTCTCGCTGAGGGGATTCTTTACCCGCACGGTCGCGCGGCGTTCGTCGCGATCGGGCAGGCCGAGGGTGTCGAGATCCGCCTCACCCATGAATCCGAGCGTGTTGGCCTCGGTCAACCCGGCCCCGGTGAGTACCGACCGCGTCAGCCGGAGCCGCTTCTGCCCGGGGGTCAGCCCGCCTCCGGTGCCGAGCGGAAGGCGTTCGGGAACATTGTCGTAGCCGTACAGGCGGGCGATTTCTTCAACCAGGTCGATCGGCCGGGTCAGGTCGGGGCGGTAGGTTGGGACGACCGCACGCAGTGGATCCGTGCCCGTCACGTCTAGCCCGAGACGCGTCAGGAAATCTGCCGCCTCGCTCGAGTTGATCTCGACGCCCATGATGCGCTCAACGAGGGCGAGCGGAAGCTCAACCGGCCACGGCTCGATCGGCTCCGGATAGACATCGACGACCCCGGCGGCCGCCTCCCCGCCGGCGTGATCAACGAGCAACTGCGCGACCCGGGCGGCGGCGCGATCGGACAGGTTGGGGTCCACGCCGCGCTCGAAGCGGGCAGACGCTTCCGATCGCAGGTTGTGGCGCTTGGAGCTGTACATGATGGCGGGCGGGTGCCAGTGAGCCGCTTCGACCAACACCCGGCTCGTCGTGGCGGACACCTCGGTGGGGCCGCCCCCCATGATGCCGGCGAGGGAGATGATGCCATCCGCATCGGATATCACGATGTCGCCCGGGTCGAGGGTTCGGTCGATGTCGTCCAGGGTTTGCAGCGTGTCTCCCGAGCCGGCCCGGTGGATGATCAGCTGCTCCCCCGCCACCTGATCCAGGTCGAAGACGTGGGTCGGATGACCCAATTCCAGCATCGTGTAGTTGGTGGCGTCGACCAGGTTGCTGATCGGACGCACCCCGGCGGCCCGGAGCCGGGCCTGCAACCACATCGGCGACGCGCCACTGGTGACGCCCCGCACCTCACGGCCCACGAAACGCGGGCACCCGGTCGGGTCTTCTACGGTGATCTGCAGGGCGGTGGCCGGCTCAGTCCCTGTCACGGAAATCTCCGGCTCCCGCACCTCGATCCCGAGCTTGGCTCCCAGGTCACGGGCGATACCGAGCATCGACATGGCATCGGGGCGGTTGGGGGTGATCGACAGGTCGAACACGACGTCGGGCAGCTCCAGATAGTCGGTGAAGTCACGGCCCGGCTCGTAGTCGCCCTCCAGCACGAGGATTCCTTCGTGGTCGCCTCCGAACCCGAGCTCACGCTCCGAGCAGATCATCCCCTCCGACACCACCCCGCGAATCTCCCGCGCCCCGATCTCGAAGTTGCCGGGCAAGACGGCCCCAACCGTGGCCAGGGGTACCACCGCCCCTTCGTCGAAGTTCCAGGCGCCGCACACCACCTCCTGGGACCCGGTCCCGCGATCGACGGTGACCAGGCGGATCTTGTCGGCGTCGGGGTGAGGCCGGATCGCCTCGACCCGGGCGATGACAACTCCGGTGAACGGGATGTCGAGCCGTTCGACGCCTTCGACCTCGTGGCCCAGGCCGGCGAGGAGCTGTTCGATTGCGGCCGGGTCATCCGTGGGGAGATCGATGAATTCGGCCAGCCAGCGCAGTGAGACCCTCATACGAACTGCTCGTTCACGCGAATGTCGTTGTCGAACAGGTGCCGGATGTCGGTGATGCCGTGGCGCACCATGGCGACCCGCTCGATGCCTCCCCCGAAGGCGAACCCGCTCACGACGTCCGGGTCGTAGCCGACGGCTTCGAAGACATTGGGATCGACCATGCCGCAGCCGAGCAGCTCGAGCCAGCCGGTACGGCTGCACACCCGGCACCCCGATCCGTCGCATGAGAAGCACGACACGTGCATTTCGGCCGAGGGCTCGGTGAAGGGGAAGAAGTGTGGGATCAGCTTGATCCGCCTGGCCGGCCCGAAATACTCGCGAGCGAAATGGGCCAGCGTTCCCTTGAGGTCGCCGAAGCTGATGTCCTCGGCAACCGCCAGGCCCTCGAATTGATGGAAGACCGGTGAATGGGTCGCATCGAAGGTGTCGGTGCGGTAGCAGCGCCCCGGGGCGATGATGTGAACCGGCGGCGGCTGCGCCTCCATGGTGCGGGCCTGCACGGTCGAAGTCTGCGTGCGCAGCAGGATCTCGTCCCCCGGGTCGCCATAGTCGAGGTACATCGTGTCGCTCTCCAGGCGGGACGGGTGCCACCACGGCGTGTTCAGGGCATCGAAGTTGTGCCAGGCGGTCTCCGCCTCCGGTCCATCGGCGATCCGGTACCCGATGGCCGTGAATATGTCGGAGATCTCATCGATCGTCTGGGTGACGAGGTGGGCGGTTCCCTGGCGAAGGGTGCGCCGTGCCAGCGTCATGTCGACCCGGTCGTCGGCGAGCAGGCGGTCCTCCGCCTCGCGCTCCAGCGCGGCGCGACGCGTTTCGATCAGCCCGGCGAGGCTGGTGGCGGCTTCGTTGAGCTGGGCACCGACTCTCGGCCGCTCGGCCGGGTCGAGGCTGCCGAGGGCGCGCCGCTGTTCAGTGATGTACGAGCGCCGGCCCACGAGCTCGACCTCGAGCTTGTCGAGATCGTCGATGGTGAGCGCGCTCCCGACCCGCTCGGGAGCGGATGCGAGGATGTCCTCGAGCTGTCCCACTAGTTGTTGGCTTGGTTCGCTACCTCGACGAGAGCCGCAAAGGCCTCGGGTTCGTTAACCGCCAGCTCGGCGAGCATCTTGCGGTCGATGTCGACGGCGGCGACCTTGAGGCCGGCCATCATCTTGCTGTAGGTCGTGCCGTTCTGCCGTGCGGCCGCATTGATGCGGGTGATCCACAGACGCCTGAAATCGCCTTTCTTGGCGCGGCGATGAGCGAAGGCGTCGTCGCGCGCGCCGAGGACCTGCTCGTGGGCGGTGCGGTACCGGCGGCTACGGGCCCCGGTGTACCCCTTGGCCTGCTTCAGGACCTTGCGGCGTTTCGCTTTCGACGGGACTGCGTGCTTGGCGCGGGCCATGAGCTACCTCCCCAGCATCCGCTTGACTTCTTTGACGTCGGCTTTGGCGACCTCGGTTTCGCCCGTGAGGCGTCGCTTACGCCGGCTGGACTTCGCCGCTTTGAGGTGATTCATCCCCTGCTGGCGACGCCGCAGTTTGCCCGTCCCGGTCACTTTGAACCGGGCTTTGGCTCCCTTGTGAGTCTTCTGTTTCGGCATGGTCTTCCTCCTGTGCCGCCTGGTCGGTCCCGGCGGCGGGTTCAATCTCTTCGGCGTCCTGCCGGGCTCTTTCGGCCTCGGGCTCCGCCTGAGCAGCGTCCTCGGCTGCTGCTTCGGCTCGTTCCGCCTCGGCGGCGGCCTTCGCCCGGGCCTTCAGGCCGACCTTGTCCGGCACGAGAACCATCGTCATGTTGCGGCCGTCGAGGCGGGCGGGTGACTCGACCAGTGCAATGCCCTCGAGGTCGGCAACCATGCGGTCGAGCAGAGCCCGGCCCCGGTCCGGGTGAGTTATCTCCCGGCCGAAAAACATTACGACGGCTTTGATCTTGTGTCCGTCTTCGAGAAATTCGGCGGCCCGCCGAACCTTCGTGTCGAAGTCGTGTCCATCGATCTTGGTCTTGAACTTGACTTCTTTGATGACGGTGCGAGTGGATTTCTTGCGACCCTCCCGAGCCTTCACCGACTGCTCGTACTTGTACTTTCCGTAGTCCATGAGGCGGCAGACGGGGGGATCGGATCCGGGAGCGACTTCGACCAGATCTAGATCGAGCTGCTGGGCAAGCCACAGGGCCTCGTCGAGCTCTTTCAGCCCGATCTGAGACCCATCTGGTGCAACGACACGCACCGTCTTGGCTCGGATCCGTTCATTTACTCGCGGTTCAGTGGCGATATGTGCCCTCCTCTGCTTGGGATAGAGAAAACAGCAGGGGCCAGCCTGCTGTTCCGAATAGGACCACGACGTGCCCGTGAGCAGCCGGGTGGGAAGCAGGCGCCTCCGCTTGGTATGTGGATTGTGGACTGGAGTGTAGAACAACGCCGCCGGCTTTGGGAATGTTCCAGGAAGGTCGACGGTCGACCGTCAACTGTCGACCGCCCGTTCCCGTGCTCTTGTCTGGGTGGACCCCGATCGGCTACGAACTGCGCAGCTCCTGGAGAAGGCGGGCGGTGGTCACTGCCGCCTCGGCGGCTTCGGTCCCTTTGTTGCCCGGGCCGGGGAGGCTGCGAGTGCGGGCGTGGTCGGCCTCGCGGACCGTCAGAACGCCGAAACTGACCGGAACGCCGGTCCGCAGCATGACATCCTGCAGACCCCGGGCGGTTTCGCGGGCGATGTGCTCATAGTGGTCGGTCTCCCCGAGGATGACCGCGCCGATCGCGACTACCGCATCATTGCCGGCGTCGACCAGCGCCTGGGCAACCAGCGGCAGCTCGAAGGAGCCCGAAACCCGCACCACCGTCACCTCGGCGTCGTCCAGCACCGAGAGCGCCCCGTCGAGCAGTCCGTCGGTGATCTCCGCATTGAAGGTGGCTGCCGCCACCCCCACCTTGAGGCCGCCGGCGTCGAAATCGCCGCGGAGGGCGGGCCCGCTCACAGCAGGTGGCCCAGCTTCTGGGCCTTCGCCTGCAGATACCCGTGGTTGGCGTCGGTAGCGGGAACCGACAATGGGATGCGATCGACCACTTTGAGCCCGGCCGCCTCGATGGCGGCCACCTTCGATGGGTTGTTGGTCAGCAGCTTGACGGAGGACAAGCCGAGGTCGCGCAGAATCTGGGCTGCGGCGCTGTAGTCGCGCGCATCGGCCGGCAGCCCGAGATCGAGGTTGGCTTCCACCGTGTCACGGCCCTGGTCCTGGAGGGCGTACGCCTCCAGCTTGCCCAGCAGTCCGATGCCGCGTCCTTCGTGACCACCCAGGTAGATCACGACGCCCGCACCCGCTTCGACGATTCGCTCCATCGCCATCTCCAGTTGATCCCCACAGTCGCAGCGCCGGCTCCGGAACACATCACCCGTCAGGCACTCGGAGTGGATCCGCACCAGCACCGACCCGCCATCATGGATGGCACCGTGCACCAGCGCCAGGTGCTCGGCCCCGTCGACATGATCCCGGTACCCGATGGCCCGGAACTCTCCCTCCTGGGTTGGAAGGGTCACTTCGCTGGTCCTCGTGACCAGCTGCTCGATCTGGCGGCGGTAGGCGATCAGATCGGCGATGGTCACCAGCAGAATCCCATGCTCCTTGGCGAACCGCTCCAGGTCGGCTCCCCGTGCCATGGTGCCGTCGTCGTTGACGATCTCGCACAGCACGCCGGCCGGGTCAAGGCCGGCCAGCCGGGCGAAGTCGACGGCGGCTTCTGTGTGGCCCGGCCGGCGGAGCACGCCTCCTTCGCAGTACCGCAACGGAAAGACGTGACCCGGTCGCGCCATGTCGGATGGTCGGGTCGCCGGGTCAATCATGGCCTTGATCGTCGTGGCACGATCCTCTGCCGATATTCCCGTGGTCGTCCCCGGGGTGTAGTCGACGGACACCGTGAACGAGGTCCGGTGAATGTCGGTGTTGTCGGCCACCATCAGCGGGAGCTGGAGCGCGTCCAGCCGCTCCCCCGTCACCGGCATGCAGATGAGCCCGCTGGTGTAGCGGACCATGAAGGCGATCGCCTCAGGGGTCACCTTGTCGGCAGCGATGATGAGGTCACCCTCGTTCTCGCGATCCTCATCGTCGACCACCACGAGGAATTCGCCCCGGGCGATGGCGTCGATGGCCTCTTCGATGGGCGCGTAGTTCATTGACGGACCTCCAGGAGCCGCTCGACGTATTTGGCAAGAATGTCGACCTCGACGTTCACCCGGTCCCCCGGCCGGCGGTGTCCCAGCACGGTCACCTCCAGGGTGTGCGGTATCAGCACGAGCTCGAAGTAGTCGTCGCCGATCGCGGTGACAGTGAGGGAAACTCCGTCGACGGTTATGGAGCCCTTCTCCACCACGTACCTGAGCAGGTCGTCGCCGGCAGTGAATCGGAAGCGCTTCGAGTCACCCTCGGAGGTGATCTCAGCCACGAGTGCGGTGCCGTCGACGTGCCCCTGCACGATGTGGCCATCGAACCGTCCGGCGGCCGGCATAGGCCGCTCCAGGTCGACCATCGAACCGTCGCTCAGGTCCCCCAGATTGGTTCGGTGCAGCGTCTCGGTCACCGCCGTCACGTCCACCGCGCCCGGGACTACTGCGACGGCGGTGAGGCAGACCCCGTTAACGGCGATGGAATCGCCCGGTGCCAGCTGATCGACGAGCCCGGAGGCGATGGTGAAGCGGCGCTCCGATCCGGTGTCTTCTACCGACTGGATGTGGCCGATGCCCTCCACGATTCCGGTGAACATCACGCCACCTCCGCCGGGGCGAGCGTGAACTCGATCCGGACGTCGGGCCCGACGGTACGCACGTCCTCGACGTGCACGTCGATGGCATCCGTGATGGTACGGAAGGCCCCGTGAAAGGGTGGCTCGCCGGAGCCGGCGGCCAGCTTGGCGCCCAGGTAGAAGATGCATCGATCGATGAGCCGGGCCTCGAGCAAGCTGTCGGCCAGGATCGGGCCGCCCTCTACGAGCAGGTCGACGATACCCCGGGAGCCGAGCTCGAACAGCGCCTCCTGCAGGTCGACGTGATCGCCGGATTCGATCACCACCACTTCGGTGTCCAGATCACGCACGGCCGGTGAGAAGATCACTGCGTTGCGTTCGACCACGCGCAGGTTGTTCGGGAACGGGCGAGTACCAGCGATGACTACGGGAATGGGCTGGGGTCCCTCGTAGCCCGGGAGCCGAACCGACAGGTCGGGGTTGTCCTTCAGGACCGTCCCGGCGCCAACCATGACCGCATCGGAATTCGACCGCAGGCGGTGGACGTCGTCGCGGGCGGCGGGCGAGGTGATCCACTGCGAGGTTCCGTCACGGGCGGCCGCCTGTCCGTCCAGCGTGATTGCCGTCTTGAGGGTCACCCGGGGCCGCCCGGTTCGGCGGTGGTGAAAGTACCCGGGATCGATCGCCACGACCTCATCGGCCAGCACTCCCATCTCGACGGCCATCCCGGCGTCGCGAAGACGAGCGACTCCTCCGGCGGCGTCGGCATCCGGGTCGGCAACCCCCACGACAACCTTCTGGATCCCGGCGTCGAGGATGGCTTGAGTACACGGGGGTGTGCGTCCGTGGTGGTTGCAGGGCTCGAGGGTTACGACGAGCGTGCCGCCGTCCGCGGATGTGCCGGCGTCGTCGAGGGCATTGGCTTCTGCGTGGGGCAAGCCCGGGCCTTCGTGCACGCCCCGGCCCACAACCCGGCCGTTGCGGTCGAGCACGACGGCACCGACGCGGGGATTGGGGTGCGGATTCATCACGGAAGCCGCCTCGATGGCGGTTCGCATGACTTCGTCGTATTCGGGCACGCACACTCCTCACACCGTCAAGGGGAGCCCGCGCGCGCTCACGCGAAAACAGACCCTCCTTCTTCCATCCGGACTGTCACCGTCGGTCCCGGAGTTCCACCAGGTCAACCCTTGCGGGGTCGCGGACTGTCACCGCCGGTCGGGAATTGCACCCTGCCCTGAAGAAGAGCCCTTCAAGTGTATCGCGAGGCGTGCATCTTGCCCGGGGCTGAGGGCACCCGAGCAAGATCGAAGATCTACCCGCCGTCGAGGACCGTAAAGGTCACCTCGGTGGTCGCCCCCCGGCTGCCGGTCAGGCTGCCCCCGGAATATGGCGTCGCCCGCAAGATGTAGGTCCCGGGGCCCAGCTCCATCGGTTGATAGTCCCCCACCGGCCAGTCGCCGCCGACGGCGAAGGGGAAGAAGTTCTCCCAGCTGCGGCGGTCCCGCCGGAAGGGCACCGGACGGCCGTCGAGATCGACGAGTTCGACTGCGATGCTTCCGACGGTCTGGTCCGATGTCTCGGCACGTATGTTGAAGCGAGGCGTTACCGCCGTGTCGATGACCGAGCCGAGGCCGACGAGGGCATCCTGGCCCATCACATCGGTGTCGGTGTCGGCGTCGACAAGGACGAAGCCGGTGATAGCCGGCAGCGTTGTGGTGAACACGAGCGCTTCGGAGCCGTCGGTCGCCCCTCCCCGCGCCCCGGGCCCTCGATCGCCGTTGGTGAACAGCAAAATCCCGAGCTCCGGGCTGTTGTTCGGGAAGGGTCCGAAGTCGAGTATGCCGAGCCCGCCCGGATCGAAGCCCGAGCCCGGCACGTCGTTGGCCAACCCGAAGTACTGCTCACCGAGCGGCGTGATGGTGAAGATGTCGCTGCGATCATTCGGACCGCCGAAGTAGAAGTCCTGCGTGGTGACGCGCACGTCCACGGCGGTGGCCAGCAGGTCGTCGGCAGATAAGCCAATCTGTTCGGCGCACAGATACAGCACGGTGTTACCAGTGTTGGTTGCGTGCTCGGCAAAGAAGAAGGCACTCGCCGTGGTCTCGCCGATGACCCAGGTGAGCTGCCTGCCGTCCCCCACAGTGTTGAACGAGGGGGGCGCGGAGGAGGCATCACGGTTGACGACCACGAAGTCGACAAAACCGTCCCGGTCGGCGTCGATCTCAATGATGTGGCTCACCGGCACAAGGTGGCTCTGCGGTTCCCACGTGCTGATGGCGAACGCCCAGACGAATGACGGGTTCGGTGAGCAGAACCCGGCTGGAGCGGTGAACGTGTTGACCCCGAAGGCCCGGAGATCCGGAGCCGGGGATTGCTGCCCGCGGCTCCCCTCGGGAAGGTCCGGGCTGAGTGCCAGCAGCGAGTAGGCCTCGTTCTGTGCCACGCCGGCCCCGCGATTTTCCAACCCGATGACGTCGGGCACCGGCCCGGGGGTGAACGTCCCAGAGGTGGGCACTACGTCAGACGCCCGTCGAGGCACAACGTGCCAGGGCACCCGCACCGGGGCCGTCCCATCGTCGAGCGCCAGGAACCCATCGAACTCGTTGATCGTGAGTGCCGTGCCGCTGCTGCCTTCCGCCCCCGAGTTCATGAAGTTCCCTCCCAGCAGACCGGGCGTGATCCGTATGGTGACGTCAAACGTGGCGTCACCGCCGGCCGGCACGCTGACCTGGTCCGGTACGTCGAAGGTGACCGCACCGGACGCCTCGTCGTCGGCGAAGCGGAACTCGGGGGCGATCGTCAGCGTCCGGGGAGTGGCCGCGTAGTTGCGGACCCGCACCGCTCGGGTGAGGGCGAGACCGCGGGCGACTTCGACGACACCGAAGCTCACCGCCCCCTGCCCCGACGCATCGTCCCACGCCGCGATAGTCGATGCGACCGCCCTGTCCACCCGCACCTCGCCTCCCCCGAGACGGCTGATCGGCGCCGGCTCGGACGTGAAGGCCGAGTTGCCGACGGCTGTGTCTCCGGTGTTCATGAGCAGCGCCTTGACTTCGCCCGGTGCCAAGGCAGGTCGTGACTGTAGAAGGAGCGCGGCCGAGCCGCTCACCATCGGGGCGGCGCCAGACGTGCCACCGAACGGTTCGACATCGCTGCCCGAACCCGCGACGGCCGATATCGACGCCCCGGGTGCACCGATCTCCGGTTTGACCATCTGAAAGGCGCTCGAGGGGCCCCGCGACGAGCTCCCGACGACGTTACCTGCAGCAGCGGTGGCGGAATCGGGTGAAATCACGACCGTGGTATCGACCAGGGCTGCCGCCGATCGCTGCCCCACCATGTAGCCCGGGATGCTGAACGGGCCGCCCGCGCCGAAAGCCCCGCTGAACGGCTCACCCGGGCCAACCAAACCGATGATCGCTGCAACAGCACCGGCCCGCTGCACATTGAACACCTTGATGCTGAAGTTGCACTCTCCACGATTCACCAGCGCAACCCGTCCGTCGAGTTGTCCGGGCTCAAACGGGGCGTCCTCATCCTCGACGCTGTTTGGATCGTCTCCCAGCGAGCATCCCAGTCCGGCGAAGGCAACCGGGGCGGGCCCGATCGACTCGGTCAGCGGCGCCGACCAGTCCTGGAATATGGCACCGACCTGCCCGGGGGCAGGGTCGGTGATGTCGATCCCCTGCACCGAGGCCGACGGGACATAGGTTTGGGCGACGGCCAGCGCCGTCGGAGCTGCGCTCGGGGTCCCGATCACGTACGGCTTGTCTGCTCCGTTGCCGGCGGATGCCACGGTCAGGACGCCGGCCGCCGTCGCATTGTCGACCGCCAGGGCGAGATCATCGTCGAAGGGCTGTCCGTACACCGACCCGAGCGACATGTTGATGATGTCCACCCGGTCGTCGAGGACACCGTCTGCGTTCGGATCGACGGCAAACTCGAGCCCCATGATCAGCGAGATCCCGTTGCAGGACGACGCCACTGCCGAGCAGACCTTTACTGCGTAGAGGTCGGCGGCCGGCGCTACCCCGCCGGTCCCGCCGATGATGTCGGCCACGTGCGTGCCGTGCCCTTCGAAGTCGATCGGGTCCGGATCGAACGCCAGGTCATCGGGCGCGAACCCACCGTCACCGTTCGGCCAGACCTCCCCAACGAAGTCGAAGCCGCCCACCACCCGGTCGGTCGGGAAAAGGCTGTCCCGGGTCGTGTTGCGGGGGTCGGCCGGGTCTTCGCCGTACGCGGCGGCGTAGGCCTCGGTGGTTCCGGGACCGCCCAGTGCGGCGTGCGTGTAGTCGATGCCGCTGTCGAGCACGGCTACCCGTACGCCGGATCCGTCGAGGCCGGCCGCCTGCACCTCGGCGGCGCCGATGAGCGGCACCGTTTCGGAGAGGGCGGCTTCGTAGTGGGCAACCGGGACGACTCGACGGACTCCGGCTTCCCGCGCGATGGCCGGCAGGGCGTCGGCATCCACTTCAATGAACACGGCGTTGAGGACGATCTGAACCCGGGCAATTTCGGTGGCTCCATATCGTCCCGCCAGCCGCTCGACCAGTGCGGTCTGCCGCCGTTCCAACCGGCGCTTCTCCGCCGCCGGATCCACCACCGCCGCCGTGGCTATAGCCGGCTCTGGTAGGTGGACGACGACGGCGACGGCCCCGGTCGGCTGATCTCTCATGGGCAACCCACCGGTGGTCGTGTGCGGAGCGTCGAGTCGTTGCGCTTCGACGGTCTCGGGGAGCCTTCGCTCGGTGGGCCGTTCGATCGACTGCGCTACCGCGGCCGGCGTCACCGCCGTCAGCATCCCGACGACCACTACGAGTGACAGCGATCGCTTCACTCCGCCCTCTCCCCTCAGAAACCCGCAGCGCTCGGGCCGTGGTTCGAGGCTAGTGGCGGGCGGTCGAAAGTCGTTGGTTACCCGTCGGTCGGATAGCTCGGGCCGGTTCCCGGCGGTCACCCGCCGGCCGGTCTGAACAGACAGGCTCAGTTGTTCCGGCGGTCACCCGCCGGCCGGTCTGAACAGACAGGCTCAGTTGTTCCGGCGGTCGCCCGCCGGCCGGTCTGAACAGACAGGCTCAGTTGTTCCGGCGGTCGCCCGCCGGCCGGTCTATCGGGACGGGCTCAAGTGTTCCGGCGGTCAATTTCGTAGACGGAGCCCGGCTGCCGCTTGGCGTATTCCTTCATCTCGGACGCTACGGCCGAGGCTTCCCACTGGTTGGAGATATCTCGGTCCTTGGTGCTGACAACGCCAAGGGAGATGGAGGTGTGGGGGAAGGCGTGACGCTCGCCACGGCGGTCCGTGACCTCGATGTAGCCGCGCAACACGTCGCTGGTGTCGTAGAAGTCGAGGATGCCCTCGTCAAAGGTGCGGATCAGCTCCTTGCAGAAATCCTCGACCTTGTCCGGATCGACGATGGCCACGAAGTCGTCACCACCTACGTGGCCTACGAACGCTTCGGGATCGTCGATGGCGGCTTGAGATTCCAGCAGCACATGGG
>JABDLU010000103.1 GCA_013002865.1 Acidimicrobiia bacterium
ATAGGAAGCTGACAGCGAGCCGGATGAAGTTGCCGGTTGCAGGTTCCAAGTTGCAGGCCAGAAGGGCATCAGGCATCAGCAATCAGCAATCGGCAATCAGCAATCAGCAATCAGCAATCAGCAATCAGCAATCAGCGGGGATACCTCGCCCGCGAGCGCAGCGAGTGGGGAGGCAAGGAGGGGGGTGAAAGCGCGTTCCCGTGCTCTTGATTGGAGTTGCCGGTTTCAAGTTGCAGGGTCCAAGCCAGATCAAACCCTGGAGTTGCGCGGCAACTCCTTAGGAACCCGCAGGGTTCCCGACCGCTCGGGCGCTAGCCCGAGCGCTATTGCTCGCCGTTGCGGCGGGCGCGGCGGATGCGGCTGCCGGCTCCGGCCGGGGTGCGACCGGCGGATTCACCGCCGAGGCCGAGAATGTCCTTCATCGATCCTTCCGAAGCAGTCATCTCGGCGCGCAGCGGCGCCTTGGTGTAGATGTAGCCGATGGCCGGTGTCTCGATGAAGTGCAAGCGGTCGGCGACCTCTTCCAGCTCACCCACCCGGCTGTTGTGGGCCACGATCGCAACCACGGCGTCCACGTAGCGAACCAGCGTGCTGGCGTAGGCCACCTGCAGCAACGGCGGGCCGTCGATGATGACCAGGTCGAACTGGTCCTTGACCTCGGTGAAGAAGCGCTGGGTGTCCTCGGTCCGGAAGAAGTTGGCCGCCTCAACGGGCTGGCGGCCTCGCCAGAGGAGATACAGGGAGCGGTCGTCGGTGACAACCACCTGGCGCACCGCCTGGTCGAGCGGCACTAAACCGGCCACGACCTCGGTGATTCCTGCCGCCGGCTGCTCCTCACCCAGGAAGAGGCTGGTGAGCTCCTGGTTGCCGAAGTCGGCATCGATCACCAGCACCCGCAGGCCCTCGCGGGCAGCGGCGATGGCGGTGTTGGCCGCTGCCGTCGTCTTGCCGCTCGCCAGCGTCGCCGACACCATCATCAGTGACTTGGCGCCAGCGGCAGAGGCCCGGATGTCGACTGCGGCCGCGGCGAACCGGAACGCCTCGGCTGACGCCGACGTCGGTGCCTGCGTGACCGGCAGGGACGACTTGATGCCTTCGAGTGTGAAGTCGGGCACCTCGGCCAGCAACGGAGCGTTGAGCACCAGCTCGGGGAGTGTTCGGCTCCCGAAGGCCCGGCGGCGCGAGGCCAGGAAGTAGGTAATAGCAGCCGAGACGGCCAGGCCGAGCACGATGGCGGCGGCCAATATGCGGGCCGGACCGGAACCGGATGTGGTGAGCGGCAATGCGGCTGCCGACGCCGAGGTGATTCCGGCACCCTGCAGGTTCACCGAGATGATGATGCTGTTCGCCTGCGTGTTGAGGTCGGCCAGCTCGTTGATCACCTGGTCTTGCTGGACCTGGAGGGCCTGCAGGTTGGCGTCGCGCTGCTGGATGCGGTCGATCACCTCGAAGGTCTGGAAATCCTGGAGCAGGTCGTCGAGCTGCTGACGCACCGTGTCGGCCGCCTCGCTGTCGGGGTCGAGCTCATCGAGGCGGTCTTGGAGCTGACCGAACCGGGCCAGGTCGTCTTCGAACTCCTGGAGCAGGGAGGCACGCGTCTCGTCGGACAGTTGAATCTGCTCGATGTCGAACCGCAGCTGCGCCAGCGTGGTTTGCAGTGCGTCCTGCTCCTCACGAATTCGGGTGAGCGTGGTGTTGGCGGTCTCACGGAGCTCAGCGGTCCTGACCTCGCGGTAGGCCTCGACGATGGCATTGGCACCGACCCGGGCCCGTTCCGGGGTGTCTGCCGAGAAACCGATCTCGATGCGGTTACTCTCGCGGTCAGACGAGATGCTGGTGTTGGCGTGGAACTCGCTCAGGGGGATGGACATACCGACTACCTGGGAGGGATCGGCCGCCAGCCAGGCGATGCTCGCATTGTCGTTCAGCGCTTCGGGATCGGTCTCGGCGAGCTCGCGCCACTCGTCAACCAGCTCGGATGCCTTGGCCTCCACCTCGGAAGCCTGCAGGATGCCAACCTGGTCGGCAACGTAGCGAGCCGGGTTGCTGTTGATGGCCCCAAGCCCGAGAGCATCGGCCAGGCTGGAGGTGCGGGGATCTTCGACGGTCATCTCAGCCGTGGCCCGGTAGGCAGCGGGTACGTAGGCCTGAAAGGCGAGGCCGAGCCCGATGAACAGCGCGACGATCAGCGCCACCAGCCAGCGGTATCGCCACATAGATGCGACGATGCTCGGCTGTTCGAGCGCCGCGATCTCGTCGAACTCTCTGGGGCGAAGTGTGTCCATCGGTCAGTCCTTTAGTGGGTCGGTGGGTGACGCACAGCCAGCAACGGTGAACGCCCCCCTCGGATTGTCAGTGTAAACCAATAGGCAGAATCTGTTTGGCGGTTACGGCTCAGTGCCCGGTTCGGGAACCCAATGCTGCCGGCAGCGTCTTGGCGAGGATGCGGAGGTCGGTGGAGAAGGAGATCGTATCGACATACTCGAGGTCGATGTGGGTCGCTTCGTGCATGGGGAGCTCACCTCGCGCCGATATCTGCCACAGACCGGTGACCCCCGGCTTCACCTGATGGCGGGCATGCTGCCACGGCTCATAGCGGTCGACGATCTGCACCATCTCGGGACGGGGGCCGACCAGGCTCATCTGGCCCATCACGACGTTCCACAGCTGGGGCAGCTCGTCGAGGCTCCACTTGCGAATGAAGCGCCCGACCGGCGTGAGCCGGGGATCGTCTTCCGACTTGTGATTCACGCGCCGGTCGGTGCCGACAAATGAGCGGGGCGCCTGATCCCGGCGGTCTGGCTCCATCGAGCGGAACTTGACGACCTTGAACACCTTCCCGTTTATCCCAACCCGCTCCTGGCGCAAGAACACCGGAAGCCCGAGGTCGATGAACACGGCGATAGCGACCGGAATGACGATCGGCAGGGTGAGAACGGCGAGAACGAGCCCGACGACCCGATCGATCAGGCCTTTCACGATCCGCTCGTAGGTACCCCGCTTCCGAGTTGCTGCATCACCGGACACAGCGACCTTGCGCTGCGCGGGATGCGAAATTGATTGCGCACCTTGCGTCATTTGGATTCTCCGCCCTCTTACCCCGTTAGCCACGACACTACCTTAGCCCCACTCTCAGTGGTCGTTCACTCAGCGTAGTGACGAACACTGCATGTGCCAAGCACCCGGGAACCATCTATGGAACAAGGTACTCCCGTTGCGCGGAAGCCTCGATAGGTCGAACGAACCATCTGTCAGTATGCTGCCGGCTTCGAAATTAAGGAGTACATGATGTCAGTATCTATCGGACAGGTTGCGCCGGACTTCAGCCTTCCCGACCAGACCGGCGAAGCGGTCTCCCGGGCGGATCTCACCGGCTCGCGGGCACTCATCGTCTTCATCCCCTTCCCGTTCACGTCGGTCTGCGACGGCGAGGTGTGTGCCATCCGGGACAACTTCACCGACCTGAGCGACCTCAATGCTCGCGTCGTAGTCATCACGTGCCATGCCCGCCCAACCAACGCCCGCTGGGCGAGCGAGCACAGCCTCAACCATCCGGTCCTGAGCGACTTCTGGCCGCACGGCGCTGTAGCTACCGAGTACGGCGTCTTCAACGAACAGCTCGGAGTTGCGACACGGTCGACCTTCGTGCTCGACGAGAATGGTGTGGTTCGCGACATCATCTCCTCGGAGTCGCTGGGTGCCGCCCGGGAGCACGACGCCTACGCCGCCGCGCTGGCGGCGGTCTGATCGATCTGCGTCCCGCTCAGCCGAACGCCCAGCGCCAGGCGCGCTTCAGAATGTTCGGGCGCCCCGGTTCGGGAAGATCCTGCAAGACCGCTTCGAGGTGGTCGGGGGGAAGGTCGCCGACGAGCACGTAGGCCCGATCGGCCGTACGCCAGAACACGCTCACAGCCCCCGGTGTGTAGGTCCGGTGATAGCCGCTCTGGCCGGCGATCTCCACATCGGGGGCGTCCGACAGGCCGCCGCCGTCGCTCTTGCGGCTCACCTCAAACACTGAGAACCGGAACAGGCCATCGGTGAAGAAGACCTGGACCCCACCCGGGGCGGCATAGCTATCGGCTGCCCAGTAGTGGCCGGCGACGGACGGAACATCGATGGCGCTGGCCGCCGCCCGGTACTCCGGATCGGGCATATCGTCCATGTCGGACATCGCATCGGCGTCTCCTGGCCGGAACTCCATCATGACCGAGTAGCGGTAGAGGGAGCCATCGCCGTCATACACCTGCGTCGACAACGGCGTCCCGGTCTGCTCATCAAGCACGAACCGGGCCCGGATCCGGCCCCCCTCGGTGACCTCGACGGTTCGACCCGAGCTGAGCACACTGGCCACGTCCGGCGGATCGGTGGTCATCTGATAGCCGTCCCACAACCGCCACGCTGAGGTCGGCGACATCTCCAGATAGCGGATTCCCCCGGCGTACTGCTCGATCATCTTCCCATCGCCGATGACGAAGGTGCCGTCGGGGCCGGCCACCCGGGTCATGCCGTCGGATTGCTCGATGTCGGACACCCTGGCAACGGCTCCGTCATCGCCCCAACAGACCACCAGTTGGCGGGCCGTGAACTCAGCGTCGCCCGCCTGGCCCATATCGTCAACCAGATCGGCGTGTGGAGCAGTCCCGAGCAGGGAAATCGCGGTCAATGCGACGGCGAGGATCACCGGTCCACCACCGCCTGAACCTGGAGCACGTTGAAACCCGGGTCGACCGAGGCTCGCGCCACGTGTTGTTCGACCACCTCGTCGAGCTGCAGCGGCACTGCCCGGTCGGCATTGACACCAAATCCAACCCCAACGATCAGGGCGGCAGCTGCGGCGGCGCCCACCAGGATTCGCCCCCGACGCGGTCGGAGGTGTCGCACGTTGGACGGCGCCACCAGATGAGCCGGGGGTTCCGCCACCGGAAGCGATTTCAGCATGCGGCTGCTTTCAGAAACCGCCTCTAGCTCGGAACGGCACAGCGGACAGGAAGCCAGGTGCGACTCGGCGTCCGAACGCGCCCCGGTATCGAGCTCTCCGTCCAGGAACGCCGACAGAGAATCACCCAGGTGCATCAAACCCTCCCTTCGAGCGCATCGCGCAGAAGGAGGCGGCCGCGATGGATCCGACTGCGCACGGTGCCGACCGGCACCTCAACTGCCTCGGCGATCTCCTGGTAGCTCAAGCCGACGACGTCACACATCACGACGGCCTCCCGGAACTCGATCGGAAGGGACAGCAGCGCCGCTTGAACCTCTGCACTGAGACGGGTCTCGGCAAGGACTTCCTCGGGAGCCGGGGCGGTCGCGATGGTCGAGCGGTCCTCGTCGGGAAGCTCGGCGGTTGGTCGACGCTGCTTCTTGCGCACGTCGTCGAGAAACGCATTGCGGGTGATTCGCCACAACCAGCCTTCGAAGGATCCGGGCCGGTACCCGGCCAGTCCACGTCGGACCCGCAGCAACACCTCCTGGGCGAGATCGGACGCGTCGTCCCGGTTGCCGGTGAGCCGGTAAGCGAAGTTGTAAATCGTGCGCCCGTAATCACTGGCTACTTGCTCCCAGGTGGGGACTGCCTCCGACGAGGCCATCTAGGCAAGTAACGGCGCGCGGCCGCCTACGAGTTCCCAACGCTCAGGAGTTTTTATCGGACGCGTCACCGTCCCCTTCCTCCTCCGCCCCGTCGTCCATTCCCTTGCGGAACTCCCGGGCGGATGTCCCGATGCTCCGAGCGATCATCGGAAGGCGGGTTGCGCCGAACAGCACGACAACGACGACGAGAATGATCACGAGTTCCGGCCATCCAAGTCCGCGCACTGTATCTCCTTGTTCGGCGCCAAGAATAGGGGAACCCTTCGGGTTCCTTTCGAGTTTGGGAACGCCTCCGGCGTTCCTGGCGAGTTTGGCTTCCGCCAAACTCGAGGCAACGGCCCTTCTGGGTTTGGCCACTGACCACCGACCACCGACCATTGACTATCGACCCTCTGGCCGTCGACAGTCGACCGTCGACCCTCTTTACGTAAGGGCCATCGAGTCGACAAACTGTTGCAGGCGCTCGCGAGTGACGAACCGCACCCTCGGCTCGCGGCGTTCCTTTTCGTAGACGAGGAACGGGCCGAACTTGTCGGTCACGAAGAGGCCGCGCTGGGTGCCCGACTGCTCGAAGTCGACCATGAACCGGTTGATCACCTTCTCCGCCAACTCGGGATAGGCCGACGAATCGTATGCCTCGGTCGCAATGAACGTACGCCCGGACGGGTTGGAGGCGACATAGGTGTCGTACGCATCTGTCGCGGTGGGACCAGTGACGGTAAACCCACCGAGCTTCAACAGGCCGACGACCAGGTCGCCTGCTCCGGCCTCTGCCGGATCGACACCCTGCAGCCGTAATCCGGACGCGATCTCAGACGGAAGCTCGATGTCCGATCCGGCCTTGGTGAGCGCCTCGTCTGGTACGGCGACCGCCGAACCCGGCGGTGCCGACGAAGACGAGCCACCGAATGCTGCCAGCGGGTCGGGTCCGGCTGGCTTGAAGACGACCGGCGGTGGCGCCGGAGGCGGAAGGGTGCCCGGGGTCTCCAGACCCACCTCGCCGACCTTCTTGTTCTCCGCCCCGGATCGGCCGAACGCAACGACCCGGGCAACCTGGTCGATCGGCAGCGAGTGCCGTTTCTCCCTGACGACTTCGACCGCTTCGTGGAGCAGCAACTTGCGGAGTACCTCGTCTTCACCCGCGGGCAAGGGAACATCGAAATACACCTCGGCGGCGTCCCCACGCACGTGGAACTCGGCGACCGGCGGAATGGGACGTCCCGGTTGGCGGGGAGCAGCCGAGGTTCCGAGGTCGGGCGGCGGGCTCTGGGTGCCCCGCATGACGAAGTAGACGATGGCGGCCACGACCACCAGGGCGATGACGATTCCGATGATTACGCCGATGGCTCAACCTCCTTGCGAAGCACGCTGAAGCCTAGAGCAATGGGACGTCGCCCGGCCCGGGACCGTCCGCGGACTAGCCGACTTCGCGGGCTTTGGCCGTCAGAGCGCGCTGGCGGCGGATCTTGCGGCGCTCCCGCTCCGACAGGCCGCCCCAGATGCCGAAGCGCTCACCCTGGGTGATGGCGAACTCGAGGCATTCGGCTTTGACGGTGCAGGCTGCGCATATCGCCTTCGCCTTCCGGGTCGAGGCACCGCGTTCGGGGAAGAACAGGTCTTGATCGGCTCCCGTGCAGTTGGCAAAGTCCTGCCATGACAGCTTGTCGAGTACCAGAGCCTCAATCAGCTTCGTGTCCATTCCCACCTCTCACAAACGTGTAATTACGTATTTGTAATTTAGGGGGACCACGCGCGGCGGTCAAATCCGTGCGCTGCTTCGCAGCCACGGAGGTCGACGGTCACCGGTCGCCGGTCACCAGTCGCCGACCCCCGTCCGCCCGACGCCCGAGGGTGAGTTTCCGAGACTGGTGGCCGCCCAGGCGGTGGTGCGACAGGAGACAGGAGACAGGAGACAGGAGACCGGCGACCGGACAAGGTTCCGCCAGGAACCCATCGGTTGCTAGCTTTGGGGTTCGATGACGACGACGGCAGAAGCCCCCGCCAAGAAGCGCTCGCTCCCCTGGTTTCTCGAGTTCTACAACTCGAATGTCGGCCGCAAGTGGGTCATGGCCATCTCAGGAATCGTCGGGCTGGGGTTCGTGTTCTTCCACATGTTCGGCAACCTTCACCTGTACGAGGAGCCGGCCCGGTTCGACGAGTATGCCGAAGGCCTGCGGGACTTCGGGGAGCCCATCTTCAGCCGCACGCTCATCCTGTGGATCGCCCGCTTCGGCCTGCTGGCAGCGTTCGCCGTCCACGTCCACGCCGGTTTCACGCTCTGGTGGAAGAACCGCAAGGCCAAGCCGGTCGGCTACGAGCGCCAGCAGTTCGTGGAAGCGACCTTCGCCTCCCGCTACATGCTGATCACCGGCGTCATCGTGCTCGCCTTCATCGTCTACCACCTCGCTCACCTCACCTGGGGGCTGGAGTTCCTCAACCCCAGCTTCACTCGCGGCGAAGCGCGCGAGAACCTGATCGAGGGCCTGGAGAGCCCAATCACCGCCGGCTGGTACGTGGTCGCCAACCTGGCGCTCGGCCTCCACATCCTGCACGGTGCCTGGAGCCTGTTCCAAAGCCTCGGGGTCACACACCCGCGGTTCAACCGATGGCGCCGCAACTTCGCCGTCGGGCTGACGGCCGTCATCGTGGCGGGCAACGTGAGCTTCCCGATCGCCATCAGCACCGGACTGGTCGGATCCTGATGCTCGAAACCCGCCCGGACACCCTCGACAGCAAGGTCCCGAACGGGACGCTCGAAGAGAAGTGGACCGGCTACTTGAACAGCATGAAGCTCGTTGCCCCGACCAACAAGCGCAAGTTCAAGATCATCGTGGTGGGAACCGGCCTGGCCGGGGCGTCCGCCGCGGCCACCTTTGGCGAGCTGGGCTACCAGGTGGAAGCCTTCACCTACCACGACTCAGCCCGCCGGGCACACAGCATCGCCGCCCAGGGCGGCATCAACGCCGCTAAGAACTACCACAGCGACGGCGACAGCATCTACCGACTGTTCTACGACACGATCAAGGGCGGCGACTACCGGAGCCGGGAAGCCAACGTGTATCGCCTGGCCGAGGTCAGCAACGAGATCATCGACCAATGCACCGCCCAGGGCGTTCCGTTTGCGCGTGAATACGGCGGTTTGCTGGACAACCGGTCGTTCGGCGGGGTCCAGGTATCCCGCACCTTCTACGCCCGGGGCCAGACCGGCCAGCAGTTGCTGCTCGGCTCCTATTCGGCACTTTCCCGTCAGGTCAAGCTGGGCACCGTCAAGCTGCACACCCGGGCGGAGATGCTGGAGGTGGTGCTCAAGGACGGCCGGGCCGTCGGAGTAGTCGTGCGCGACCTCACGACGGGGGAGATCACGACCCACTCCGCCCACGCCGTCGTGCTGGCGACCGGCGGCTACAGCAACGCCTATTACCTCAGCACCAACGCCATGGCGTGCAACGGAACGGCGATCTGGCGGGCCTATCGGAAGGGTGCCCAATTCGCCAATGCCAGCTTCACGCAGATCCACCCAACGTGCATTCCGGCGAGCGATGAGTTCCAGTCCAAGCTGACCCTGATGTCGGAGTCACTCCGCAACGACGGCCGGATCTGGGTCCCCGAGAAGGCGGAGGACAACCGCCCCCCGAATCAGATTCCCGAGAGCGATCGCGACTACTACCTGGAGCGCCGCTATCCGGCCTTCGGCAATCTGGTCCCTCGCGACGTGGCGTCCCGAGCCGCCAAACGCCAAATCGACCAGAACAAGGGTGTCGGGCCGCTCCACAACGGCGTGTATCTCGACTTCCAGGATGCCATCCAGCGTTTGGGTCGCGACGTGATCGAAGCCCGCTACGGCAACCTGTTCGAGATGTACGAGCGCATCACCGACGAGAACCCGTACGACGTTCCCATGCGAATCTATCCGGCCCCGCACTACACCATGGGCGGGCTGTGGGTCGACTACGAGCTGATGACCACCGTCCCCGGCCTGTACGCCATCGGCGAGGCCAACTTCAGCGACCACGGCGCCAACCGGCTCGGCGCCAGCGCGCTCATGCAGGGCCTGGCGGATGGCTACTTCGTTATCCCGTACACCATCGGGAACTACCTCGCCGACTATCTGAACACCGAGCCGGTGTCGACCGACGACCCCGTCTTCCACGAGGCGTCGGCAGCCGTGCGTGATCGCCTCAACCGATTCCTGGCAAACAACGGCACCCGCACCGTTGACTGGTTCCATCGGGAGCTCGGCAAGATTCTCATCGAGCATTGTGGGATGGCCCGCAACGAGGCCGGCCTCGAGAAGGCGCTCAGCGATATCCCCGCCCTCAAGGAAGAGTTCTACGCCGATGTCAAAGTGCTCGGCGAGAACGAGACCCTCAACCAGTCACTCGAAAAGGCCGGCCGGGTGGCCGATTTCTTCGAGCTGGGTGAACTCATGTGCCGGGACGCCCTCAACCGGGAAGAGTCGTGTGGCGGTCACTTCCGGGAGGAACATCAGACCGACGACGGCGAAGCACTGCGGCGAGATGATGAGTTTGCCTACGTGGCGTCCTGGGAATGGACGGGCGAGTCCTCCGATCCCCGCCTCCACAAGGAGCAGCTGGAGTTCGAGAACGTGGCGCCGACGACACGGAGCTACAAGTGAACCTGACCCTCAAGGTATGGCGACAGGACGGGCCGGCTGCAGCTGGTCGCTTCGTGATGTATGACGCCACCGACATCAGCCCGGATATGTCGTTCCTCGAGATGCTCGACGCGGTCAATGAACAGCTCATATCCGAGGGACAACTGCCGATCGAGTTCGACCACGACTGCCGGGAGGGCATTTGTGGCACCTGCAGCCTCATGATCGACGGGATTCCGCACGGACCCCAGCTCAGCACGGCGACGTGCCAACTGCACATGCGCAAGTTCGCCGACGGCGACACCATCACCATCGAACCGTGGCGAGCGGCGGGATTCCCCATCGTGAGAGACCTCGTCGTCGACCGGAGTGCGTTTGATCGCATCATCGAGGCCGGCGGGTTCATCAGCGTTGCCACGGGAAGCGCCCCGGACGCCAACCTCATGCCGGTTCCCCAGGCAGCCGCCGAGGCGGCGATGGATGCCGCGGCCTGTATCGGGTGCGGCGCCTGCGTAGCGGCCTGCCCGAACGGCGCCGCGCAGCTGTTCACCGCCGCCAAGGTCAGCCACCTCAACCTGCTCCCGCAGGGTCAGCCGGAACGCCTGATGCGCACCGTCAACATGGTCGACACCATGGAGGAGTATTTCGGGTCGTGCACCAACATCGGGGAGTGCACCACGGCCTGCCCCAAGGACATCAGCCTCGATTTCATTGCGTTGATGAACCGGGATTACGTCCGCGGCAAAGTCAAGCAGCGCCGCCTGACTGGACAGAGGGCGTAGCCAGTCCCCCAACGCCCGACGCCCGACCCCCGACCAGAGACGCCCGTCCCCCGACTCCAGTCACTAGTCGTTGTCGGCGTCTGGCCGACCTTCTGACTGGGAACTTGGAACTTGAAACGTGAAACTCTGGCCACTGACCACTGACCACTGACCACTGACCAACCGGCGACCGGCGACCTAATACTCGATATCGAGGTCCTTCAGTGCCTCGGCGAGGGCGGTGAGCGCACTCTGGTTCATCATGATCTTGGCGAGATTGCCCTCGACCTTGAGCTTGCCGGAGATGAAGGCCGCCTGGGTATTGAGGTCACCTTTGGAGATGGCAACCGCGGTGTCGTAGTTGCTCCGAATGGTGGCATCGGCCGATTCGTTGGGTCCGGCCGCGTAGGTCGTTGTGCCGTTTGCCATGGTGGCGTGGTACTCGACGTCGCCCTCGGGTGCATCTGCGACAACGAACTGCAGGCTGAGGTCGGTGGTGGCGGTTGCCGACTGGTAGGCGTCGTCACCGGCCAGGGCATCGTTGACGGCGGCCAGCCATTCGTCGGAAAGAAATTTGACGGACATCTTCTTGGTACTCCTCGTTGTTGGTGTGCAGGGCGATTGTAGGAGATGGGCCCGCCATCGGGCATCGGGCATCGGGCCCCTGGCAGTCAGCAGTCAGCAGTCAGCAATCGGCAATCAGCAATCAGCAATCAGCAATCAGCGATCAGCAATCAGCAATCAGCAATCAGCAATCGGCAATCGGCTGGAGTTGCCAAGGAACCCGAAGGGTTCCCGACCGTTGACCGTTGACCGTTGACCGTTGACCTTCCCTATCATCCTCGCACGACGAGGGGAGGAACGAATGGCACGGATTGCGATTGTGGGGGACGGCCCGGGAGGGTTGAGCGCGGCGCTATTCCTGGCCAAGAACGGGCAGGACGTCACCGTGTACGGCACCGACGAGACGGCGATGCACTTCGCTTATCTCTATAACTACCTGGGGATCCCCGAGATCGATGGCAGTGCCTTTCAGGAGGTGGCGCGCGGCCAGGTGGCCGCGGTGGGGGCCGACATCCGTACTCTTCGTGTCGAGTCGGTCGACCGCTCCGATAACGGCTTTACGGTGACGCCGGAAGGTGGTGAGGCCGAGGAGGCGGACTACCTCATCCTGACCGAAGGCAAGAACCCGGAGCTGGCTCGCTCGCTCGGCCTCGAGG
>JABDLU010000012.1 GCA_013002865.1 Acidimicrobiia bacterium
GGTCGACCCGTTGAATGGCGTTGCGGCCCCCATCGGTGATCCAGGCGAACCCGTCCGAGTCCACGATCACGCCGTGGGGCCGGGAACCCGATCCGAGGTCGATGTGGCGGGTCTCGCCGGTTGCGGGGTCGAGCCACCCGAGATCACCCGAGCCCTGGGCGGTGTACCAGACACCGCCGTCGGCCGCCGGTGCGACATCGTGGGGCCGGGAACCGGCCGGAACCGGGTAGGAAACCAGCTCGAGATCGGCGACCGGGATCGGCTGCGGCGCGGTGGTCGTTGTAGTGGTTGACGATTCAGGGGGCGCTGCCGTGGTTGAAGTGAGGGTGGTCGTAGTGGTCGTTGCCGCCGGCGGGGCGGTCGTTGAAGAGGTCGCCGCCCCCGTTGTGGTAGCGGCCGACCCCGATGAGCACGCCCCCAGCAGCGCCAGAGTCATCCCGGCCAGCACCATGACCCGTCCGTCCGGCCGGCCGGTGGGCATCACCAGCCCATCTCCGTCCCCGTCACGGTCAGGATCTCGGTAGTCGGCTCGTCTCGCAAGATGCCGGTGGCTTCAAGGGCGGCTACGACCTGCCGGTAATCACCGGATGCTTCGGCAGCGGCAATTTCCTTTTGCGAGTCCCAGAACGTCTGAGTCACCCAGGTCGACCCGGCGACGGCGTAGATGTAGCCGCGACAGCCGGGGAGACGTCGAAACATGGGACCGGACACGGTGTCGGCGAACTCCTGGAGTTCGCCGAGCCGGTCCGGGTCGAATCGGGTTCGCCAGATACGGGTCAGCATCTGACCATTCTCGCCCACCTCGGGGGCAAGCGGTATCGCCCGGTGCTCCTCCTGCGAGAGGAGGAGCCCCGGAGAAACTCAGCGAGCGATCATCCATCCACCGCCGGCGAGCGCCCACTCGCCGTCGGCGATTCCGGTCGAGTTGGTGTTTCGGTAGTAGAACATCCCGGTCGAGGGTCGGATGAGACCGACCGTGTCGACGCCGTCGACGTTCCAGTCCCCGGCCAGAACGGTGTCGCCCGCCACTCCCCAATAGAAGCTGACGTCGGCGTCACCGGTCGTATGGGTCAGACGGAGGTGCACAAAACCGCTCCCCTGGCGATGCAAGCCGAGGTCGGTCACGCCGTCACCATCGAAGTCACCGGCGAACGGAACGTCGCCCGGGACACCGAAGAAGTACTCGACGTCGGTTTGGCCGGTGCTGTTGCTATTGCGGAGGTAGGCCTTGCCCTGCCGGGGCCGGTAGACACCGAAGGTGTCGGTGCCGTCCCCGTCCCAGTCACCGACGATCGGAATGTCGCCCGCCTGCCCCATGTAGAAGCTGGCATCGGCGATACCCGTGTCGTTCGAGTTACGGAGATAGGCGTAGCCGTCCGAGGGGCGATACAGGCCGGGAGTCTTGATCCCGTCCCCGTCCCAGTCACCGAGGAAGGGAATGTCCCCCGGCACACCGAAGTAGAAGGGCTCATATCCCCCTCCACTCCACAGGCCGGCCGGGCTGACCGAGGTAAGCATCGAGTCGGGGAACACCTCTTCGTACATCAACTGGCCGCGCACGGCGCCATCGGGATAGGTCTCGGTGTGCACGTTCACGTAGAAGAGCTCCGGGAACGCCAGGATCTCCTCCAGCAAGAACGGGTCGGCATACACCAGGCCGCTCAGGCCGTTGACCGCTACATCAAAGTCGAGCACCACCGGTCCATTCTCACCGGCCGCACCGGCGTGAATGTGGGCCGCAACGACCGGATCGTCGACGCCCTCCAGGGTGATGTCGAACATCAACGAGTCGCCTTCGATGATCACAAGTGCGGTACCAGTCCCGTCCGGGTCACCCTCACCGGTCTGGTTGCTCCCGGCCAGGTCGGCCGTGAGCGTCCCCTGGATCGGTGGGAACTCGGGGAACACCTCGAAGTCGAAGTACCGGTCTCCACGGACCACCGCATCGAACGACACGACCTCTTTCAGATGCAGGACGTCCGAGTCGTCCGGAAAACCGTTCGCTTGCTGGAACCCGTCGGGGGGTTGCGGAGTCGCTCCGTTTGGCGGGATCTCCTCTTCCACGAACGACGGAAACAGGGTCAGCTCGACAACAAGGTCCGAGTTGCGATCGCGGCCTTCGACGAACGTCAGCAGCTCATCGAAGTCGGACGCACCGCCGGGCAAGAAATCCTGGTAGTACGGGTCGAAGTACAGGGGTTCGCTGCTGCCGCCGTGGATCCACAGCGAGCCATAGCCACCGGCGAAATCGGCCGGGATCTGCAGCTCGACGGTCTCAACCACGTCGTTGGTCTGGCCGTACGGACGCAGAGTCACTTCGGCGGTGACAACGTCACCCGGCAGTGCCTGAATGAAGCTGAACTCGGCCGGATCGGGGCTAGAGGTTGTTGAGACTTCCGCAGCTTTGATGTCGATGGTCCGGCGATCCGTGTAGAGCCGGGCGTCGTCAACATCCACCGACGTCAGCGTCACGTCCTCAAATGGGTTGAAGACCAGCAAATCGATGAACGACGCCATCTCGAAGATGCTGTTGTCGGTGATGCTGAACGAGTCCCAGTAGAGATTGTCGAACGAAGCACTGAATGCCGACCCGTCCTGACGAAGGCCCTGCACAACCCAGGAGACGGTGCTGCTTCCCGGCCGGAAGCCGGTTCCCGAGACCGCATCGAGGTTGGTCAAGAGGTGACCGGCGCTGGTCCATCCCAGACTGAAAAACAGACTGTCGGACATGTAGGCATCGGTCGAACCGGTGCGGGAGGTGCCGTACTCGGGGAACTGGACCGAGCTCGCGATCGGCACCGAGGCGGCCGCCTGGCCGGAGATGCCGCGGATTCCGGCGTTGCCGTCGAAGTCGATCCGGCCGGCCGGCTCTCCGAGCGTGACGATCTTGAAGTTGCCGAAACCGGTGGAGTCCTGCAGCACCGTCACGACGTCGGCTTCATGCATGGCCATGTCGACCTCACCGATCCACAGCATCGGGTGGCCGAAGCCAACGACGGTGGAGCCGTCACAGTACGTGGCAGTTCCGGTGCCGTAGGCGGCGTTGTCTCCTTCACTCAGCACCGCGCTCAGCGATTCTCCGGGAAGGATCACGCCGGGAGAGCTGGAGGTGGATCCGCCGGGGGTCGACCCGGTTGCCGGAAAGACGGTGATCGGCAGGCCCATGTCGGCGGCCCGGGTCTGGAGTCCCTCGACCCAGTCAGCGCTGCCGGACACGCCGACCGGCGTCGGAATCGGCTGCGGGGCACCGAGCGGCCCAACGGCGCTTTCGATCAATTCGAGCGCACTCCGGCCGGCAGGAGTCAGTTGCGGGACGGGCGAAGCCGGAAACGAGTTGAGCGCCACCATGTCGGCGGCGGGGGTGATGCCGGCAATGAAACTGTTCCCGTAGAAGCCGTAGGCGATGGCGCCGATGAGATGTCCATCGATGTAGACCGGCGAGCCGGAGAACCCGGCCGCGATCCCACCAACGGCCTCAACCGCCGGGCCGGAAGCCTCGACCAGGATCAAATCGATGAGGGGGTACACCGCGTTTGGCAAGACGCCGAGGATTTCGACATCGAATTCGGAGATCGTCCGACCGGACAACGTTGTGTACGCCTTGCCGGTCATACCCCGGGTGATGTCTTCGACCGCCATGATGGAAGGCGGGTTGGCGCAGTCGGTTTGCAGCATCGACCCGGCACCGTCACCGGTCGCGAGGGCCGGCTGGGTGATCGAGGCGAGAAGCGCCATCGCTACCAGAACGGACTTGATACTGCGGCGCAAGCTCATGACACCCCTATCGAGATAGCGGCCTGTCGATCAGGCACGCACGGGTTTCCCCGCCCACCGATTGTAGCCTGATTACTTGACGATCGTCAAGTAATCAGCCAAGCAAACAATTCGCGCTTCCCGATCACTTGCAATTACCGCAGTTCGCTCCGCAGAGACCGGAAGACATAATTGCTAAATTGCTGCTAAATGATTGCAACATGAACGTTCGTTCAATAGAATGGAATGTCATGGCGAAACCAAGCCGGCGGGCCAATCTCCTTAACAACGCGCTGGCCAAATTCCAGTTGCACGGCTACGACGGGACGTCCGTGGCCGACATCGTCGAAGAGCTGGGTATGAGCAAGGCCGCCTTCGGCTATCACATCCAGTCCAAAGATCAGCTGCTCGTCGAATTGGTGACCCCGCTACTCGATGACCTCGAGGCGGTTCTCGACCGATTTCCCGACCAGCCCACCTGGCCCGACGAAGGCGAGCAGTTGCTGGGCGCCTACCTCGACGTCTTGCTGGCGCACCGGTCGGTTGTCATGTGGATCGACGGCGACAAGGCCGTGCTCATGCACCCGGCCGTGGGAAAGCGCCTCGGCGAGCTCAACCGCCGAATGCGGGAGGCCATCCGCGGGGACAACCGCTCGACGGCGGCGCGGCTGGGAGCTTCGGCCGCCCTCAGCACGCTGTGGCGCCCCTTGCGGAACCTGCCGGAGGTGCCGGCCGCCGACTACCGCGTCGCCATGGTCGAGGCGGCGCTCGCCGTCGTCCGCACCGTTCGCGAGTAGCCCGGCCGCTTACAGGTTGCCGCGCGCGGCCTGGTCGCGTTCGATCGCCTCGAAGAGCGCCTGGAAGTTGCCAACCCCGAAGCCACGTGAACCGTGGCGCTCGATGATCTCGTAGAAGACGGTCGGGCGGTCCTGCACGGACTTGGTGAAGATCTGCAGCAGGTAGCCCTCGTCGTCTTGATCCACCAGGATGCCGAGCTCGGCCAGCTGCTCGATGTCGGCATCGATCGTCGACCAGTCGAGACGCTCCTTGAGATCCTCGTAATAGGTCGGCGGAGTAGACAGGAACCGAACCCCGTTCTGGCGCATCACCCTGACCGTGTCGAGGATGTTCTCGGTGGCGAGCGCCATGTGCTGCACCCCCGGGGCACGGTAGAAGTCGAGGTACTCCTCGATCTGGCTCTTCTTCTTGCCCTGGGCGGGCTCGTTGATCGGCAGCTTGATGCGGCCGGTGCCGTCCCAGAGGACCTTCGACATGAGGGCGGTGTACTCGGTGGAGATCGCCTCATCGTCGAAGTGGTGCAGCTGCGTGAAGCCCATGATCTTGGCGTAGTAGGCGGCCCACTTGTCCATGTCGCCCAGGTTGACGTTGCACACGACGTGGTCGACATGCGTGAGACCGGTCGACTCGCCGGGCTGCTGATGCTTGGTGGGCTTGTAGCCGGGGGCGTAGACACCCTGGTAGTTCGAGCGGTCGACGAACGTGTGGATGGTCTCGCCGTAGGCCTTGATGGCGGCCCGGACGATTTTGCCGTCCTCGTCCTCGTCGACGTACGGCTCCCGGTGCGGCTCGGCGCCGCGCTCCACCGCCACCCGGAAGGCGTCTTCGGCGTCGGGCACGGCAAATGCCACATCTTTGACGCCGTCACCGTGCAGTGCCTGGTGCTGGACGATCTCGGACTCGGGGCCGAGGCCGGCGGTCATGATGAAGCGCAGGCTGCCCTGTTCGAGCACATAGGAGCAGCGGTCCCGGACGCCATGTTCGGGCCCGGCGTAGCCGACGACGTCGAAGCCGAAGGCGGTCCGGTAGTAGTGGGCGGCCTGCCGGGCGTTGCCGACATAGAACTCGATGGCGTCGTATCCGAGAATCGGCATCAGGTCGGTCATGAGAACCCCCATACGGTGTGAAAAGCGCTGCCCTCAGTTGTATCAACGATGACCCAGTTGCGCAACAGATCGGATGATCACTGATCGATTCGTATAGCCGTCCTACTCACGGAGGGCGTATCGTCTTGCATTCTGACCAGATCGACTGCAGTCAGCCTGTGAAATGTTTCTCGAGGGAATGCCACACCGACGGGTAGTCGTCCTGCAGGGCCGGCACCGAGGCGGCGTATGACGTCGGGATGAGCGGGTAGCGCGTCTCGAACATGAAGGACATGGTGTCCGACAGCTTCTCGGGCTGCAGGTCGGAGGTGGTGGCCTTGATCCAGGCGTCATGGTCGGGCCCATGCGGGAAGTACATGTTGTGCAGCGACATGCCGCCCGGCTCGAAGCCCTCCTCCTTGGCGTCGTACACGCCATACAGGATCCCCATGAATTCCGACATGATGTTCTTGTGGTAGTAGGGCGGGCGAAAGGTGTGCTCCCCCACCAGCCAGCGATCGGCGAAGACGACGAAATCGACGTTGGCAACGCCTTCGTCCGGCGACGGCGATGTGAGCACCGTGAAGATGGATGGGTCGGGGTGGTCGAAGCTGATCGAGCCCATCACGTTGTACTTGCGCAGGTCGTACTTGTAGGGGGCATGGTTGCCGTGCCAGCCGACGACGTCGAGCGGCGAATAGTCGAGTTCCACCATGAAGAGCCGTCCGTCGAACTTCACGTACAGCTCGCCCGCCTCCTCGGTGTCTTCGAACGCGGCCACCGGATACAGGAAGTCCCGGGGATTGGCCAGGCCGTTTGCGCCGATCGGCCCCCGCTCGGGGAGCTCGAGGTAGGTCCCGTAGTTCTCGCAGACGTAGCCCCGGGCCGGACCGTCGATCAGGTCGACCCGGAACTTCATGCCGCGTGGGATCACGCAGATCTCACCGGGCTCGACCAGCAGCACGCCGCATTCAGTGGCGAATCGAAGGCGACCGTCCTGGGGCACGATGAGCAGCTCGCCGTCGGCGTTGTAGAAGTAGGTGGTGGTCATCGACTCGGACGCGAAGTAGAGGTGGGCGGCCATGCCGGTTTGGGTGTGGGCGTCACCGTTTGTGGCGACGGTACGAATGCCGGTGAGGAAGTTGGTCGGCTCGTCGGGGAACGGCGGAGGGTTCCACCGCAGCTGTCCGATTGGCGGCTGGGTCTCCCGGTTGGGTGCGGTGCGGATGTGGTGGTTGTCGACCTCGGTGAACTGCCAGGCGTGGCGCACCGATGGGCGGATCCGGTAATGCCAGTTGCGGCGATTGCGGGAGTTAGGCACGGTGAAGGCGGTGCCCGACAGCTGCTCGGTGTACAGGCCGAGCGGCGGTTTCTGGGGATTGTTCTGACCGACCGGCAGTGCTCCCGGGAGCGCCTCGGAGGCGAACTCGTTGCCAAACCCGGACTGGTACTCCACCTCTGACATCGCGCCTCCCGCTACGGATGTGCCGAGGCTACTTGAGGGCGCGGGCGGTCCGGGGAGCTCAGAAGAACATGTCGGGATGGGGCTCAGGGAGCGCCAGGGCCCGATCGAGATCGCCGAGCAGCTCGGCCGGACCGGACAGGTCGTCGGTCACCGCCAGAACTGAAGCAGCCCGGACCCCGAACCACATCCGGGAGAAGGCGTTGATGGAGGCCGACAGCACCGGGAGGGTGTCGTCGGTCCCGGGCTCAGCCGACGATTCCTCACCGATCGTCACGACGTAGCTGCCGCCGGCGCCCCACCCGTCGTCCAAGTAGCTCGAGATCGGATCGGTGACGGCGGCGACGAAGCGGACGGGCGGACCCTCGTAGCGCCGGGCGGCGACGGCCGCCGGCACATCCAGCAGGCGCAGCTGCCACCACGTCCCGGATGCATGCCGGAAGGCATGGTCGGATTTGGCGGTAGCAATTTCCTGGCGGACCACGTGGCGGACCAGATCCTGCAGTTGAATGCCGGCCGGCTGGGTGACCCCGACCGAGCGAACCTGGTCTCCCAGCACCGAAAGCAACTTGAGGAGCTCCAGCAGTTGGTCGGGTGAGCGGTAACTGAGCATCGTCACCCGGTAGGGACCGTGCTCACCCTTGGTGCGCCCCCACACGAAATGCGTCAGCGTCCCATCGTCGTCGCGATATCCGAGACCGAACGGTTTCTCGGTCCACAGCATGTCGGCACGGGTGAACCCGGGCGGATGTGCGACGGTGGTGCCATGGAAGCGCAGCCGGTTCGAGAACGTCTCGTGCACCTCCGCCCAGTCGTCGACGGTCAACCGCACCGGTGTCCGGTAGGGAGCGTCGACCTGCAGAGAAGCGGGATCAAACTGCAGGTGGTGCTCATAGCTGCCGGAGCCGAACCCGAACTTGTCGTAGAAGCCCTGTTCGAACATGCCGAGGATGGACACGGCCGCACCCCCCCGGGCGGAGTCGGCCACAGCCTGGGACGTGAGCCTCGAAGCCAACCCCAGCTTGCGGCCGATGCGTGAGGTGGTCACTGCGCTCACGAATGCCAGTGGCAGATCAATGTCCTGATAGCGGATGGTTCCGGGCGACGTGATGACGGCGCATTCGGCCTCATTGTCGATGCGAGCCACCAGGCAGTCACTTCCGACCAGGAAGTGCTCCATCGCGGCCGCCTCCGAGTCGTCGTCGATCCAGCCGACCTCGCGCCAGATCCGCACCACCGCGTCCTTGTCCCGCTCGGCGTCGTACGTCCCGGTCTCGATGTCCACCATGCGTTTCCTCCGGCGCCCGAGGCTACCTGCTCGGGCCGTCGCAAGCAGGGGTTGACCTCCCCTGCGAGCGTCAGCGAGTGGGAGAGGCAAGGTGGGTTCTGTTCCTCCCCTGCGAGCGCAGCGAGTGGGGGAGGCAAGGAGGGGGGTGAGGTGTTACCTCCCCCCTCCTTGGCTCCCCCACCTTCGGTGGGAGGTAAGAAGCGTCAGGCCACCGCCGGCTTGAGCCCGGCCCGGGCAAAGGCAAACTCGAAGTCGGCCTTGATGTCTTCGATGTGCTCGATGCCCACTGAAACCCGGATCAGGTCCTCGGTCACGCCCGAGGCCGCCTGCTCGTCGGCATCGAGTTGCTGATGGGTAGTCGAAGCCGGGTGGATGACAAGCGTCTTGGCATCGCCGACGTTGGCGAGATGTGAGGCCAGCTCGACCGAATCGATGAACCGCTGCCCGGCCTCGAGCCCGCCCTCGATGCCAAACGCCAGCACCGCCCCGTAGCCGTTGCGGAGGATCCGGGTCGCCATCTCGTGATACGGGTGGCTCTCCAATCCCGGGTAGCTCACCCAGGCGACCGACGGATGCGCCTCCAACCACTGTGCCAGCTCGAGGGCGTTGTCGACGTGGCGCTGCACCCGCAGCGAAAGCGTCTCCAGGCCCTGCAACAGCAGAAACGAGTTGAACGGGCTCAACGCCGACCCGAAATCGCGCAGTCCCTCGACTCGCGCCCGGATGATGAACGCGATGTTCCCAAAGGGACCGTCCGGGCCGAACGTCTCGGCGAAGTTCAAGCCGTGGTAGCCGGGCGACGGCTCGGTGAAGGTGGGGAACCGCCCGTTCGACCAGTCGAAGTTGGCCGAATCGACGATGACTCCCCCGATGGACGTTCCGTGCCCACCGATCCATTTGGTGGCCGACTGAACCACGATGTCGGCCCCGAGCTCGATGGGTCGTGCCAGGTAGCCGGCTGCCCCGAAGGTGTTGTCCACCACGAGGGGGACCCCGGCGGCGTGTGCGGTCTTCGCCAGCGCGGGCAAGTCGGGCACGTTGAAACGGGGGTTGCCGATGGTCTCGACGTACACGGCTTTGGTGTCGTCGTCGATCCGCGCGGCAAACTCTGCCGGATCGTCCCCATCGACGAAACGGACCTCGATGCCGAGGCGCTTGAAGGCGACCTTGAACTGGTTGTAGGTCCCGCCGTACAGGTAGCTGGTGGAGACGATATTGTCGCCCGCTCCGGCCAGCGTGCTGAGGGCCAGGAATTGCGCGGCCTGCCCACTCGACGTCGCCAGTGCCGCCGCCCCGCCTTCCAGCGCCGCGATGCGCTGCTCGAAGACGTCGGTGGTCGGGTTCATGATCCGGGTGTAGATGTTCCCGAACTCCTCAAGCCCGAACAGCCGCGCCCCATGGGCGCTGTCATCGAACGTATAGGAGGTGGTCTGATAAATCGGCACGGCCCGGGAGTTCGTCCCCGGGGCCGGCTCCTGGCCGGCGTGCACCTGCAGTGTCTCGAATCGATAGTCGGCGGTCATGGTCGCTCCCCTTCTCGGGCCCGACCGGCTTACCAGGGAAGGGCTCTGCAACAGAAAACCCGCTCCCGGATGAGCCGGTGCGGGTCTTTGGTCTTAGCTGAGACTTCTCGTCACACGTCGGATACGCACGGCTCACTATGGGCCATACACATCATTCGCTCGACGACAGGGCTCTTCATTGGGGCGGCAAGTTACCGACCCACCGCGCGGGTGTCAAGGCTCACAGCTCCTTCTCGGCGAGCTCCCGGAACCCGTCCGGTACCGAGCGGTGGTCACCGAGTGCTACCGAGCCATAGCCGACCGAGTCGCGGCCGAACTTCTCACGCACCGCATCGACCGCCCGGTCCAGCACCCAGCGGGCCGCACCCTGCTCGGTTCCGGGGCGGCGGTCGTCGTCGCCGAGCACAAACGGCAGCTCCAGCTGGAGCGCCGCGTCGCGCTGGAGGTGCGACACCGAGATGGCGAGTAGTGAGACGTGCTTCTCATCGGTGTGATCGGCCAGGGCCCCCGCCACCAGGTCGCGGGCGACCTCGGCGAGCGTGGCGGTAGCCGAGATGGCCGCCGGCAGTGTGATGGAGCGGGTGACCGACCGCAGGTCTTCGAAGCGCACCCGCACGGTGATCGTGCGCCCGGCGAGCGACTTGGCACGCATCCGGCTTGCCACCCGATCGGCCAGGTGGCGGAGGGCGGGGCCGATGACATGGTCGGCCGCCGGCCGGGTGCCGAGCGCAGATTGAGCGCCCACCGACCGAGCCCGGACGTGGGTTTCGACGTCGCGCGGGTCGCGATTCCAGGCGAGGGCGCCCAGTTTGCCCCCGACCGCCCGACCCAGCAGGCCTTCCAGTGAGCGTCCCGGGGTCTCGGCGAGCTGACCGATGGTGTGAACACCGATCTCGGCCAGCCGGGCCCGGGTAACCGGACCGACCCCCCACATCAGCTCGACAGGAAGGTCATGCAGGAAGTCGAGCTCGGATTCGGGCTCGACCACCACCAGCCCGTCGGGCTTGGCGACCTGCGAGGCGATCTTGGCGAGGTGCTTGGTGCGGGCGACCCCCACCGAGATGGGCAACCCGCACTCGTCGCGAACTCGTCGCCGCACGGTGGCTGCCATGTCCCCGGGCGTTCCGAACAGGTGAACCGACCCGCCGACGTCGGCGAAGGCTTCGTCGATGGAGATCCGCTCGATGAGCGGGGTGAAGTCTTCGAGAACGGCGATCGCCTGCTTGCCGAGCCGCTGGTACTCCTCGAAGTGACCGCCGACGAATTGCAGGCCGGGACACAGTTCCCGGGCCAGCCGACCGGGCATGCCGCCGCGGACTCCGAAGGCTTTGGCCTCATACGAGGCTGCGAGCACCACGCCACCGCCGACGGCAATGGGTTTGCCGCGCAACTCCGGGTTGAGGAGCTGCTCGACCGAGGCATAGAAGGCGTCGAGGTCGGCGTGGAGAATTGTGGCCGTCGCCGCCATTGGTCCACCCTAGTCGAACATATGTTCGATTACCAAGAGTGGACTCCCGCCATCAGGTAACTTCTGGGCAACCGGCCGAGGAGGGCACGTGACCGACTGGCAGAAGACCGCGTGCATTCTGTGCGAGTGCAATTGCGGGGTCGAGGTTCGGCTCGAGGGCCGGGAGATCGTTCGGATCCGCGGTGACAAGGAGCACAAAGCCTCGGCCGGGTACACGTGCGAGAAGGCGCTGCGCCTCAATCATTACCAGAACGGACGGCACCGCCTCACATCGCCGATGCGCCGCACCGCCGATGGGACGTACGAGGAAATCGACTGGGATACAGCCGTAGCCGAGGTGGCGGCCGGGCTCGCGAAGGTCAGAGACACGCACGGCGGGGAGTCGATCTTCTATTACGGCGGCGGCGGGCAGGGCAACCACTTGTGTGGGGTCTACGCCATGGCTACCCGGGCGGCCGTCGGCTCCCGGTATCGCTCCAGCGCCCTCGCCCAGGAGAAAACCGGGGAGTTCTGGGTCAACGCTCAACTCGGGGTATCCACCCGGGGCGATTTCGAACACACCGAGGTGGCCGTCTTCGTCGGCAAGAATCCCTGGCAGTCCCACGGCATTCCGCGAGCCCGGCGCACGTTGAAGGAAATCGCCAACGATCCGGCCCGGTCGATGGTCGTGATCGACCCGCGCCGCACCTAGACGGCCGAATTGGCCGACTTCCATCTCCAGGTCCAGCCCGGGACCGACGCCTACTGCCTGGCCGCGATGGTCAAGGTGCTACTCGAGGAGGACCTCGTCGACCGGCCGTTCATCAACGAGCACGTCGCCGGCTTCTCCGAGGTGGACGCCGCACTGGCCGGCGTCGATGTCGACCAGTTCGCCGCCAATTGCGGGGTGGACGCCGGCCTGCTCCGGTCCGCGGCCCGGCGCATCGGCACCGCCGCCTCGGTAGCCATCTTCGAAGACCTCGGGATTCAGATGGCCCCGCATTCGACCCTCAACTCGTATCTCGAGAAGCTGCTGTGGGTTCTGACCGGCAATTTCGCCAAGGAAGGGGCGATGGTCTCGCCGGTGATGCTGGTTCCGTTCGGCATCGCCAAGGCAGGCTCGAAGCGGGTGTCGCCCGTCGCGGGTGCGCCCATCATTTCGGGGCTGGTGCCGTGCAATGTGATCACCGAGGAGATCCTCACCGATGCCCCCGGCGCATACCGGGCCATGATCATCGAGTCGGCCAACCCGGTGCATTCGCTGGCGGATAGCCCGCGCTGGCGTGAGGCGATGGCTGCGCTGGATTTCTCGGTGGTGATCGACGTGGCCATGACCGAGACCGCCCGCCACGCCGACATCGTGCTCCCGGCGGCTTCGCAGTACGAGAAATGGGAGGCGACGTTCTTCAACTTCGAGTTCCCCGACAACGTGTTCACCTTGCGGGCTCCGATCCTCGATCCGCTCCCCGGCACGCTGCCGGAACCGGAGATCCACTATCGGATCTGCCGGGAGCTGGGCGTCCTCGATGACGAGATGCTCGCCGACCTGCGAGCGGCCGCCGAACGGGGTCGTCTCGAATTCGCGACTACTTTCTCCCAGCTGACCGCCGGCGACCCAACGCTCGGGCGGCTGGCGCCGGTCATCCTGTACGACACCCTCGGACCGACCCTCCCGGGCGACGCTGCGCAGGCGGCAGCGCTGTGGGGTGTGTGCCACCAAGCCGCGATGAGAAATCCTGAGGCCATTCGCGCCGCCGGCATCGACGGAGACGGACCGCTTCTTGGTGAAGCCCTCTTCGATGCCGTACTGGACTCCCGCAGCGGCGTTGTCTTCTCGCGTAGCGACGCAGCCGACAGCTGGGATCGCGTGTCGACCGTCGACGGCAGGCTCAGCGTCGCCATTCCCGAGATGCTCGAGCTGTTCGCTGAGCTCCCCCACCAGCCCGAGCCGTACACGTCCGCCGATTTTCCGTTTGTCCTGGCGGCCGGCGAACGGCGCTCGTTCACCGCCAACACCATCTTCCGGGACCCGGACTGGCGCAAGCGGGACCACACCGGGGCGCTGCGGATGAGCCCGGCCGACGCCGCCGCCCTGGCGGTGGAGGACGGCGGCCGGGTACGGGTCACCACGGCGGGCGGTTCGCTGCTGACCAATGTCGAAATCACCGACACCGTGCAACCCGGGCACGTCACGTTGCCGAACGGTCTCGGGGTCGACTACCCCGCCGACGATGGAACCACTGTGAGCACCGGGGTCCCCACCAACGAGCTGACATCGATCGGTCACCAGGACCCGTTCGCCGGCACCCCCTGGCACAAGCACGTCCCCGCCCGGGTCGAGCCCGCCTGAGGGGCGAACCGACCGGACCCGAACCGGTGCGTAAGCTCCGGGGCCGTGACATTCGAGCAACGCACGACCAAGCAGGCTCGCGAAGAGCAGGCCGGCGAAGAGCTGGCGGCGGCTCTCGATGCCCTGAGTTCGCCGATGGCTGAGCGGATTCTCGGCCGGGCTATCGAACTTGATGCAGCTCAGCCCCGCAAGGACACCTTCGACTACGACGAGCTCCAGGCCATCGCAGAGGAAGTGGGCATCAGCGAAAAGGCGCTGCGCAAGGCGATCCTCGAAGAATTCGACACCGAGAAGGACCTCAATCCCGGCATAACCGAGCGCATCACGGTGCCCCGCACGGTTCGGGGCGGCCTCATCGTGGACGGGAAACCGGAAGCTCTCCGCCGGCGGCTCGACGACATCGTGCGTCGCCTCGACGCCGCCCAATACGAGGTCGTCGCTCAGCGGGCCGGTGACCGCACCCTGGTCGAGGTGACCCGCCAGACCGGCAAGGTCGGCCGGAGGGCACTCCTGTTCATCGCCCTTTTCATCTTCTTCGGGCCGTTGCTTGCGGAGTTGGTTGCCTCGGCTTTCTTCCTGGCCCTGGCGGTGGCGGCCGCAGTTGGCATCTTCGGCTGGGTCAAGCGGCTCGGCAAGAGAGTCCGACGCTCCGTAAATGCCGTGCTCGGCTCGTTACTCGATGAGGGTGACGAACCCGGCTCATGGCTTGACCTGTGGGAGCGCTCCCGCCGCTGAGCGGTCACTCCTCGATGCGGAACACCGGATGGTGAGTGGCAATTGGGACGAAGTCTGCAACGGCGGGATCATCGGGCACATCGAAGTAGGGCTGCGTGATCTTGACCGTCGTGTAGTAGTGGTACAGCACCGGCGCGGCGTCCGGCGCCGGCAGCTCCCGCACGGTGATCGCCTCATCGTGGCCGCCCCGGCTCAGGGTGGCGATGCCGGTGGCCCGGATGTTGTGCACCCAGCCGACCGGCCCGTACGGTGCGACCAGGTAGCGGCGGCCGTCCACCGCGGCCAGGGTGATCGGGGTCGACCGGGCTTTGCGGCTCGTCCGGCCGAGGGTGATGAGGGTGTGGTTGAGCGCGCCCGTCAACCCGATGCGGTTCAGGAACCCCATCAGCATGTTGACGAGCCGGACGCGACCCGTCACCGAATATCGCCTGGCCACGGAACTCCCCTCCCCGGGCCTTCGTGCAAACACTATCGGTTTGTTCAGACCGATGGGGTCGTCAGGCCATCAAGGTCGGAGAAGCAATGTCGTGCACGGCCCGGGCGTAGTCGAGGAGCTCGTTAGCTGCCTCGGGATCACCGGCGATCTGGTCGTAGTAGAGGATGGAGCCTTCCCAGCCGTCAGTGTGCCATTCGGCGCCGTGCGGAAGATCGTGTTTCGTGAGGACGTCGGCCTCGAACGGCCAGGGGTTCGAGTAGAAGTACGCCCGGCCGGCCGGGTAAAAGCCCACGTTGATCTGAGACGGGTGGTGGGCCACCTCGCCGTTCTCTTCGTGGGTCTCCACCCTCGTGCCGAACCACTCACACGCCAGGTCGAAGTTATGGGGCCAGAGCTGCACCTGGCTGACGGTCCCCTCGAGGGTCTGCAGGTGGTGGTTGAAGAGGTGGCTGACGTTGGCGGCGGCTTCGAACCAGATCGCCGCGGCTTCGGGGGCGTACTCCCGGGGGTCGTCGTTTTCGAACTTCTCCCGGCTGTAGCTGCCTTCCAGGCCGAGCGCAGCGGCGATCTCGATGAGGCGCTCCCCCATCTGAGTGCCGGTCAGCCCCTCCCGCATCGATACCCGGCGCTCGTCTCCCCCAGTCGACCGGACCACCACCTCATGGTTGATCAGATCCATCGTCAGGTTGACGATCCCGGACTCGGGAAGGCTCATGTTGTCGGTGATCAGCCCGTGCGGGGTGATCTTGAGGCTCACGTGCCACCATTTGGGATGGGCCACGGCATGGGCCCGGAGAATCGACCCGACGGCATTGGCATAGGCATGCAGCGTCGCCCGGGTCGGCTCGAAGTTGTCGGGCAGCGGGGGCAAGAATGCGGCGGCCATGTCGGTTTCCTCCCGGTCGTCCTGTCGCTCTGCAACCAGGGTGGCGCCCGTGATCTTCCCGCACCGGAAGAAAGTCGCCCACCTGACTGTTATCCCTCGCAACGACGACGGGGAGGCCGCCATGGAGGACGCGTTCAATTCGGCGATGCTGATTCTGCGGCTGGGGATCGGAGCCGTCTTCCTCGCCCACGGTGTCAAACATGCGCGAAGCCGCCAGAAGACGATCGGCTGGTTCGAGTCGATCGGGTTCAAACAGGCGGGCATGCAGTGGTTCGTCATGACCGCAACCGAGATCGGGGCAGGCGCCCTCCTCATCGCCGGGTTGCTCAACAGCCTCGCCGCCGGCGCCGTGGTGGGCACCATGGCCGTCGCCTTCTGGACCGTCCACCGGAAGGCCGGCTTCTTCATCACCGCCTTCATGAAAGAAGGCATCGACGTGGAAGGCTGGGAGTACGTCTTCACCCTCGCCTTCGCCGCCACCGCCCTCGCCATCGCCGGCCCGGGTGAGTGGTCGATCGACCACCAGATCGAGCTCGCCACCGACCTCGACGGCTGGGTCGGGGCCGCCGTCGTCGCCGGGTCGCTGGTCGTCTCGGCACTCCAGTTGGCCACGTTCTATCGTCCAACGGACTGAGACCTCCCCGCGCAACGTTTGACGGGCGGCTCGCCGAGCCCGGAGTGCGGATCCCCGTCTCAAGGCCCGATCTAGAATCGCCCAACCGGACGGATGCTCGCCGGTGGCCCGAGCGGTCCCACGATGGAGCAGCTCATCCGGTGAGAGACGAACGAGAGAGGTTCGAACCATGACCGAGCTGGTGACGTACGTAGCGCATCATGAGGTGGTGACGAGCGTTGCCGCCTGGTACGTGTGGGCCATGATCGGCGTGGTTTCAGCCTGGGCGGGGACCAAGCTCAACAAGCGAGACTGAGCGCAGCCTGCCCGAGATCAGCGGCCCGCAGGCATAATGACGGGATGGACGAGGGGTTCACCGCGGCAGCCATGACCGTGCTGAAGGGCTTGCAGCCCGGAGAGGTCGTCAGTTACGGAGAGGTCGCCGAGCAAGCGGGGTATCCGGGAGCAGCACGCGCCGTCGGCAATCTCCTCAAGCGGGTAGACGGGCTCCCATGGTGGCGGGTGGTCAACGCTCGCGGACGGCTCGTTCCCGGACACGAGCGACGCCAGAGCCGTCTGCTACGGGCCGAGGGAATCACGATTCGTAACGCCCACGTCGTCGGCTGAATGACTGTCGATCGCGCTCAGTACCGCAACACTGCGGCGAGCAAGGCCTCGCCCGGGACTTCCTCGGGCGCAACGGCGTGCACCGTCCCGCCGTGCAGCCACGCCTGAGCGGCGGCGGCATCGAGCAGGTCGATGTCTCCCGCCTCGGGCTGCTCGTGGAGGTGAATGGCTTCGGTGGGCGGATCCCAGGTTCCCCACAGGTGCTTGCCGACTGCCACGAACAGCGTGTCCACGCGGCCCTGGTGGGCGGCCCGAATCGCTCGCTTGACGTCCGACGTGCCGCTGGGCGTCTCGGCTACAGCCAGGTACCGGGCTTTGGCCTCGGTGCGGGCCTTGCCGAACAGGGGGGCAACGATGTCCCAGGCCCGGGCGTGCAGTTGGTCGGTGCTGACGTGCTCGGGGCTGCCCACCACACCGTCGTCCATCACGTGCGGATACTCGGTGACCTCTCGATAGAGGGGTAGCAGGTAGTCGACGCCGGCCAGCACCAGCGGGGCCTGCTCGCCCTTCAGGATCTCGTGCACGCCGGCGTCGATCAGACGGAAGTAGCGCTTGATGTCATCCTTCGGGTCGTCCTTGCCGAGCCCCTGGCCGTGAAAGATGGCTCTGGCCCGTCCTCCACTGTGGGCCTGCAACGATGGCTCTCGATCGTCGTACTTCAAGGCGTCCTTGAGACTGGCGGGCACGCCGTCCAGGTTGACCTCGCCGACCGAGAAACGGCCACCCTTGAACAGCTTGACGTACTTCTGGCTCAGGCCCAGCACGTAGAACTGCTCGCCGGCGCTCATCATCGGCAGCAACGGTTTGAGGTGGAAGTGATCCGACACCACCGTGAGGCCTTCGAACTCAGTGGGGAGCGTGTACGTCTCGGCGAAGTTGGGTGCCAGGAAGAGGGCGAGTCCGTCCCCCTGGTGGCGCCAGAACGCGCCGTCGGCCACGAGGTCGATACCCGGCTTGAGGATGTTCTCGGTGGAACGAACGCCCAGTTCCTTGAGTCGGTGCTCTGCCTGTCGGAGCAGGTTCTTGAGCCGGATGGGGTTTTGTTGAACCTCCCGCCCAGCCCGTTCGGTGGGCATAAAGACCGAAACACAGGGCTGCGCCTGTGTTCTGAGGAGATTCTCGAGGTCCGGCCGATCGAATATGTCCATGCATTACCTCTCGACGCCTACCTGCTCACATTACCGCAGCGACGGCCGGCGTGAACGGGCTAGATGGCGGCGTCGGTTGGGGCGGCGACGTTGACCACATAGGTGCTGGCCGCTTTGTCGTGTACACCCTGGCGATTGGCATCCCACACGAACCAGAAGCCGATCAGCAGCGAGATGAACAGGCCGATCAGATCGGGAATCACCGTCATCGGCAGGGCAAGCACGGCCCACCGAATGGAAGCGGCCGACAGCGGAGGCGGATCGTCACCGGAGGCCGTGATCACTTTGATCTTGGTGACCATCTTGCCGACGGTCTGGCCACGGTTCTTGATCAGCAGGATGTCGTACGCCGCCCACACGAGCACCGGCACCCAGCGCAAGATGCGGGCGGCGTTGTCCGGAATGACGATGTCGGTGTCCACCTCGAGGCTGATGTCGTAGGTCGCAAACACGAAGAAGAACACCGCGATATATACGGCGATACCGACAAAGGCATCGATGGCCTTGGCACCGATGCGCGACCCGATCGCGGCCAGGTCGAACCCAACCTCGTTGTCTTGCCTTTCGGGGATCGGCTCCATGGCACCATCGCTTCCACTTGCGAACAAGGCGAGACCCTAGTGCCCCTCCGGTACGGGCGCTTCGAGCTGGTCACGGGCGTGAATGGCCCACGCCAACCCCTCGGTTACATCTGACACGGCAAGGCCCAGGTGCCACCCGCCGACCAGTCCTGAGGGAGCCCACAGCCACCACTCGAGGGCGGTGCCGGCGCGGCCGACCTGATCGGGATCGGCCGGCCACTCCAGGTCGGCCAGCGCGGCGACGACCGCCCAGGCGGCCGACCGCCCAACCGGGGTGCCCCGCCGCGACCCGTGGGCGCCGCCGTTGGCGCCCGCCCACGCCAGGAACGCCAGAGCCGTGTCGAATCCGACCGGGGCGGCGTCGCCTGCTTCGAACCCGAGGGCACGTACCGCGGCGGGTGCCGGGCCCTCGACGGTCGCTACTTCGGCGGTCCCGTTCGACTCCTCGACCCAGGTGCGGACCACGCCGAACAGGGCGTCCTCGCTCTCGGGGTCGTCGGCCACCGGTGCATCGCCGGCCGGCGGGAGCGGCTGGAGGGCGGGCGGCTCCGGCGAGGGGAAGTCGGCCCGGTCCGACTTGTACAGCGCCACGGGATACTCCGGCTCCCACGGCAGGTGGGTGTAGGGGATCCCGAGCACGTCGGCGGGCAGATCGCCCTCGATCTCATCGCCCCGCAGGGCCCGTTCGGCAGCCACCAGTTGCCGCATTCGACCCGAGCCGAGATGGGGCGCCAGAGCGTCCCAGGTATGGGTGGAGGCAGCCACCTCCCACAGCGGCCCGAGGGCAAACCGGCCGGCACCGTCGACCAGCACGGCGGCCGCCAGTTCGGGCGGCGCTTCGAGCGCCTGGCGATAGTCGACGAACTGCACCACCCCGAACAGCTGGCGCCCCCGCGACTCGGCTTGCACACACCGATGGCGGATTTCCCCGAGCGCATCCCACTCCCGGGCGGCGCAGACCCCATCGATGAACCGGATCAGGCCGTCCGAGTCGCTGGCTTCGACGAGATCGGCCAGGCGGGCACTGTCCACGTCAGCTGCGCGGCACCTCGGACCACGGGAGGTCCTTGTCGACCCGGGGCTCGCCGGGAAGCCCGAGCACCCGCTCGCCGAGGATGTTCTTCATGATCTCGGTGGTCCCGCCTTCGATGGAGTTGGCTCGTGAGCGCAGGAACGACCACCTGACATCCCGATCGTCCTGCATCTCGGTGGGTGCCTTGAACTCATAGGACGGGAAGAGCAGGCCATCGGGGCCGAGGTAGTCGACGACCCACTCGTAGATCTTCTTGTTGAGCTCGGCACCCTGCAGCTTGCCGGTAGAGCCTTCCGGACCAGGCGTGCCGGTGTGGCGGTTCTGGCCGGCCCGGATAGAAGTCAGCCGGTTGACCTCGGCGTCGATCCACAGCTTGACCAGCGCGTCGCGCTGCACGTCGGTGCCGCCGCCGCGCTCTTTCCACAGCGCCACCGCCTCACCGATGGCGCCGCTCTCGCGGGGCCTGACCATTCCCCCGATGGCGACCCGCTCGTTCATCAAGGTCGTCAGCGCCACCCGCCAGCCGTCTCCGACGTCGCCCAGCCGCTGGTCATCGGGGATTCGAGCATCCGTGAGATACACCTCATTGAACTCGGCCTCGCCGGTCATCTGACGCAGCGGCCGCACGTCGACCCCAGGGCTGTGCATGTCGACGATGAAATAGGTCATCCCCCGGTGCTTGGGAGCATTGGGATCGGTCCGGGTCACGAGCATGCCCCAGCGCGACAGGTGGGCGATGGTGGTCCAGACCTTCTGGCCGTTGACGACCCACTCGTCGCCGTCGCGCACCGCCCGGGTGGCGAGCCCGGCTACGTCGCTGCCCGCACCGGGCTCCGAGAACAATTGGCACCAGTACTCCCGGGTGGCGAACATGGGACGGAGGTAGCGCGCCTTCTGCTCGTCGGTCCCAAAGGCGTGGATGGTCGGACCCCCCATGCCGATCCCGATGAGGTTCGAGGCAACGTTGTCCCGGCTCGAACCGGCCGCCTCCAGCTCGGCATCGACGAGCTGCTGATTGGATGGGTCCACTCCCAGCCCGCCGTACCCCTTGTCGAAGTGCACCCAGGCCAACCCGGCGTCGTACTGGGCTTCCCAGAACTCCTCCGCCGCCATCTGCGAGGGGTCGTATGCGGACAGAAGCGAGTCGATTGCGGTGCGAACGATTGAATCCATGGTGACCCCAAGTTAGGAGATTCCCGGCAAGTTAGGCGATCGCGGCGCGGGCCGCCTCCTCATCACCGACCGCCAGGGCCAGCTCGACCTCGTCGGTGCGCGAGTGCAGCACGTACAGACCGTCGATGTTGACGCCGGCCTCGGCGAGGCTCTGGGTGAGGGCCGCCAGCGCCCCGGGCCGGTGCGAAAGCACGGTGGTCACCACCCGCCGCTGCTCGGCAACCAGGCCGGCCTCGTCGATGGCGCGCCGGGCGTTTTCGGCATCACCCACCACCAATCGCACGATTCCGATGTCTTCCATGCCGAAGGCGGCGAGGGCTTCGATCTCGACTCCAGCGTCCGCCATCAGCTTGGTGAGACCGGCCAGCTGGCCGGGGCGATTGGCGAGGTGAATGGTGAACTCTGTCATGGGAGCATCCGATACCACCCTATCCCTCCGGAGAGGTGCGTGCCGCCGGAGGGTACGATCAGGGAAACAGGGAGACGCCGATGACCACGCACTACGAACGCCTCTCCTTCCTCGACAGCACGTTTCTGGCGATGGAGGACCGCAACGCCCATTTCCACGTGGCCGGCGTCATGAAGTTCGCGCCGGGCGGGCTGCGGGCCGCCGACGGATCCGTCGACCTCGCCCGGGTCAAAGGATTCATCGAGTCCAAGCTGCACAACATCCCCCGCTACCGCCAGGTACTCGACTGGGTGCCGCTCGAGGAGCACCCGGTGTGGGTGGACGACGAGTTCTTCGACATCGATTACCACGTTCGCCGGGCCACCCTGACCGAGGAGCGCAACGACGACGAGCTGCAGCGGCTGGCCGGCACGATCTTCTCGCAAAAGCTGGACCGCTTCCGTCCCCTATGGGAGGTGTGGGTCGTGGACGGCTTCGAGGACGACAGCGTCGCCATGATCACCAAGGTCCACCATTGCATGATCGACGGGATGGCCGGCGTCGACCTCATGAAGGAATTGTTGGCGCCGTTCCCCATAACCGAATTCCCGCCGCCGATGGCGTGGGAGCCGCGCCGGAGTCCGTCCAAGCTGGAGCTACTGACCGACGAGGCCCAGCGTCGCATGGCGATGCCGTTCCGGGCACTGCGCGACATTCGCAACCTGGGCGACAGCGTGAGTGGTGTCATCACCGAAGTCGACACCCGGGTGCGGGCGATGCGGAAGGCCCTGTCGGCCGGCTGGCTCAAGAACGCCTCGGCGACGCCGCTCAACGCCCGCATCGGACCGAATCGGGATTTCCGATGGGCCAAGGTCGACCTGGGTGCCGCCAAGTCGGTCAAGAACGCCCTCGGCGGCACCATCAACGACGTGGTACTTGCCACCGTCGCCGGCGCAGTGCGCAAGTATTTGCTGGCCCACAACGTGGCGGTCGACCATGTCGATTTCCGGGCGATGGCTCCGGTGAGCGTGCGCAGCGAAGGCGACATGAGCCTGGGCAACCAGGTGGCGATGTGGCTGCTGGACCTTCCGATCTCCCTGCAGACGCCGCGCGAGCGTTACCAGCGTATCGCCGAGGAAACAATCGAGTTGAAGGAGACCGACCAGGCGCTCGGGGCTTCTTTGCTTGTGCAGGCCACATCGTGGACACCCTCAACCATCCTGACGTCGGCGATGCGACTGGCGGGTACCAATGTGCGCCCGTTCAACATGACCGTCACCAACGTGCCCGGGCCCCAGATCCCCATCTACTTCCTCGACGCGCTCCTCGAGGTGCAGTACCCGATGGTGCCGCTATGGACCAACCACGGCGTCGGGATCGCTCTGTTCTCCTACAACGGCAAGATCGCCTGGGGCGTCGTCTCGGATTCGGATTCGGTCACCGACATCGACCGGTTCATGGACTACCTCGACGAGGCGTTCCGGGAGCTCGTACACCTGGCTACCCCCAAGCCGGTCAAAAAGGCGGCGGCCTCAAGCGGTGAGAAGACCGCGGCGAAGCGGACGCGGTCCGCCAAGACGGCGGCAGCGAAGAAGACCACCACGGCGAAGAAATCGTCGGCCAAGAGCACCACCAAGAAGACGTCGACCACACCCGCTCCCGCCAAGAAACCGGCCACCAAGAAGACCGCCACCACCAAAAAACCGGCCGCAAAGAACAAGGTAGCCGCCAAGAAACAGGCCGCCGCAGGGAAATCGGCCGCCAAGAAACCCGCCGCCAAGAAACAGGCCGGTTAGGCCAGGCGCACCACACTACCTGCGGCGAACACACCGGGCGGCATCGTCCGGTCGCCGTAGACGAAGGGCGGTACCGAGATGTCGGCGAGAAAGAGATCGCCCACGACTGCCGACCCGACGAGGCCGACCTTGGGAGCCGCCAGCGTGAGGGTGGCGGTGGCCGACACGCAGGGGTTCCCGGCCCGACCGGTCGTCACATCGAGCCCGCTCGGGTTGTCGAGCGAGACGACGGGTACCTTCCCGCCATTCAGGTAGTCGATCAGCTCGGCGACGCGGCCGCGCGGGTTCCCACTAAGCGAGTAGCCGACCAGCGCATCGATGGTGAGATCGGCCCCACCCGGCTTCCGGCTGACCGCCACACCCATGCGGCCCAGGATGTCACGCTGATGAGCGGTCACCGGGCTGAGGTGCTCCTTCGCCAGCACGACTGTCACCGCCACTCCCTGGTTCGCCAGGTGGCGGGCTGCCACCAGGCCACCACCGCCGTTTCCGCCGCCGCCGGCCAGCACTTCGACGGACGCCGGCGCGAATCCTTCGAGCACGAGCCGGGCCAGGTTGCTGCCGGCGTTCTCCATCATCTGCCCGAGATGGATGTGGAGGTCCTCGATCATGACCCGATCGACTTCCCGCATCTCATCTGCCGTGACGGCCGGGAGCGAGGCAACAGGAACGGTGGGCCACGAGGCGGTGCTCACCCGCCGAACCTAGCGGCTCGCAGCGAGGCTAGGTTGTGTGGCATGTCAAGTCGACCCCGGCTCATGGCGATGGTGCTGGCAGGCGGAGAGGGCAAGCGGCTCGCCCCGCTCACCCGGGACCGAGCCAAACCGGCGGTGCCGTTCGGCGGCCGCTACCGCCTAATCGACTTCGCGCTCTCCAATCTGGTCAACGCTCGCATCGTGCGGATCGTGGTGCTCACCCAGTACAAGAGCCACAGCCTCGACCGCCACCTGGCCACGACGTGGCGGCTCTCGCCCATCCTCGGACACTACGTGACGGCGGTCCCCGCTCAGATGCGGCGCGGCAAGCGGTGGTTCCTGGGCTCTGCCGATGCGGTGTTTCAGAACCTCAACATCCTCGTCGACGAGGATCCCGAGCACGTGTTCGTGTTCGGGGCCGACCACATCTACCGCATGAATCCCCGCCACATGCTGGGCGAGCACCTCGACAGCGGCGCCGGTGTGACCGTGGCGGCCACCAGCGTCCCGCTGGCAGAGGCCAGCGCCTTCGGGGTCATCCAGGCCGACGAGTCCGGGCGGATCATCGACTTTCTCGAAAAGCCGGACAACCCGCCCGCCATGCCGGGTGATCCGACCCGCGCCTATGTATCGATGGGCAACTACATCTTCGATCGCGATGTGCTGGTCGACGCCGTCAGCACTGACGCGGCCGACGACAACTCAAACCACGACCTCGGTGGGAACATCATCCCCAACCTGGTGAAGGCAGGACTGGCCAGGGTGCACGACTTTCCTGCCTTCGACGTGCCCGGGATCCACGAGCGCGAACGCGGCTACTGGCGGGACGTCGGGACCCTCGATTCCTACTACGACGCCACGATGGACTTGCTGGCCGTCGAGCCGATCTTCAGCCTCTACAACCAGGAGTGGCCCATCTTCACGGCCAACACCCCCCTCCCGCCTGCCAAGACCGTGCACGAGGAGCCCGGCCGGACCGGCATGGCCGTCAACTCTCTGGTCAGCGACGGCGTGATCATCTCCGGCGGGTCGGTCCGCCGATCCGTTCTCTCACCGCTCGTCCGGGTCAACTCGTACGCGGAGGTCAGCGACTCGGTCCTGTTCCACAACGTTCGCGTGGGGCGGGGTGCGGTGGTGCGTCGGGCCATTATCGACAAGAACGTCGAAGTACCAGAGGGCGCTCAGATCGGCGTCGACCTCGAGCTCGACCGCTCCCGCTACACCGTCTCAGACAGCGGCATCGTGGTCATCGGCAAAGGCGACAAGGTCGAGCTCTGAGCGGCCACACCGGTCGCGGTGCCACTATCAAGATCCTGTCGGCCTGGCCAGGGGTTTGAGGCGATGGTCGCTGGTGAATAGGCGGCGGGCGGTGCCGAAGCTAACTATCGCGGTGGTGGTGGCGACCGAGCCCAGGATGAGGAACATGATCGCCGCCTGCACCTTCACCGCATCGACCGGGTCGACGCCGGCCAGGATGAGTCCGGTCATGGCACCGGGCAAAAACACCAGCCCGACCCCTTTCGTCGTCTCGATCTGAGGTGACAGCGCCGTCTTGAGCGCCGAGCGAATGTAGGGCAGGGATGCCCGGCGGGACGAGTGACCGAGGGCGAGCCGAGCCTCGACTTCGCGACGCTTGTCCCGCAGCTCTTCGACGACCCGTCGCGCCACTACCACCGTCGAGTTCATCGAGTTGCCGACCATCATCCCGGCGAGCGGCACCAGTGCCCGGGCTTCCAGCGGGAAGATCCCCAGCCCGAAGATGACGCTCAGCGTCACGACTTCCGCCGCGGCGAACGCCGCCAACCCGAGCGGCAGCAGGTGAGGAACCTCGGGAGCACGGCGAGACAGCACGACGGCGGCGAAGATCACCATGACGACCACCCACAGCCAGGACAGTGCCAGCGAGCGCCCGGGATCGAGAATGAACGCCAGCACCGCTCCGACTGCGAGCAACTGGACCAGGGCCCGGACAACAGCGATCGCGATGCTGTCCTCCAGCCCGAGCTTGTTGAGATAGGAGATGGCGAGCGCCACCGCCACGAGGACCAGCGACAGGGCGAGCCCAACGAAGTCGACGTCACCCGGTGCCATTGCCCGCCTCCAGGAACCGGATCACATCCCGATCGTCGGTGTGTTCCAGCTCTCCGGGGGTTCCGGTGAACCGCACTGTTCCATCGAGCAGCACGGCGACGGCGTCCGCCAGCCGAGCCATCTGAGCCAGATCATGCGTCACCCACACCACCGGCGTTCCGGCATCGGCGAGCCCCCTGCCCAGGTCTTCGAGCCGGGACACGGCGGCGCCGTCGAGCGATGACGTCGGTTCGTCCATCAGCAGCGCATCGGGGCCGGCCACGAGGGCCCGGGCAACGCAGACTCGCTGGGCTTCGCCGCCGGAGAGCTCTCCGGCCGGGCGGTCGAGGAACGTCTCATCGAGGGACGCCCGCCGGAGCGCTCCGGTGAAATCGGCGGTGTCGGGGGCACCGTTCGCCTCGGCAAGGTTGTCGCGCACCGTGCCGGCGAACAGCACCGGCTGCTGGAATACCATGCCGACCTGGCGGCGCAGCTCGAGCGGGTCGATCGCCGCCACCGGAGTTCCGCGAAACGTCACGTCCCCGCTCGTCGGCACCTCGAGACGGTTGCAGATCCGCAGCAGGGTGCTCTTGCCCGAACCGCTCGGCCCCAGCAGCACCGTTATGCCCTGGGCGGCGATCGACAGAGACACCTCGCGAAGGCGGGCACCGGAGGAGCCGACAACCGAGACGCGGCTCAGCTCGAACAGGGGCTGATCGGACATCGCCGCAAGCGTAGGCGGGACGCTACCGGCTCAACACAAGTACCGTTCCTGCCGAAGGAGACACCGATGCCTGAGCCTGCTATCACCTTTTCGCGCGTCGGTCGACGCTTCGGCACCATTCAGGCCGTTCAGGATCTCGACCTGTCAATACACGCAGGCGCGGTCGCCGTGCTGCTCGGCCCGAACGGTGCCGGTAAGACCACCACCGTCCGGCTGGCCACCGGTGCCCTGCAAGCCGATCAGGGAACCATCAAGATCCTCGGCATGGACCCGCGGGTGGATGGCAACGCCATCCGCCGGATCAGCGGGGTGGTGCCACCCAAGGCCGCCTTCTATGACCGGCTCTCCGGGCGGGAAAATCTGCGTTTCGCTGCCGAGCTATGGGAGCTGGGCGATGCCGCCCCGATCGATGAGGCCGCCGACCGCTTCGGGATCGGACACGCTCTGGAGCAGGAGGTCGGGGGCTACTCGACCGGCATGCGCACCCGGCTGGCCCTCGCCCGCGCCATCCTGCACGACCCGACGATTCTGCTGCTGGATGAGCCGACGGCCGGCCTCGACCCGGAATCGGCCCGGGCGGTGCTCGATCTGATCCGTGACATGGCCGGACAGGGTCGCACCATCGTGATGTGCACCCATCTGTTGCATGAAGCCGAAGGCATCGCCGATCAAGTCGTCCTCATGAACGAAGGCCACGCTTGGGTGGCCGGCCATCCCGACCGTCTGGCCGAGCAGTACTGGCGCGACAACCGGGTGTATTTCGATGCCCAGGACCGCGCAGTGCTCCAGGAGCTGTCCGACCTCGCCGGAGTGGAGTCGGCCGTCTTCAATGGGTTCGTCACCGTCGAGCTCGACTCACTCGATCGGCTGCCCGACATCGTCGCCCACCTGGTGGCGCAGGGCGCCCGCTTGACCCGGGTGGAGCCGGTGCAGCCCACCCTCGAGCAGCTCTACTTCGAGATGCAGCGCCACCGCAGGCGGGAGGTGCCGGCATGAAGTGGCATCGGATCTGGGCCGTGACCCGCACCGACCTCCGGCAGCTGATCAAGAGCCGCGACTACTGGCTGCCGATGGGTCTTCTCGCCATCCTCTTCTTCGTGGTGATCCCGATCGTGGCCCTCAACGCCGTCACGTCGGTTCAGAACAGCCAGGTCGCCCAGCAGATCGGGACGGTGCTCGACACGCTCCCGGTGACGATCCAGGAGAACATTCAGGGTGAGACCGCCGGCGTGCGGGCTGCCTACGCCATCGCCGTGTATCTGCTGGCTCCGATCGCCATCGTGGTGCCGCTCACCATTGCGGCCGCCGTCGGCTCGAACACAATCGTTGGTGAGCGCGAACGCGGCACCGGCGAGTTCCTCGCCCACTCACCGATCACCGAGAAGGAGCTGTACGCCGGCAAGCTGCTCGCCGCTCTGATTCCGGGATATCTGGCGACGCTGACCGGCTTCGGCGTCTACTCGCTGCTGGTCAACCTCATCGTCGGGCCCGACCTGGGCGGCTGGTTCTTCCCGACCAGCGGGTGGTGGGTGTTGATCCTCTGGGTGGTACCGCCCGCCATCGCCATTGCGCTTTCCCTGATCGTCCGCATCTCGGCCCGGGTCCAGAGCGCGGCCGCTGCCCAGCAGGCGGCTTCGCTCGTCTCGCTCCCGGTGATCGTGATTTCCTACGCCGTCGCCTCCGGCCTGGTGTATGACCCGGCCCGCACGGGCTTGCTCACGGGCCTGGTCGCCTGGACCATCGCCTACATCGGCCTGGCCAGCGGCTCGCGAGCCCTCCGCCGCGAGATCCTCCTCGGCATAGGCATCAAGGCGAAGAAGCGCGTCAAGGTGCCGCGGGGGTAGGACGGCATCAGCTATCAGCTATCAGCTAGGTGGAATACGCCCGCGCTGCGCAGTCGTTACGTGGGGCATGGGTCGGGATCTGGAGTTCATCTACGTTGGTGATCCAATGTGCTCGTGGTGCTGGGGGTTTGCCCCGGTGCTGGAGCGGATGACCGAGGTCTACGAGATCCCGATCCGCGTCGTGGTCGGTGGGCTCCGGCCCGGACCCGACGCCAACGAGCTAGACGAAGCCCTGGCCCGCACCCTCGCCCACCACTGGGAGCAGGTCGCCCATGCCTCGGGTCAGCCGTTCGACCACACATTCCTGGAACGCCGCGATGGCTGGGTGTACGACACCGAAGTGCCGGCTATCGCCGTGGTCACAATGCGGCAGCTCCAGCCTGAATCGACCCTCGACTTCCACACCCGCCTACAGCAGGAGTTCTATGCGCAAGCGGTCGATATCACCGATCGGGCGGTGTACCCCGCGTTGCTCGAAGGCTTCGATGTCGACCGGGACGACTTCCTGAGCCGCTTCTCGTCAGAAGAAGCCCGGGCGAGCGCGTGGCATGATTTCGCCGAGGCCAGGTCGTACGGAGCAAGCGGGTTCCCAACGCTCCTGGTCCGCGACGGAGACGAATACGGCATCGTCACCCGCGGCTACCTGTCAACCGAACGGCTGCTCCCCGTCCTGTCCGACTGGCTGCTCGACAGGTACGTCGACGACGGCGAAGCCCTCTTCTGCGAGCCCGGCACGGTGTGCTAGCCAGCAATCAGCAATCAGCAACCCGGCCCTACGTCCTCACGTTTCTGGCTGATAGCCGACAGCTGATAGCCGACCGCCGACCGCCGACCGCCGACCACCGACCACCGACCGCCCACCTACCCACGCTTTTTCTCCACAAACGCCAGGAACCTCTTCGTCGGCCAGGTGTTGGCGACCATGGACTTCTCGACCCAGCCCCGCTGGGCGTTGAGGACGCCGTACTCCATCCGGACGAGCTCGTTGACGTGG
>JABDLU010000041.1 GCA_013002865.1 Acidimicrobiia bacterium
TGGAAGACGTCCGCGCCGATCGATACGCCGGCTGGGCGTCCGAACTCGGTGTCGCCATCATGAACGGCACCGAGACGCTGGCCGGCCTCCACGAGCGCGGTTTGAGCGTTGGCGAACCACACCGCACGTCCGGCCATCAGGAGAAGCTCGAGAATCTGGTTGCCCGCTACAGAGACGCCGTGCGGTGACGCCGGCCGCAGGTGCGCCGTGAGCTACGTGCTGGGCATCGACACGTCGACGACGGCCACCAAGGCCGTGCTGGTCGACGGCTCGGGAAAGGTAGCCGCCGTTGCCGCCGAGACCTACGGGTACGAGACACCCCAGCCCCTGTGGAGTGAGCAAGACCCGGCCCAGTGGCTGGAAGCGACTGGCGCGGCGGTTCGGGGAGCGCTCGAGTCGGCCGGCATCAGCGGTTCGGCAGTCGAGGCGGTTGGGCTCACCGGGCAGATGCACGGATTGGTCGTCCTCGATGCCCACGGTGGGGTGCTCCGCCCCGCCATCCTCTGGAACGACCAGCGCACCGCCGCCGAGTGCGACGAGATGCGGTTCACCATCGGACCAGACCGGCTCATTCAGATCACCGGCAACGATGCCCTGACCGGATTCACCGCACCGAAGCTGCTGTGGTTGCGCAACCACGAGCCCGGCCTGTTCGCGAGCATCCGTCACGTCCTGCTCCCCAAGGACTACGTCCGGTGGTGGCTGACGGGCGAGTACGCCATGGACCGGGCAGGCGGTGGCGGCACACAGCTCTTCGATCTCTCCAACCGCACCTGGTCTGCCGAGCTGCTCGAGAGTATGAACCTTCCCGAAGAGTGGTTCCCACCCACCTTCGAGGGGACCTCAATCACCGGCACCATCACCGGCGACGCCGCCGCAGCCACCGGGCTGGCGGCCGGTACGCCGGTCGTCGCCGGGGGTGGCGACCAAGCGGCCAACGCCGTGGGGACCGGTGCCCTCGATCCCGGCGTCGTAACTCTGTCCCTCGGCACCTCGGGGGTGGTCTTCGCCGCAACGGAGACTCCGGCATACGAGCCATCCGGGCGCGTTCACGCCTTCCCCCATGCGGTCCCCGGCCGCTGGCACCTGATGGGGGTGATGCTGTCGGCCGCCGGCAGCCTCCGCTGGCACCGGGACACCCTGGCGCCCGGGGTGTCCTTCGCCGAGCTCGACCGGGAGGCTCAGGACATCGCCGCCGGGAGCGACGGCTTGCTGTTCCTGCCCTACCTAACCGGTGAGCGGACGCCGCACCCGGATCCGCTGGCGCGAGCCGCCTTCGTCGGGCTCACAGTCCGCCACGGCCGCCCCCACATGACCCGGGCCGTCCTCGAAGGGGTGGCGTTCGGCCTGGCCGATGGGCTCGACTTGATGCGCCGGGCCGGTGTGGCCGAAGTCGACCACATCCGTGCGTCCGGTGGGGGAATCAACTCGCCGCTCTGGCGACAGATCCTCGCCGATGTGCTCGGGGCCGGGATCGCCACCGTCAACACCACCGAGGGAGCGGCGTACGGGGCGGCGATCCTGGCGGCGGCCGGCGTCGACTGGGCCACCGTCGCCGAATTGTGCGACCAGTGGATCGAGACGACCTCGGTGACCGCGCCGGGGCCGGACCTGAGCCGGTACCGGGAGCTCCATGCCGTGTATCAGGGTCTCTACCCGGCGCTGCGGCCGACCTTCACCGCGCTCGGCTAGTTCTCTTTGAGGAAGTCCTCGACTTCGGAGATCAGCTCGGCGGCGTCCGATGCATTGAAATCCGGCGCGGCTTCGCCGGCGAGTGATTCGAGGCGGCGCACGTAGCTGGTGAATTCCTCCGACTCCGACATGGCGGCGTCGACCCGCGACTCGAACTCGCCGGCGACCTCGGCGAGCTCGGTGGCATCTATGGACACGTTCAGGATGGCGGCCGACCGTTCCAACAGCGCCAGCATGGCCTTCGGGTTGGGGTTAGTGCCGAGGTAGTGCGAGGTGGCCGCCCAGAGGCTCAGCGTCGGCAGGCCCTCCTGGCGGAAGAGGTGCGAGAGGAATCCGACGATGCCCGTCGGTCCTTGATAGTTGGCCCCCGTCAGGCCCAACTCGGCCAGCTCGGCCACGGTCGACGCCGTGCCGATCACTGGTACGGGCCCGGTGTGGGGGACCTGGCCGAGGAACGCCCCCAAGAGGATGATCCGATCGACGCCAAGGGTGGTGAGCTCTCCCGCCAGCAACCGACCGAAGGTCTGCCAGCGCAATTGCGGCTCGTCGCCCAGCACCAGCAGCAGGTCTCGCTCGGAGTCGTCGAGGTGTACGCCGTACAGGCGCGTGGCCGGCCAGACCAGCTCCTCGGTCACTCCTGCTTCGACGCGGATTCGGGGCCGGGTCTCGTGAAAGTCCATGAACTCCTCGGGATCAATGATGAGGAAGGGCTCGGCATCGAACTGGCCGATGAGGTAGGAGATGGTGCCGGAGGCGGCATCGCTGGCGTCGTTCCAGCCCTCGAACGCCATCAGCGCGACGGGCCGGCGCAGGCCGGGATCGGAGAGGCGGCGCACAGGGTCCATGTGGGGAGGGTACCAAGCCACCTCGACCCACTACCCGGAGGGACTCGAGTTCCGGGCACAGTGTGTCCGGAAACGCGCATCCGATCCCCTAGGCTCCGGGACAGAGCCGCTACCCGTCTTTGAGCTGTGGAACCCATCACCAAAGCACAGTGCCAGCGCCTCCTCGCCGAGGAGCCGGTTGGCCACCTGGCCGTCATCGCCGACGACGAGCCCTACGTGACCCCAATCAGCTTCGTGCACATGAACGATGCCGTCTACCTGCGGACCGGGCCGGGCCGGCGACTGACCGCCCTGTTGGCCGGGGGTCGCTGCTGCATCGAGGTGAGCCGGTATTCCAACGAACAGGGCGATTGGGAGAGCGTGCTCGTCTTCGGGACCGCCGAAGTGGTCGAGGAATCGGGCGAGGAAGCCGACGCCATCGGGCTCCTGCTGGTCAAGTACCGCAACGTGTTCGGCTCGGCGCTGGCCTTCTCCCGTCCCACCCCGCTTGCTCCCCAGGAGGTGGTGGTGAAAGTGCCGATCGACGAGATGAGCGGCCGCTCCTCCGGCGCCGGCTTCGCTCCCCGGACCCGTCCCGGGCGCCTCTGACCCCGACCTCTACGCCAGCAGGACGGGGTAGAGGGCGGCATAGATCAGCAGAAAGACCGCCCCGCTGATCCGATCGTGGCGACCGCGGCGGGCCAGCAGCAGTGTGATGATCGCCACGATGAGCGCACCCGCCAGCCCACTACGCACAACCAGGTTCCCATCCACGGTCAGAGGAATCAGCAGCGGGCCGATCCCGAGGGCCAGCGTGGCGTCGATGAGCGATGACCCGAAGATGTCGCCGATGGCGAGGTCCTTCTCTCCGGATCGGACGGCGATCACGTCCACGACGAGCTCGGGGAGCGAGGTACCGATCGAGGCCGCAAAGAAACTGAGCAGGAAAACCGGGACGTCGAGCTCGTCCGCCAACTCGATGAACGCCGACACGGCGACGGTTGCCCCGATGCCCACCACCGCCAACGACAGGAACACCCCGGCGAGGGCGCGGCTCGGCCGCCGCTCGGGAACCACCAGCGTCGGGTCCCCGGCCAGCGGGGATTGGCGGTAGATGAGAACCGAGGACACCAGCCAGAACCCGACCAAGAGAAGTCCCTCGGTTCGGGTGAGCAGGTCGTCGGAGCCGAAATAGGCACCGGCCAGGAGTCCGATCGCCATCAGGACTCCGGGAAGGACGATGCGGTGCGGTCCCGATGCCATCGCGCCACCGACGAAGGGAAGCACTCCGAGGACCAGCGTCATCTGGGTAATGGTCGAGCCGGTGGCGGTCCCGGCCGCCACATCACCCGACCCGGAGAAAGCTCCGACGACGCTGCTAGCGATCTCCGGCAGATCCGTCCCAATTGCCAGGATCACCGCTCCAACGACGAACGGCGGGACGTTGTAGCCGAATGCCAGGTCGGAGGCGTAGCCGACGGCGCGCTTGCTGGCCCAGATCGCCGCCAGGAGCCCGAGGACCACTGCGACGACCAGGCCGAAGATCATCGAGCCTGCGCCCTCCACCCCGCCGTCTTGATGGCCTCACCGATGATGAAGATCGGAACAGAAACCGCAGCGATCCACAACCAATCTTCCGCACCGAGCGCGGTGGTCTGGAAAGCATCCTGGAGGAACGGCACATAGACCACTGCCAGTTGCAGGCTGATGGTCCCCGCCCATGCCACCAGCAGCCACGGATTGGAGAAGAATCCGATCACCCGGATCGGCGCATGCAGCGCCCGGAAGTTGAAGACGTTCATGTGCTCGAGCACCACCATCCCGGTGAAGGCCATGGTTTGTGCAACCACAAGATCACGATCCAACACCGAGCGGTAGAAGTGGAAGAGGAATAGTGCCCCTATCCCGATGTAGGCGCCGAAACCGACCACCTGTATGAGGCTGCGGCGACTGAGAATGGGTTCGTCGGGTGCCCGGGGAGGCCGGGACATGATGCCCTCCTCCGACGGCTCCACCCCGAGCGCCAGGGCGGTCAGCCCGTCCGTGACCAGGTTCATCCACAGGATCTGGACAGGGAGCAGGATGAGGGGGGCGTTGAGCAGGATGTTGACGAAGACGGCGATCATCTCTCCGGTGTTGGACGAGAGCAGATACCGGATGAACTTCTGGATGTTGTCGTACTGCCGGCGGCCCTCGCCGATCGCTCCGATGATCGAGGCAAAGTTGTCGTCAGTCAGGATCATGTCGCTGGCACCCTTGGCAACGTCGGTACCGCGCAGGCCCATGGCGATCCCGATATCGGCCTGCTTGAGCGCCGGCGCGTCGTTCACCCCATCCCCCGTCATCCCGACCACTTCGCCGTCGCCCTGGAGCAGCGACACGATTCGCAGCTTGTGCTCCGGGGTGGTCCGGGCGAACACACTTCCTTCGGCCAGCGCGCTGCGCAGCGCGGCGTCGCTCAGGTCGTTCAGCTCGGAACCGCCTACCGCCCGCGTGAAATCGAGGCCGACCTGCTCGGCGATGGCGACCGCCGTGGCCGGAGCGTCGCCGGTGATCATCACCACGCTGATGCCGGCGGCCTTGGCTTCGGCCACCGCCCCCGGAACCTCCGAACGGGGCGGATCGAGGATGGCGACAACGCCGAGCAGCGCCAGGTCCTGCTCGACGGCTTCCTCAGTCATCGGCGTCCCGGCGGGAACAACTCTCCTGGCCAGTGCCAGGGTGCGAAAGCCGGAGCCGGCAAAGGACTCGTAGGCCACAACCACCGCCCGGCGGCCGTCTTCGTCGAGCGGCCGGGCGCCATCGCCCCACCCGATCGAGGAACACAGCGGGAGCAGCATTTCCGGCGCCCCCTTGGTGTGGGCAATCAGCCCGCCCCCGGCACGCTGCAACACCGTCATGCGCTTGCGTCGCGAGTTGAAGGAGAACTCCCCGGCGGGCTGCACCGCCACCGCCATCCCGGCTTTGGCGGCCAGGGTGACCAGCGCCGCCTCGGTCGGCTCGCCGACGCTGTGCCACCCCGAGTCGCCTTCTTCTATGCCGGCGTGGTTGCACCACAGTGCCGTCTCCAGCAGATGCTCGAGATCGTGGCGGGTGGTGCTGTCGGCCTCCACCGTCCCCTGGGTCGGGTCGTACCCGACGCCGGTGACCTCAACGGTTCCCGACGGCACCCAGACCCGTCGCACCGTCATTTCGTTCTGGGTGAGCGTTCCGGTCTTGTCGGTGCAGATCACGGTGGCGGCGCCCAGCGTCTCCGCAGCCTGCAACCGGCGCAGCAGGGCCTTCCGGGCGACCATGCGACGGATGCCGAGGGCGAGGGTGATCGTCACAACGGCAGGAAGACCCTCGGGCACCACCGCCACCGCCAGCGACACGCCGGTGAAGAACATCTCCTCGAGATCCCGGCCCAGCGCCCACCCGGTGACGGCCACACCAACCGAGATGGCGACCGCGATGATTCCCAGCCAGGTTCCGAGGCGGGCCAGCCTTCGCTGGAGGGGCGTGGCATCTGCGGCGACGCTCTGGGTCAATTCGGCGATGCGGCCGAACTCGGTGGCCATTCCCGTGCCGACCACGATTCCCCGGGCGCGACCGTTGGTAACGGTCGTACCCATCCAGCTCACCCCCACCTGTTCGGCGAGCGGCGTCCCGGCCCCGACGGCGTCGACAGATTTGGCGACCGATTCGGATTCGCCCGTCAGGGCCGACTCGTCGACTTTGAGATCGACAGACTGAATGTTTCGAAGGTCGGCCGGGATCTGCGCGCCGACTTCGACCAGAACGACATCACCGGGCACGAGTCGGGTGGCATCGACCGATTGCTCCCGGCCGTCCCGCACAACCCGGGCGTCGAGCGCCAGCATCTCTTGAAGCGCCTCGATCGCCCGCTCCGCCCGCCACTCCTGGACGAACCCAAGCACCCCGTTGAGCACCAGGATGATGAGAATCGTGATGGCGTCGGTGACCTCTCCCAACCAGGCCGACACCACGGCGGCCACGCCGAGGATCACGATGAGAACGTCGAGGAACTGGCGGCCGAGGACCACATACCAGCGTGTGCGGCCGCTCACCTCGAGCACATTGGGGCCGTAGCGATCCAGGCGGTTGGCAGCTTCGGCTTCGCTAAGGCCGCCCGTCGGATCGGTTCCCAGCTCGGCGGCGACTGCGCCGGTCTCCATGGCGTGCCAGGCGGGCCGTGCCGGAACCGCGGCGGAGCCTGCTATATCGGTGCCGACGCCGGGGTGCTTGCCAGCCATGCTCGAACGTTAGGACTCCGGCCTAGGTTGGGATCGCGACCTCAACCGTCGTACCGAAACCGGCGTCGGAGACGATCTCGAGCACGCCGCCGAGCCCGGAGGCCCGGGCCCGCAGATTCGACAACCCGAGTCCCTCGGTCAGGGCCGCGGGGTCAAATCCGTTCCCGTCGTCGGTGGTTCGCACCAGCAGCTGGTTGGCCCGGCGGTTCACCATGACGGTGATGTGCTCGGCATCAGCATGACGCAGCGCGTTGCTGAGTGACTCCCGCACGATCGGCAGGACTTCGTCCACCAGACGGTCCGGGAGGTCATCCACTTCACCCCGGAACAGCACTTCGACGTGAGCGTCATGGGGCTCGGACAGTGACTCCACCAGGTCGGTCAGCTCGTCGCGCACCCGCCGTTGCGCCCACACCGGGGGCCGCAGGTCGAAGATGAACCGGCGCAGCGAGGTGATCGACTCGTCGAGACGGGAGGCGGCCTCGCGCAGCTCACCGGCCAACTCGGGGTCGGCTTCCCGTTCTGCGGCGGCCTGTAGGCCGAGCCCGACGGCGAAGATGTCCTGGATGATGGCGTCATGCAGATCGCGGGCGATCCGCTCGCGATCCTCGACGATGGCCACCGTGCGGAGCCGCCGCGACAGCCGGGCCGTCGCGATCGCTGACCCGCTGATGGTCGCCAGGGATTCGATGAGGCCGAGGTCCTCGTCGGTGAAGCCGGATTCCTTCTCGGTCAGGTAGAGGTTGCCGTAGACGGCCGGGCCGACCCGGATGGGCACCCCGAGAAAGGAGTGCATCGGCGGATGATGCTCGGGGAAGCCGACCGAATCCGGGTGAGAACCGATCTCGTCGGTGATCACTCCGCTCTCGAGGCGAGTGATGGTGCCGAGCAGCCCGTGGCCACTGGGTGGCGGCCCGATGGCAGCCACGGTCGCGGGGTCGAGCCCGGCGTGGACGAACTCGGTCAAGAATCCGTGCGAACCGAGCACGCCGAGCGCTCCGTAGCGGGCGCCGGTGAGGTCCATGGCGGTGTGAACGATCTCCTCCAGGAGGCTGGTGAGCTCGGCCGCGCCGGCAACTCGGGCCGCCGCATCGACAAGGCGTGTCACATCTGCTGGATCGAGTCGTCCCTGGGCCATGGCGGGAGGCTACCGAGGCCGGGCGGCGGGACCTTTGCCCGGCCCTTTGGGCCGAGTGGCCGCTGCATCGCTGCACCAGCCCTGCGATAAGGTGGCACGAATCGAGGAGTGCCTATGAAGGTTCTACTGGTAGACGACCACGAGGTAGTGCGACAGGGGCTCAAGACGCTCGTCGACGCCCAGGACGACCTCGACGTGGTCGGGGAGGCCGGCGACGTCGAAAACGCCATCCGGCAGGTTGGCTACCACTCACCGGACGTCGTCGTCATGGACGTTCGCCTGCCCGATGGAACCGGCGTCGAGGCATGTCGGGAGATCCGCTCTCGCTGGCCCGACGTCAAGGTGTTGATGCTCACCTCATATGCCGACGAGGAGGCCCTGGTGTCCTCGATCATGGCGGGTGCATCGGGGTATGTGCTGAAGCGCATCGACTCGTCCGACCTCGTGGATGCCGTGCGCCGGGTCGGGGCGGGCGAGTCTTTGCTGGATCCCAACCTGACCGACCGCCTCTTTGCCCGCATTCGGGGCGACGAGCCCGACGACCCGTTGCTGGCCCGGCTATCTCCCCAGGAGCGCAAGATCCTCGACCTGATCGCCGAGGGCAAAACCAACCGTCAGATCGCCGAGGAGCTGTTCCTTGCCGAGAAGACGGTGAAGAACTACGTGTCGAACCTGCTCTCCAA
>JABDLU010000061.1 GCA_013002865.1 Acidimicrobiia bacterium
TTCTTCTTGCGCTTGTGGCGGTTGGCGCGGAGTCGTTTGCGGTATTTGTGCTTCGACATCTTCTTGCGCCGCTTTTTTACAAGTGATCCCATTGGGCAATAGCTTGGCCCGGATCGGCCCACTACGCAAACGCCCTCTAGAGTCATCCCATCAAATGAACCCCGTAATCGGCATAACTTCCCAGCGACGCGACGTCGCTACCAGCTACGGAGCGCAGCCAGCGACCACCGTCACGCTCTCGTATTCGGACGCCGTGGTCGGTGCAGGCGGCGTCCCCATCGTGCTGCCGATTCTCGATCCAGACGCAATCCCGACGGTGTTGAGCCGCCTCGACGGCGTCGTGATGACGGGCGGCGGAGACGTCGAGCCGGCCCGCTACAACGGGGCCGGCCACGAAGCCGTCTACGGGGTCGACCCGGCCCGGGACGCGTGCGAGCTGGCCATCGCGCGGTACGTGGCCGAGCATAAGATTCCCGTGCTGGCGATCTGCCGGGGCATTCAAGTGCTGAATGTGGCGCTCGGTGGAGATCTCGTGGCCGATATTCCGAGCCAAATTGACGGCGGCTTCGAGCACTTCGTGACGGGGGACGGCAACGCCACCCGGGCGCACCAGAGCATCGACCTCGCCGACGGATGCCGGCTGGCCGGGCTGTTCGGCACCACCTCACTGAAGGTCAACTCACTGCACCACCAGGCAGTCGCCACTCCCGCCCCGGGGCTCCACCCCGTGGCCTGGAGCGAGGACGGCGTCGTCGAGGCACTGGAGCCAGACGACGCCGACTGGCCCCTCCTGGCCGTCCAATGGCATCCTGAGAACCTCGTGGCGACTGAGCCGGCCGCCCGGACACTGTTCGGCGAGCTCGTCGCCGCCGCCGGCAGCCGGGTCGGGAAGCTCTAAAGCGCCCATCACGCGGGGTCGATATCTACCCCCATGCGCATATCTCATCGCTTTGCGACCGCCCTCGTCGGCCTCGCCCTCGTCGCTGCCGGCTGCTCGGGCGGCGGCGACGAAGCCACCTCACCGATCACGGCCCCGCCGTCCGCAGCTCTGCCGGACGCCGCCGGCGATGCCCTCCTCGACATGGTCTTCGACCTGTCCGGTGAGCGTTCGGGTCCCACGTCCACTACGACCCCGGAGGATCGGGCCGCTGCTGAGGACTTCATTGATGCGATGACTCGCGCCTACTTCGAAGCCGCCGCCGCCCGGGAGTGGGATGCGGTCTATACAGCAGCCTCGACCGAGTTCCAGCAGAGTTGCTCGCCCGAGGACTACGCCGCGGTGACTTCAGTCCCGTCCGACCCCAACCCGATCACGTTCGGCACGACCGAGGTGTTGGTTATCGGAGACTTCGCGACCGGTTCTTTTGAGGTCATCGATGCCGTCGGCACCCTCCGCGTCGAGGGGCTGCTCGCGGTCTGGGAGGCTGACGGGTGGCGCATTGCGATTGACCCATGCGGAGTCGCCGAGCGAGCCGCCACGGGCGAATACAACTACCCGGTTCTGCTGACAACCACGACGGTGGAAGCACCGCCCGAAGCCGCCGCAGCCAACCCGACGACCGAGGCCTCCATCCCACCCGAATTGACGACCACCACTGCGCCGGCCGGCGGGACGACAACCACCACCGCGGCCGACATCACCGGACCCGATCCGGAGGGGAACGCCACAACGACCACCACATCGATTCCGCCCGTTCCACTCTCGGCCGCCGACGAGGCTGCGATCGAAGCCGTCGTCCAGGACTTTCTCACTGCCGAGGCCGCACGCGATTATTCGGCCCTCCATGACTCAGTTCCCCCGCTGTTCTCGTGCACGGCGGCCGATACCGCCATCGCTCTGGCGCCGTTCCACTGGAGTCCGACGACCGTCACGTTTTCGGCCTTCACGATCACGGGCGGCAATGACGAGGCCTTCGCCTCATTCGAAATCACCTATGCCGATAGCGGGGAGACCCTGTCGGTCACCGATTTCGGTGCCTGGGAGTGGGGAGGCGTCTGGTACGCAGCCGTCCACCCGTGCAAGTGGGCGGAGCTGGAAGCAACCGACGGCAGCGCCAATCAGTCCGTGATCGACCTGATGAACGACACCGTGGAGCTCGCCCGTGACCTGTACGACGACGCCGGTGATTACGACATCCCGACCGCGGCTCTCAATGCACTCGACGACACGGTCACGTGGGTGGGCACGACGGACCTGGCCGGTGAAGGATCGGTGGCATACGTCGACAATGATCAAGAAGTCCTCATCCTCACCCAGAGCGCCAGTGGCCGGTGGTACTGCGTGGCCGAGGACGCCACCATTGGGGCTCATTACGGCAGTGCGGCGCAGGCGGCGACCATCGACACGATCGCCGGGTGCCGATCCGTTACGCTCACCAACCCGTTCGGGCCCTAAGTCACTCCCACTCGGTCGACCGCAGGTGTCAGCACCTGAGCGGCTCCGGCATCTCGTAGACCGCGGGTTACCTGATCGATGGTCGACTCGGTTGCCAACGCAAGCACCGATGGACCCGAACCGCTGATCGCGCAGTAGGCAGCACCGGCTGATCGGCCCGCCGCCATGAGGTCACCGATGATGGGCCGAAGCGCGATCCGATGTGGCTCATGCAGCTCGTCGGGCGTCACCGCTGCCAGGAGATCGGCGTCCCCGGTTCGAAGTGCTTCCACCAGCAGGGCAACCCGCGCCACCGTGCGGGACGCAACGGCCAGTGGCACCGACTCCGGCAGGTGCCGGCGGGCTTCGTCGGTGGCGAGGGTCACCTCCGGCACGGCGACCACCGGGAGCCACGAATCGTGGATGGGCAGCGGGTGGATGCCACCGGGTCCGGCATGGATAAAGCCGCCGTACACCGCCGCGCCGGCATTGTCGGGGTGGCCTTCGGTCTCCGCCACCAGATCGAACAGCTCGCGACGGTCGATGGCATTGCCCTGATGGGATTGCACGGCGGCCGCAAGTGCCGTCACCAGCGCCGCACTCGACCCGAGCCCACGACCGACGGGAATATCACTCGTCACCCGGACCTCGAGCGCCTCGTCGCTGAGGCGGCCGGCCCACCGGGCCACGAACCCGTCAGGGTCGGGGGTCAACACGCCGCCCGCGCCGACCGCCACCTCGACCTCGCAGCGAATGTCGAGGGCCAACGCGAGACAATCAAAACCAGGACCGAGATTGGCGCTCGACGCCGGGGCGGACGCTTTCATTCGTGCTCTGCCGCGGAGGTGGTCGACCCAGGCGCCATCAGTTGACCGGTTTTCACGACGGCGACGAGCGCCGGGCTGACCGGCGGGTGGGATTCGGAAGGGGCCACGAGTGGGCCGCAGTCTATTGGGAACCCGGCCGGGCTCGCGACCGCCGGACCGTTTGCCAGAATGGCATGCAGCCCATGCCCGAACTTCCCGACATCACCGTGTACATCGAGGCCCTCGAACGGCACGTGCGTGACCAGGTGCTGGAGCGTATACGGATTGCCGGCATTTC
>JABDLU010000062.1 GCA_013002865.1 Acidimicrobiia bacterium
CGGCGATGCCGTCCCCCGAACCAATCCAGCCGAGGTGGTCGGTGGTGGTCGCCTTCACCGAGACCAGATCAACAGGGAGGCCGAGAACCGTCGCCAGGTTCTGTTCCATACGCCGTCGATGGGGGGCGATCCGAACATCTTGTGCAATCACCGTCACGTCCACGAACGACACGGTCATCGGTGCCGCCAGCTCCACGACCCGGCTGAGCAGCTCCATGCTGTTGGCATCCTTCCACCGCGGATCGGCCGACGGGAAGTGCTCACCCAGGTCGCCCATCCCGGCAACTGCCAGCACGGCGTCGGCCACGGCGTGGGCGACGAGGTCACCGTCTGAGGTGGCCACCACGCCCCGTTCGGAGTCGATGGGCACGCCGGCCAGGGTGATCGGTCCCGCGCCCCCCAACTGGTGGGCATCGAAACCCCAGCTAACTCGCATGGATTGCCTCAACCAGCCGGAGATCGGACGGAACGGTGACCTTGATATTGGTGACCTCACCGGGCACGACCACGATGCGGCCACCGAGTTCCGCCACCAACTCGGCATCGTCGGCCGAATCACCTTCCACCCCGGCATGGGCCGCACGCAGCTTGTCGGTTCGGAAGCCCTGCGGTGTTTGCACTATGACCAAATCGTCGCGAGCAACCGACGCAACCACGGCATCGCCTGCTACCCGCTTGGTGGCATCGTGCACGGGATTGCCGGGTATCACCCCGTCAACGTCACCGTCGCGGAGCCTGGCAAGGACTCGCCTCGTCAGGGCGGCAGTGGCCAGGGGCCGGGCGGCGTCGTGGATGAGGACGAATTCGACCCCGACCGGCACCCGACTAAGCCCGGCGGCAACCGAGTCGCGACGGCGGTTTCCGCCCGGGACCGCACCCTCGATGTCCCCGACGAGCACGACGTGTTCGACACCTCCGTCGAGAAGGCTGCGCCGCCCCCATTCCCACAGTGGCTCACCGCCCAGCAGGCTGAACTGTTTTGGTCCTCCGAATCGCTCGCCCCGCCCGCCGGCAACGACGATGCCCCAGGCCGTGGTCACGCCGCCAGTCGGCCGAAGAGCATGCGCCCCATTTGGGTACGGACGGCGTTGGACACTCTGACTTCAACGGTCTTGCCGACCGATTGTCCTGCCCGTTCGATTACCACCATGGTGCCGTCGTCCAGATAGCCGACTCCCTGTCCGGGCTCGGAGCCTACCTTCTCGACGACCACCTCAATGATGTCCCCGGCGCCGGCTTGGGGACGAAGCGAGTCGGCAACCAGGTGCGGGTTGAGAACGCCGATGCCGCGCACGCCGGCGGCGGCTGCCAGGTTGTGGTCGGTCGTGACCAGCGTCGCCTCGCTGCGCTCGGCGATGGCCAGCAGCTTGGCATCGACCTCGGGGAACTCGGGAACATGTTCCTCCAGGATGGCCAGCTCGATGCCCACGACGTCGCGCAGCGACTCGAGCACGTCCAGCCCGCGGCGGCCCCGCCGGCGGCGGCTCTGATCTCCCGAATCGGCGATCGCCTGCAACTCATCGACCACGAACGCCGGCACCCAGTACCGGCCCCGGGCCAGCCCGCTGCGGGCCAGATCGAGGATCCGCCCATCGATCGCGGCGGAGGAATCGACCAGGAACGACTCGGGATCGGACCCCAGCCGGTGGGTGGCGAGGGGTTTGCGCGCCCCCAGGCCGAACGACGCGAGGAGCTCGTCGGCCCGAGCGGCAAACACCGTGCCCGCGAAGGCGGCGATCAGGAGCACGACCAGGGAGGCGAGCGGCCAGCCGACCTCCGGGGGCATGAAGTAGATGATGGGGAACCCGGCCACCAGGCCGACGATCACGCCGAGGCCGATTCCGAACGCGCCGGCAAAGAGCTGTGGTCCACTCACTTTCGGGACAATGACTCCCGGCGCAGCGTCGAGGGCTCGACGGACCAGGCGCCCGAACGCACCGCCCAGCACGTAGCCGAGGCCGGCGCCGATGGTTGCGCCGACGATGGCCGATTCGTCACCGATACGCGAGCCGACGATGAACCCGGCCGCGGTGGCGGTCAGGGTTACCAGCAGACGGGTGGCCTCGACCATCATGGCCGGGCTAGTCCTCTTCGGGCAGCTCCACCTTGGGGAGGGCGCGCAGGATGCGCTTCTCGGTCTCGTCCTCGTCCAGGTTGAGCGCAAAGCGCAGCTCGCTGTTGAGGATCAGATGGGCTTTGGAGAGCATGCGCTTGAGGGCGGGCGAGATGCCCTTGAGCTGCTGGGCGTAGGTGAGGTCGCGCACCACTTCGGCGACCTGGTAGATGTCGCCGCTGTTGATCTTTTCGGTGAGAACTTTGTACCACCGGCTCCAATTGCTCCCTGCCTCTTGCGGCTCGTCTCTGAAAACGGCGAATACCTTGCGAGCCGCAGTCTTGGAGATGACGGGGCGTACCCCGAGCTCCTCGGCGCGGTCGACGGGCACTCGCACGATCAGCTGGTCGGTGGCCACTTCGAGAACGAAGTAGTCCACCTTCTTACCATCGACCGGCTGCTTCTCCTTCTTGACGATGATCGCGGCACCGTGATGCGGGTATACGACCTTGTCTTTGACCTTGAACTTGGAGGGCTTGGGCTTCTTGGGAGCCGGTTTATCGGCCTTGGCCGCCGTGGCCGACGACTTGCGGGTCGACGCCCGCTTCGTGGGTGTGGCTGCCGCGGCGGTCTTCTTGGCGGCCGGTTTCTTGGCAGCCGGTTTCTTAGCCGCAGTCTTCCTCGCAGCCGGTTTCTTGGCAGCCGGTTTCTTAGCCGCAGTCTTCTTCGCAGCCGGTTTCTTAGCCGCAGTCTTCTTCGCAGCGGGTTTCTTGGCAGCGGGTTTCTTGGCAGCCGGTTTCTTGGCAGCAGGTTTCTTGGCAGCCGGCTTCTTGGCAGCCGGCTTCTTGGCAGCAGGTTTCTTTGTAGTCATGAAGGCGGGATCATACTCCGGTCCGTCGTTTCGGCTGCCGACTTAGGCGTTTCGACTGCCGAATCAGCCGTTACGGCTGCCGAATCAGCCGTTTCGACTGCCGACGACCATCCCGGCCTCCTGCTGCAGCTGATCGAAGTAGGTGCGCATTTGGCCGGCCCGGGCCCGTCCGACTCCCTCAACACTTGCCAGCTGCTCGGCACTGGCCGCCAGCATGCGAGCCAGGGTCTTGAAGCGGCCCACGACCCCTTCCTTCACCGAGGCGGGTAGCGCAGGAATCCCTTCCAGTATGCGGTAACCCGAGGGTCGGGCCTCCGCATCGAGATCCTTGAACCCGAAGATCGCCGCCACCCGCTCCGCATCGTGGACCTCGGTGATCGATAGGTCCGCCAGATCGTCGAGGGACCGTTTCCGGTAGCGTTTCGAGGCGTAGTCCGAGATGATCAGATCAGCGGTGGCCGCCACGCCCTGGAGAAGATCGGCACTCTGGAACTGGATGAGGGTGCCGTCCTCGCCAAGGGCCACGGTGAGGTCGTCGACTTCGGAGCTGAGCCGGTGGATGATCTCAGCCCGTTGAATGAGGGCAGTGGCCGCCCGATACGTTGCTGCGCCCTCGACCTCCTGGCGGGTGAGGTAGTCCTCGGCCAGATCGAAGCGGCGCCGGAACCGGTCGAGCGTCTGCATCAGCTGATTGGCTCGCGGGAGCACGGTCACCGGGCTCTCCAGCTCGTGGCGGCCTTCGTCGGTGAAGACGACGGCGATCTTGCGCCCCTCGCTCACCGAGACGAGCGGCTTTCCGGTCTGGATGGCCATGCGCTCTGCGGTGCGATGCCGCGTACCGGTCTCCCGAGTCGGGATCGTGGAGTCCGGGATCAGGTGCACATTGGCCCTGAGTATGCGCTCGGCATTGTCGTCCAGCACGATGGCACCGTCCATCTTGGCCAACTCGGCCAGCCGCTGCTCACTGAACTCGGTGTTCTGCAGCACGAAACCGCCGGTGCAGAGGTCATCTACCGTGGAGCCTCCGCCGAGCACGATGAGCGCGCCTGAGCCGTGTTGGATGATGCGCTCGATGGCGTTACGCAGCTCCGTTCCCGGCGCCAGTCGCCGCAGGACTTGAAGGAGCGACGAAGGCATGTGCGTGACCATCGAGACCGGAGGCTACTACAGGCCCCCGGCGCCCAGGATGCAAGCCGGCGACGGTCAGGAGGCTGCCAATCCGATCCCGGCTCCCCCGCGCCGCCACCACGCCGAGGCCGGCCCGGGAGGCCTCTTCCCGACGGTGCTCGGCACCTGAAACGGGTCGTACCTCCCCGGTCAGGCCCACCTCACCCCACGCCGCTACCCGGCCGACCGGGACATCGAGCAGGGACGACATGAGGGCCACGGCAAGGGGAAGATCGGCGGCCGGCTCGCGGATGCGCAGGCCCCCGGTGACGTTCACGTAGACGTCGGCACCGCCGAAGCCGGCCCCCACGTGCTTGTCGAGCACGGCGAGGATCTGATGGAGCCGGGCCACCTCGATGCCCTTCACACTGCGGCGGGGCTGCGGGTTTGACGTTGGTGCTACCAGTGCCTGCAACTCGACGAGGACGGAGCGCCGACCCTCGACGCCGGCAAACGCCACGGTTCCGGGAACGTCCCCCTGCCAATCGCCCAGCAGCGGTTCGGTCACCTCCTCCATGCCGCCGTCGGTCATGTGAAACAATCCCACCTGATGGGTGGCCCCGAAGCGGTTCTTGGCGCTACGCAGGACTCGCAGGCCGAGGGCGCCATCGCCCTCGAGCGACAAGACGACATCGACGAGGTGTTCGAGATGCTTCGGCCCGGCCAGCGACCCATCCTTGGTGACGTGACCAACCAGCACAACGGCCGCGCCGCTCTCCTTGCCGAACCGCACCAGACGCTGCCCCGACTCGCGCACCTGGGTGACGCCGCCCGGCACACCGGTCCCATCCGCCGTTGCCACGGTTTGGATGGAATCAACGATCAGCAGCCCCACGCCGGCGCTGTGGGCGATGATCCGATCGACATCCGCCTCGGCGGCCACCACCACGCCCGCACAGCCGAGGCGCTCGGCTCGCATCGCCACCTGCTCGACTGATTCTTCGGCGGTGGCCACGAGCACATCGACGCCTGCGGCGGCGTGGGCGTGAGCCAACTGGAGGAGCAGGGTCGACTTGCCGATGCCGGGCTCCCCGCCGAGGAGCACAGACGCGCCCGGCACCAGGCCCCCACCCAACACCCGGTCGAACTCCCCGATCCCCGATTCGAGGCGGGCCCGGCCGCCCCCTCCGACCGGTGCCGGTGAACGAGCAGCGGCCGGGGCGGAAGCCTCGAGCGGGCTGGTTGAGCGGCACTGCGGGCAGAATCCCATCCACTTTCCGGACGAGAAACCGCAGCTCTGACAGCGATATGACATGGGGGCACCGTACCGGTCGCGTGTGACAGAAACGGCGCTGGTGCGGCTCGGCTCGTTCCGTGCCAGAATGGAAGACCCGGCCAAAATGTGAGGAGCACAGGTGGGAGACACGCGGGAACCGTTCGACGACTTGTTCGACCCTGTCGCGGACCAACCGGCTGCTCCTCCGGCGGCACCACAGGTGCAGATGGTGCCGTGCCCGTCATGCGGAACCACGAACGAGGCCACCAACCGCCACTGCGTGTCCTGCGGAGCCCGGGTGGCCCAGGGCCCGCTCCCGATGGCGCCCCAGCCTCTCGCCCGCAGCACGGCCGGTTCCCGGGCGCTGATTGTCACCGCGGCCGTGATCGCCGTCGTCGCGGTGATCGCCTTCTTCTACAACGCCTTCGTGGACGATGAGCCGGGAACCACAACTGTGGCCAACGGCGGGTCCTCGAACACCTCGAGCAGTACGACGGCCGGAAACGGAGGAACCCTCCCCGAAACCGTCGAGTTGACCGCCAACCGGGTAGTGCCGTCGGCTCAGCTGTCCGGCTTTCCGGCCGACAACCTCATCGACAGCGATCCGACCACGATGTGGCAGGTCGGCCAGGAAGGTGTCGGCGCAACGCTGACGTTCTTCTTCCCGGAGCCGGTGGCGCTCGAGCGCATCGAATTCAAGAACATCAGCGACCAGGAGAGCTTCCTCCGCAACTTCCGGGTACGCGGCCTGCGCATCAGCCCGGACGACACCACCCGTCCGACCATCGTCGAGCTCGCCAACACCCGTGACCTGCAGCCGGTGGCGATCCAGACCGAGCTGACGAAGACGGTCCGCATCGAGGTGACCAGCACCTACCCCGCAGAAGCCGTCGGTGAGCTTCAGCCCTTCAAAGAGCTCGCCGTCGAGGACATCAGCTTCTTCGGAAGCGTCGTAACCGACGGCTAGCGCCTCCGGCGGTCAACGGTCAACGGTCAACGGTCAACGGCATCAACCCTCTGGCAGTCGACCGTCGAACGTCGACTGAGCAATCGGAGCTCCAGCCCTTCAAAGAGCTCGCCATCGAGGACACCAGCTTCTTCGGAAGCGTCGCCACCGACGGCTAGGGCCTCCGGCGGTCAACTGTCAACGGTCAACGGTCAACGGTCAACGGTCAACGGTCAACGGTCAACTGTCAACGGTCAACGGTCAACGGCCCTCTGGCAGTCGAC
>JABDLU010000081.1 GCA_013002865.1 Acidimicrobiia bacterium
CAATGGCAGCCCCGGCCGAGACCACGTACCCGGCCACCAGCAGGAGAACAATCCCGACCGGGGACCCGGTGACGTTCCCTTCCACTATGCGGTCGATGATCAGCTTGATGCTGAGGGCCAGCACCACCGTGAAGACGGTGCGGAGCGCCAGCGTGGCCGCAAGCGCTGCTCCCAGCCAGCGATGCCCGTCCCACAGCGCAGCGATGCGCCGGAAGATGGTGATCACCGGCTAGCCCGGCGTTGTTCCGCTTAGCCCAATCCGCACGCCTCGAGGGCGGTGGTCAGCAACTCGAAATCGGCTTCCGTCGGCACGTATCCCGGGCCGATATCGGCCGTGAGCAGGGGCTCCAACTCGGTTGTGAGGCACTCGACGGTCGCTTCATCGAGGATGTTGAGAGGTATCGGAATCCCGAGGGCCGTGGCGAGGTCGGCCAGCGGATCGTCGCCGCTCGAGGTGCCCGGGTCGCTCGCCGGATCGTTGAAGACGACGCCGCACACATTCTCGGTGAAGTTGTCCAGGTTTAGGGTCGCCGCATCGAGCGCTGGATCGTCGAACGCGGTGTTGAACTCCTCGGAGTCTGCCATTGCCTCCAGGTCCCAATTCAACTCGTTGCCGAGGTCGATGAATCGGCGGTAGAAGTCCAGCACCACCTGAGCATCGTCTTCAATTTCGCGTGGAGCGATGTCGACCCAGTCTTCGAAGATCTCCAGGTTCTTCTCGAACTGGGCTTGCAGCTGCTCGGGACTTAGGCCGAAGAAGGTGAAGTCGAGCGGGGTCTCATCGGAGTCGGCCGCCTCCCGGACTCGCTCGCAATACGCCGAGTTGCTGTCGCCGGAGGCCGCCTCGGTGGTGGTAGTAGTCGCATCGGCAGCGGTGGTCGTCGTTGCACCGTTGCCTGCGGTGGTGGTCGTGGCGTCCCCCGCCTCACCATCGTCTCCTCCGCATGCCGCCGCCGTGAGCGCAAATGCGAGAACCAACGTGAGCAGGCGAATCCAGCGCAGCCGGTACATGTAGTCCCTCCCTTACGACCTGTGTCTACCGGATCACACTAGTTGTGGGCGTCGGAACCCGCGACGCCCCTTGTCACGTCTCACCATCATGAGGAACGTCGTGGCTCTGGTGGGCGTTGTTGCCCTACTGATGTCGGCCTGTGGGGGAAGTGATCTAACCGGTAATGCTCCGGCTGCAACCGTCGGCTCCACCGCGCCCGAATCGATCTCAACCGTTCCGCCGGTCGACCCTGCTCCCCGCGATGCCGCCCGGCCTGCCGACCGGGTCAATGAGCCTGCGCTCACACCCGTGCCGGTGCCCGCGCCCGATCCGGCTGCGAAGCCGATTCGCCCCGGCCTGCCTAACCCTCCGCCGACCCGCCAGCCGGCCCTGTCCGGCGACGGCCCGGACCTGGCCGATATCACCGGGGTCATGCGCGACCTCAGCACCCGGTTGTCCATCCCGGTCGAAGAGATCGACGTGCTGGACGCCCGGGCAGTGACCTGGCGTAACGGGAGTGTCGGGTGCCCTGCCGAGGGCATGGCCTACACCCAGGCTGAGGTCCCCGGCGGGCTCATCGTGTTGGCCGTCGGCAACACCAGCTACCGCTACCACGCCGCCGCCGGCGCCACCTACTTCCTGTGCGAGACCCCCGAGGCGCCGGCCGAGGGAAGTGCGTAGCAAGCGTCGCCCGTCGCCCGTCCCCCGTCGCCAGGAAGAAACTGGCACCCTGACTTGGATTGTGCGACTTAGAGTCGGAATACAGGGGGTATTCGGACCGGCGACCGGCGACCGGCGACCTCGGAAATCCGGAGGATTTCCGAAAAGACCAAAGGGCGCCCCGAGGGAGGCGCCCCTTGCTCGTCTACAGGCCCCTCGGCGCCGGCGGTTGGTCCGGCGTCCTCGGCACTCCGCCTGTGAACTATCAGCCGACGGTAGTGGCAATTCCGCGCGACCGCCACTCTGAGCGGTGGTGTCTTTTCGCGTTCCGTAGCAGATTTTCGCGTTCTCATACGGCCGGCTGGAACAGGGGGCGGCCGGCGGACGTTGTTTAGATGAATCAGCCCAGGGGTACCATTCACACATGAACAACAATCTCAAGACCGTCGGTTTGCTGGCGGCGCTCGGTGCCGTCATCGTCCTCGTTGGCCAGACGCTCGGTGGCACCAGCGGGGCCGTCATCGCCCTCGTCATTGCCGGCGTTCTGAACTTCGGGATGTACTTCTTCTCTGACAAGCTGGCGTTGCGCGCCTCCGGCGCCCGGCCGCTCGAAGAGGGAGAGCTCCCAGAGGTGTGGTCCATCGTGTCGAAGCTGGCCCTGATGGAGAACATGCCGATGCCGAAGCTGTACTACATCGACTCCCCGCAGCCCAATGCCTTCGCCACCGGGCGCAGCCCAAAGCACGCCGCAGTGGCCGTCACCGGCGGGATTCTCCAGTTGATGTCGAACGAGGAGCTGGAGGGCGTCCTGGCCCACGAGCTGGCCCACGTGCGCAACCGGGACATCCTGATCGGGACGATTGCAGCCACCATGGCGGCGGCGCTCTCGATCTTCGCCCGAATGGCGATGTGGGGTGCCCTGGGCGGACGCCGGGACAACAACAACCCGCTCGGCGGGATCATCGCTCTGGTGAGCGTCATCCTTGCCCCGCTGGCTGCCATGATCATCAAGCTCGCCATCACCCGGGCCCGGGAGTACCAGGCCGACCGCACGGGGGCGCAGATCACCGGGCAGCCGCTGGCTCTGGCCAGTGCGCTCCGCAAGCTCGAAGCCGGGACCTCCCGTATCCCGATGAACGTCAACCCGGCCGTTGCCCCGCTCTACATCGCCGATCCGTTGAAGGCCTTCGGCGGCCGGCGCGATGGGGGTGGATCACTCCGCAAGCTGTTCTCCACCCACCCACCTATCTCCGATCGCGTGGCCCGGCTCGAGGAAATGGCGAGCCCGTTCAGTAGCTGAGAGAACGCTGAGAACGCATGCGTGCCGACGCATGCAGATTGCTGTACTGTTCCCGTGCCGCTGCCGATAGGCAGGGAAGTGGCGTTCGACTGATAAAGGGGAACTCGGTCGCTCACCGCGTGTCATAGACAACGGAAGCAACACGGAGTTCTCCAGCGAGATGAACGCTCTGACGACAACGCCGCCTGCAGTTCCTACTGCTGGGGCCCACGAACCCGCCGACCACTTTCACGTCGTCCTTCCCAAGCTGTGGTCGATGGCCAGGCATGCGCTGCCGAACATCCTCGAAGGCACGGTCTGGCCGTTCGCCATCTTCTACGTCTTTCTCTTCGCCACCAACGTCTGGGGTGCGCTGCTGGCGGCACTCGCCTACAGCTATATCGGCGTGGCCCGGAGGCTCATCAAGGGCCAGCGAGTCAGCGGATTGCTCGCCCTGACGACCATCACGCTCACCGTTCGCACCATCCTCGGCCTGGCATCCGGAAGCGTGGTCGTGTATTTCCTGCAGCCCAGCCTCGCTAAGGCCGCCTTGGCCGTCGCTCTGCTGTTGTCGCTGACCAGGGCCGAGCCGCTGCTCGTCAAGGTCGCTCGGGACTTCGTGCCGCTGTCCGACGAGATGATGGAGCGGCCGTGTGTGCGTCGGTTTTTCGTCCACGCCACCGTGCTGTGGGTCGTGCTGCTGGTCGTTCACTCCGGCCTCGCCACCTACGTTCTGCTCAACGAAAGCGTCGGCTACTACGTGGCGTTCAAGTCGGTGCTCAACCTGGTCGTCAAAGGCGGCGGAATCGGACTCTCGTTCGCCTGGTTTGTCTACATCGCCCGCCGCAACGGCATGAAGGTGTCGTTCGCGTAGGAAGGTCGACCGTCGACTGTCGACTGTCAACGGCCAGAAGCTGCTTGCTGCTTGCTGATAGCTGATAGCTGACGGAGATCACGGATCCGTAACCAGCAACTAACCTCTTTGGCTCACGGTGGGATGCCCGAGCGGACAAAGGGAGCAGACTGTAAATCTGCCGGCACAGCCTTCGGAGGTTCAAATCCTCCTCCCACCACGGCAACCCGGCTTCGCCGGGTTGCTTGCGAGTTCGGCTCCGCCGAACTCGTAGCGATGTCAGTCCCCCGGGCGAGCGCAGCGAGCGGGGGAGGCAAGGAGGGGGGTGGGCAACCGTGCGGGTTGCTGAGCGCGTTCCTGTGCTCCTTAGTCGCGAGCTCTGACGCGCGCCTACCCTCCAGTCATGATCGAAGGGTTTGCGGTCGTCGAGCGGGTTCCGGTGTTGTGGGGCGACATGGATGCGTTCGGGCACGTCAACAACACCCGGTTCATCCGCTGGTTCGAGACCGCCCGCATCGCCCACTTCAGGCGGGTCGGGATCAAGACGGCCGAGGCAGTCGGAATCGCCCCGATCCTCGCTCACGTCAGTTGTGACTTCTTGTCACCCGTCGACTTTCCCGCCGACATCCTGGTTGGGGCCCGGACCACCAAGCTGGGAACCACCAGCATGATCCACGAATATGTCGTCGCACGAGCCGACAATCCGCAGCAGCCCGTGGCAAAGGGAACCGGCGTGATCGTCATGTACGACTACGACGCCGCCGAGAAAGCACCCATCCCCGAGGATCTGAAACAACGAATTCGAGATTTGGATGGGGATTCGCTGTAGGCGTCGGGGAGTTGCAGGTTGCGAGGAACCCGAAGGGGTTCCCGGCATCGGGCATCGGGCATCGGGCATCGGGCATCAGGGAGTTGCAGGTTGCCAGTTGCAAGTTGCAGGTCAGACTCGGGCATCGGCGTCGGGCTCGGGGGACGGGGGACGGGGGACGGGTGACTGGTGACTGGCGACTGGCGACTGGCGACCGGCGACCTCTCGCCACGCGAGAACGGTGACTATCCTCATCCCCGCTCAATTGCGAGTGCCCCCTTAGCTCAGTGGTAGAGCACTTCCATGGTAAGGAAGGGGTCCGCGGTTCAAATCCGCGAGGGGGCTCGGCGGCGTAGCTCAGACTGGTTAGAGCGCTCGGCTCATAATCGAGAGGTCGGTGGTTCAAGTCCACCCGCCGCTACGGACAAGAGAGGTCAAAGTCATGCCATCCCAGAAACGACCGGTCATCACCCTTGCGTGTGAAGTGTGCAAGGAACGCAACTACGTGACCAACAAGAACAAGACGAACACGCGCGACCGGCTGGAGCTGAAGAAGTTTTGCAACCGGTGCCGAAACCACACGCCCCACAAAGAGACCCGCTAATGGGGCAGGTCCCGGCACGATGAGCGGGGACCTCACCGATCTGGTCGGACGCACCTACGGGCCATTCCACCTGCGCACCTCCGTTGAGAAGGTAGAGGAGTTCGTCATCGCTACGGGCGACGATCCCGGCCGATGGGAGTTCCATGCTCCGCCCGGATTCGCGGCGGTTGCGCTGTTCAAGTCGGCACCCGCCTTCTTCGAGGACGAGGACGCCGCCGACTACGCCCGAACGCTGGTGCACGTCGATCAGACCTTCCGTTGGCATCGCCCTCTGCCCCAGGAGATCGACGCCCGGGTCATCGGTGAAGTGGAAAGCGTGCGCCACCGCGGCGAGATGTTCTTCGTCACATTCACCACCCGAACCGAGGACGGGGACGGGGGAGTGTTTCAGGAGGCGTCGTCGACATTCCTCATGACCGAAGGATCCTTGCCCAAGGAACGCGTCACGGAAAAGCCGGAACCGGCCTGGGACGAGCGGGCCGAGAACGACCTGCCGACCGCCGTCGACCTGCCGGCCGTGGGTGAGTCGCTGCCTCCGATGTTGAAGTCGGCCAGCCGGGCCGACCTGGTTCGCTACGCAGGTGCCACCCGGGATTGGAATCCCATCCACTGGGACCACAAGGCGGCGGTACAGGCCGGGTTGCCCGGGATCATCGTTCATGGGCTGCTCATGGCCTCCTGGGTCACCCAAGCGGCGGGCCGAACCCTCTCCGGCCCTCTGCCGCTGGCGAGCATGCGTCTCCGGTTCCGACAGGCGCTGCGGCCGGCGTTGCAGGCGGAGGTCCTGGCCGAGGTCAAGGCGCCCGATGCTCTAACCTGCATCATCCGCACCGGGGATATTGACCTGGTGACAGCCGATGCGATGCTCGGAGGCTGACGAAGATGGCCGACCGCAACCCGATCGATTCCGCCGAGCTGCTCGATCGCGCCCGGGGCGGTGACGAGGGGGCATTCAACGAGCTGGTGCGGAGCCATCAGCACGAGGTTTTCTCCCTTGCCTTCCGGTTGCTCGGCAACTACGAACTGGCCGCCGACGCTGCGCAGGAGACATTCATCCGGGCCTGGCGGGCGCTTCCCCGGTTCCGCGGTGACGCCGCCCTATCGACCTGGCTGCACCGCATCACCGTCAACACCAGCTGGACCCTCGGCAAGCGGGCTCGCCGCCACTCGGCCGCCACCCTCGACGAAGCAATCCTGCTCGACGACGCCTCGGCCCCGACACCCGAGTCCTCGGCGGAGACCGCCGAGCTGGGCGGACGGCTCCGGGCGGCGGTCTCCGAACTGCCCGATCCGCAGCGGGCGGTCGTCGTTCTCAAGGACATCTACGGCTGGTCCCACGCCGAGGTGGCCAAGGCGCTGGACATCAGCGTCACCGCCGCCAAGGTGCGTCTGCACCGGGCCCGGCGGCGGCTGAAGGAGAAACTGTGGCGGGAAGTGGACTGAGCATCGGCTGCGTTGTGCGCTCGCACCTGCTGGCGGCCGACCCGGGCCGTCACGACGCCCACATCGACGAATGCCTTCGCTGCCAGGCGGAGGCCGCCCGCTATCGCACGATGCTGCGCAGCCTGGCGGCTCTGCAGGACACCGTCGTTCCTGCACCGGCCGGACTGGCGTCGGCCGTCGGGGCCCACATTGGCGGGCTCGACCACGACCCCAGGAAGGCCGCCGGGCGAGAGGTGGCCGTCGCGGCGGCCGGCGTAGTAGCGGTGGCGAGTGCGCTGGCGCTGTGGCGCCGCACGATCAGCGCCTAAGCTGACCGACCGGCAATACGTTGGCGTCGCGTGTGCTTATACTCGGGCCGTCTCGCAGGGCACTCGCCCTAGGATTCGGCTTCACAACAGAGGGGTGTAGCTCGAATTGGCAGAGCGCCGGTCTCCAAAACCGGAGGTTGTGGGTTCGAGTCCCACCGCCCCTGCCGGCCTGCGTGGCGTGAAGAGTGGGTTCCCGTACCGGAGCCCCAGGTATAGAGGAACTGATGAACCGAGAACTCCGTCGACAGCAAGCCCGCCAGGAGCGGCTCGACAAGAAGCAAGGCAAACCCGGCCGGCAGGCTGCGGCGCAGCGCGCCGCCGGCAAGGCCGTCGGCGAGGGCAAGGAGCGCCGCGGCCTCCGCACCTATCTGCATGAAGTGCGTCAGGAGCTCTCCAAGGTGGCATGGCCGGATCGTCAGACCCTCACGACCTACACCGCAGTCTCTCTCATCGCCACCATCGCGCTGACCGCTTATACCGCCGGGCTGGACTTCATCTTCAAGCAAGCCTTCGTCGACCTGATTCTGCAATGACGAGTATGGAAGATCAGGCTGTGGGCGCCACCGAGGCGCCGGCTGAGGACGCCGCCGAGAACACGGAGTCCGTCGAGGCTGTTCCCGCCGGGGTCGATCCCGATGCGGCCGACGCTCCCGTCGCCGAGGACGGTGATCCCGGGGGTCTCCTGGCAGCCGCCTTTGCATCGGTTGGGCTGACCTCGAGCGACAAGCTCGATGAGGTCCTGTCCAAAGAGGAGCAGGAGGCGGCCGATGCCGCCGCCGCCGAGGCCGCCGAGGCCGCCGACGAAGCGGAAGCCGACCAAGCCGACGAAGCTCCGGCAGAAGCCGCGGAAGACGCTCCCGAGGAGCCGGCCGCCGAGTCCGACGCTGAGGAAGCCGACGAAGAGGAAGAAGAGGAGCCGGAGGAACCAGTCGACACCGGTCCAGCCAGCCCGTACGACCTCCCGGGCGACTGGTTCGTCATTCACTCGTACTCCGGCTACGAAAACAAAGTCAAAGCCAACCTCGAGACCCGCATCCACTCCATGCACATGGAGGGAGAGATCTTCGACGTGCACATCCCGATGGAGGATGTGGTCGAGATCAAAGGCGGCCGCAAGGTCACCGTTCCCAAGAAGGTCTTTCCCGGCTACATCCTCGTGCGCATGTACCTGTCGGACGACTCCTGGTTCGCGGTGCGCAACACACCGGGCGTGACCGGCTTCGTCGGATCGGGCACCAAGCCGGTCCCGCTGTCGCGACGGGAAGTCGAGCGGATTCTGGGGGTCAAGAAGGAGGAGGCCGTCGGCAAGGCGGCTCCACGCTTCCAGCCCGCCTGGGGCGTCGGGGAAACCGTGCGGGTCACCGACGGGCCCTTCGCCGACTTCAACGGTGTCATCGAGGAGATCAACCTCGATCAGTCGAAGGTGCGCGTGCTGGTTAACATCTTCGGCCGCGAGACCCCCGTCGAGCTCAACTTCGAACAAATCGTCAAGCTCTAGCAGAGGCATCCCATGGGACGGAAGAAACTGATGGCAGTGATCAAGCTGCAGGTGCCGGCCGGCCAGGCCAGCCCGGCACCGCCGGTCGGTCCTGCGCTCGGTCAGCACGGCGTCAACATCATGGACTTCGTGCAGGCGTATAACGCCCAGACCGCCGACCAGACCGGGACGATCGTCCCGGTGGAGATCAGCGTCTATGAGGATCGCAGCTTCACGTTCATTACCAAGACCCCACCGGCCGCGGTGCTGTTGCGCCAGGCCGCCCGGGTCCCCAAGGGATCACCTGAGCCCCACCGGGAGAAGGTGGCCTCGGTGACCCGAGCCCAGGTCAAGGAGATCGCCGAAATCAAGATGCCCGACCTCAATGCCAACGACATCGAGGCGGCCATGAAGATCGTTGAGGGAACCGCCCGCTCGATGGGCTTTACCGTCAGCGGCTAGCCAGACAACGTGGGAGGCCGTTGGGCCGCTTGCACCACAAGGAGACACGTCAATGCCCAAGCATGGCAAACGATTCAGTACCGCCCTCGCCGCCATCGACCGGTCGGCCGCCTACGAGGCTCGCCAGGCCCTGGAGCTGGTGAAGGCCAACGCCAGGGCCAAGTTCGACGAGACCATCGAGGCCAATTACCGCCTCGGCATCGACGCCCGGCACGCCGACCAGAACGTGCGCGGGACGGTCTCGCTCCCGAACGGGACCGGCAAGACCATCCGAGTTGCGGTGTTCGCCGCCGGGGAAAAGGCCACCGAAGCCGAGCAGGCTGGTGCCGACATCGTCGGCGGCAAGGAGCTCGCCGAGGCGATCCAGGGTGGACGCGATCTCGACTTCGACCTCACCATTGCCACCCCGGACCTGATGTCCGAAGTCGGCAAGGTTGGCAAGATCCTGGGACCGCGCGGTCTCATGCCCAACCCCAAGGCCGGGACGGTCACGTTCGACATTGCGAAGACTGTTGAGGAGTTCAAGGCGGGCAAGATCGAGTACCGCAACGACCGGGCAGGCAACGTCCAGGCGGTGATCGGCAAGGCTTCCTTCGAGCTCGATGCCCTGTTTGCCAACCTCGCCGCCCTCACCGATGAGATCGTCCGGGCCCGGCCGGCGTCGACGAAGGGGCGGTTCGTCCGCAACCTGTCGGTGTCCTCCACGATGGGCCCCGGCGTCCGGATCGACGTTTCCTCCATCGAGGATCTGGCCAAAGCCGGTCGCTAGCCCAACGAGACCCGGGGCCGCCAACCGGCGGGGACCGGTAATGTGCAAGCATGTACCGGCGTGGGTTTCTCGTCCTGGCGGCATGTCTGGTTGGGTTGGCCCTGTGGCTGGGGTTGAAGGATTTCACCGTCACGAGCGGCAACCTGAGTTCCAACGGGCCCCGCACCCACACGTGCGGCAGCACCATCGGGGTGTTGTTCATGGACGAATACGCCGCGGGTATCGAAGGGTCGTTTCTGCGACCGCGTTGCTGGTACGAAGCCCGCGATCGGTCGGCAACACAGGGATTCCTGGTCGTGATGGCGCTGGGCTCGGCCATCGTCGGGTTCGTGCGGGGCCCGGCACCGCCACTGCGGAGCATTCACGTGCTCACGCCGCTGCCCACCGCCGCCGAAATGAGGCGATCACGGTTTCGGGTCATCGGCGACGTTGACGATATCAGTCCGGGCTGATTAACCTCGGGCCCGACAATTCAACAACTCCTGACCGGAGACCGCCGGTGCCCCCCGGGGCCGAAGATGCCTGCGCAGGTCGGAACCTACAAGAGGCTCCACCCTGTCCGGTCGGAGCCTTTGCCAATGAAGGAGAAGACATGGCCAGACCGGAGAAGGTCGCCGTTGTCGACGAGATCAAAGAGAAGCTGGAGGAGGCCCAAGCCATCTTCGTGACCGAGTACCGGGGTCTATCGGTCGGCCAGCAGCAGCAGTTGCGCCGCTCACTTCGCAAAGCGGAAGCTGAGTACAAGGTCTTCAAGATGACCCTGGCGCGCCGGGCTGCCGAGGAGGCCGGCATGACCGACCTGCTCGTCTGGCTCGAGGGACCGACCGCGATTGCCTTCACGACCGGCGACCCGGTCCCGGCCGCCAAGAGCTTGAAGGAATTCGCCGACAATCATGACCAGCTCGTCCTCAAGGGCGGCCTGCTGGCGGGGGCCACGCTCGACGCCGCCGGCGTGCGGCAGCTGGCCGACGTCGAGCCACGCGAAGTCCTGCTCGCCAAGCTGGCGGGGGCGATGAAGGCTCCGATGGCGAACCTGGCCGGGATGATGACCGCCGTGCTACGACAGCCGGTCACCGCCATGCAGCAACTGCTCGAGAAGCGTGAGACCGATCCGGCGTTCGCGGCCGAACCAACTGAGGGGCCTGCGGCTGCGGACGAGCCTGCGGCTGAGGAGCCTGCGGCTGCGGACGAGCCTGCGGCTGAAGAGGAGCCTGCGGCTGAAGAGGAGCCTGCGGCTGAAGAGGAGCCTGCGGCTGAAGAGGAGCCTGCGGCTGAAGAGGAGCCTGCGGCTGCCCCGGCTGAGGAGGCTGCGGCTGAGGATGCTCCGGCCGAAGAGCCTGCGGCGGAGGATGCTGCGGCGGAGGATGCTGCGGCGGAGGATGCTGCGGCGGAGGATGCCGAAGCTGCCACTGATTCTGAAGATTCCGACAAGTAGTTCACCAAAGGAGAAATGACATGGCAAAAATGACCACAGACGATCTGCTCGAGCATTTCGAGACGATGACCGTTCTCGAGCTGTCCGAGTTCGTAAAAGCCTTCGAGGACAAGTTCGAAGTCACCGCCGCTGCCCCGATGGCCGTTGCCGTGGCCGGTGGCGACGCCGGCGCCGGAGCCGCCGCTGAGGAAGAGAAGGACGACTTCGACGTCATGCTCAGCTCGGTTGGCGACAAGAAGATCCAGGTCATCAAAGAGGTCCGCGGTCTCACCAAGCTCGGCCTCAAAGAAGCCAAGGAGCTGGTCGAGAGCGCTCCGGTTGCCGTCCTGGAGGGCGTCGATCAGGAGACCGCCGACAAGGCCAAAGAGGCCCTCGAAGGCGCCGGCGCCCAGGTCGAGCTGAAGTAGTAGTCGGAGCCCTCCGGGCTCCGACTGTCGACTGTCGACGGTCAACCGTCAACGGCCGAAGAACGTGAAGGACGTCACCTGTGGGTGGCGTCTTTCTCGTTGCCGGTTATCGGTCGCCGGTCGCCGGTCGCCGGTCACCCACCCAGGAACACAGGAACGCGCCAAGCAACCCGAAGGGTTGCCCACCCCCCTCCTTGCCTCCCCCACTCGCTGGCGCTCGCGGGGGAGGTAATTCTGACGCCTGACGCCTTCTGACTGGCAACTTGGAACCTGCAACCGGCAACTTGCCGATTGCCGATTGCCGATAGCTGATTGCCGATAGCTGATTGCTGATTGCTGATTCCTACCGCACCGTGGCGAACCGCAGCATGGCGACGAAGAAGAGGACCACGCCGACGGTGATGAGGGCTCCGCCGGCGATGGGACCGGGGAGGGCGCCGAAGTCGTTGGAGTAGCACGTGGTGAGGCTGCGAGACAGCGACACGGTCTGGCACCCGATGACCTCGATGCCACGGAAAATCAGGGCAAACCCGCCTGCCATTGCCACAAAAGACAGGAGCATTATGACCCCCCACGATGGCGATTCTCCTGTACCGGTTTTCGGCACCCCGGCGGATTTTCTTTACACCCGGCTGGATGGGCCCTCCCTATCCTCACGGCATGGCGGAGGTTCCCATCGCCGTGCTCATCTCCGGGCGCGGATCCAATCTGCGACGCCTGCTGGAGGAGCAGGAGGGTTCGTCCTATCGGGTAGCCGTCGTCGTCGCCGACCGGGCCGCACCCGGCCTCGATCTGGCTCGCCAACGGGGCATCCCGGTTCGCCAGGTGCCGTGGGGCGACCATCCGGACCGGGCCTCCTTCACGACAGCCGTGTGCGATGTAGTCGACGACTACCAGTGCCGCTTCGTGATCCTGGCGGGCTTCATGCGCATCCTCGCCGCCGAAGCGATTGATCGCTTCCCGGACCGGATCATCAACGTCCATCCGTCCCTGCTTCCCCGATTCCCGGGAGCCAGGGCGGTCGCCGACGCGCTGGCCGCCGGCGTGGATGAGACCGGCGTAACAGTGCACGTCGTCGTCGAGGATGTCGACGCCGGTCCGATCATCGCCCAGCGCCGGGTCCCGATTCTCGGCGGGGACGACGAAGCCCGCCTCCACGCCCGGATCCAGGAACTGGAGCACCAGCTATTCCCCGAGGTGGTGGATCAGATCTGTCGCATCGGTGTCGCCGCAGCGATCGAACAAAGGAGTGAGATGAACGATCGAGTCGCCATCAAGACGGCGCTGGTATCCGTCTCGGACAAGACCGGTCTGACCGAGCTCGGCACAGCGCTGGAAGCCGCCGGCATCACCATCCTGGCCTCGGGCGGCACCGCCCGCACGCTGGAGGAAGCGGGCATTGCCGTTACCCGGGTGGCCGATGTCACCGGCGCGCCGGAGATGCTCGACGGGCGGGTCAAGACTCTCCACCCCACCATTCATGGAGGCATTCTCGCCAACACCGAGTCCGCCGAGCACCGCGCCGATCTCGAACAGCGCGGGATCACGCCGATCGACCTGGTGGTCTGCAACCTCTATCCGTTTGAGGCCACGGTCGCCGCCGGTCGACCGGCCGGGGAGGTCGTGGAGAACATCGACATCGGCGGCCCGGCGATAATCCGGGCCGCGGCCAAGAACCACAGGCGGGTGGCGGTGGTGACCAATCCAGCCGACTACCAGACGGTCACCGCGGCGCTGAGCGCAGGGGGCACTACCGGCGAGGAACGGCGCCGGTTGGCTGCTCGCGCCTTCGCGCATACCGGGCGATACGACGCGCTGATCCATGCCTGGCTGGCGGACGAGGACCTGCCCGAGACAATGCTCGTGGCCCTGGACCAGGCCACTGGACTGCGGTACGGGGAAAACCCGCACCAGGAGGCTGCCTTGTACCGGCGGGCCGGGGCGGACGGTTGGCCATTCACCGCCCGGCAACTGCAGGGCAAGGACCTGTCGTTCAACAACTATGCCGACACCGACTCCGCCTGGGATCTGGTCCAGCGCATCGCCAGCCCGGGGTGCGTCGTGGTCAAACACCTCAACCCGTGCGGGGTTGCGCAGCGCCCAACGGTGCACGAAGCGTTCGTAGCGGCGCGGGATTGTGACCCGCTGTCGGCCTTCGGCGGTGTCGTTGCCACCAACACCGCCATCGACGAAGCCACTGCCAAGGAGATGGCAGGCATGTTCCTGGAGGTCATCATCTGTCCCGGCGTGAGCGACGAAGCGGCCGCGGTGCTGTCGGCCAAGAAGAACCTCCGTGTCCTGGTGGCCTCGGCGCCGAGCGGCTGGAAGCACGATGTGCGAGCGGTGGACGGGGGCATGCTCATCCAGGAGGCCGATTCGCGGAACGTGGAGTCGGACGAGTGGCGGGTCATGTCGAAGACCCAGCCGTCCCCCTCCCAACTCGAGGCGATGCACCTCGCCTGGACGGTGGGCGCGCACTGTAAGTCGAACAGCATCGTGATCGTCCAGGACGGTGCGGCCGTCGGAATCGGTGTCGGCGACCAGAGCCGGGTGGGGGCCGCCCGCCGGGCCGTCGCCCAGGCCGGTGATCGGTTGGACGGGGCGGTGGCGGCCAGTGAGGCCCTGATCCCGTTCCGCGATGGCGTCGATGCCCTCGCCGAGGCTGGGGTGAAGGCCCTCGTAGAGACCGGAGGAAGTCGCAACGACGACGAGGTCATTGCCGCAGCCGATGAGCATGGGATGGTCCTGGTGTTCACCGGCCGGCGCCACTTCAGGCACTGAGCGCCCCGGGTGCTCCGGGCTAGTTCGATCCGGTCGGGTGGGCACGCGGCGGCCGGGGCCGCGGGTGTTCGCACAACTCGTAGTAGTTCCCGTCGGGTGCCCGGAAGTAGAACCAGCGATGGCCGTCGCGCCCCCGTTCCATTGCCGTGATGTCGGCCACTCCGGCCCGGCTGAGTTCTTCGTGGGCTGCTTCGATGTCGTCGACCCACAGGCCGGCCACCGGGCCGGTATCGAGGTGGTCGTGTTCAACGGAGTCGGGCCCGAACAACTCGAGCCGGTCCCCGTTTTCCATCGTGAGCTGGGTGAAGCCGGCCACGTTGGTGGAGACTTCGAGGCCGAGTTGCTTCTCGAAGAACTCGGCGGTGGCGCGCCGGTCGTCTGTGCTCGACCCGACCCAGATGATGCCCTTGACTTGCACGGAGGCCAGTGTACGGAACGCGCCGTCGTCTAGATTGCCCGGCGAGCAGTGGGAAGGAGCCATATGCCGATCGAGACGGTCGAGGATCTGCGCAGCCACGTGCGCCTGGCGATTCAGGTTGAGCTGTCGACGATTCCCCCGTACCTGGTGGCGATGTACTCCATCGAGGACCAGCAGTCGGAGGCAGCTCTGCTGATCCGTAGCATTGTCGCCGAGGAGATGCTCCACGCCGCCCTGTGTGCCAACCTGCTCGTCGCCATCGGTGGCCGCCCCTCCTTTGCCCCCACCGAGCTGATCCCCAGCTACCCGATGTGGCTTCCCCATCACCGGCCGCCCCTGCAATTGCGGTTGGTGGCCTGTTCGATTGACTTGATTCGGGATGTGCTGATGCGGGTCGAGCAACCAGAGGTGTCGGGTGCGCCCGCCGAGGCGGATGTGTTCGAAACGCTCGGACAGTTCTATCACGCCCTCGAGCTCGCCATCGCCGAACTGGACGACGACTTCGACTTGTTTTCCGATCCGCAGCGCGACCATCAGATGGGTGATGCTGCGTTCTATCGGCCGGTCGCCTTCGACGCGGAGGACAGCGGTGGGCTCCTGTTCATCGACGACGTGGCATCAGCCGTCGAAGCGCTCGAGATCATCGTGCATCAGGGGGAGGGGCTCAGCACTGATCGCTGGGCAGATCCGGCCCACCAGGAACTGACCCACTACCACAAGCTCGCTCAGATCGCTGATGGGACGAGTCCGCTCGGTGATGTGTTTCCGCTTCGGCCGGACGCCGTGACCGCCGGCTACCCGCCCGACGTCGCCGCCGTATCGGACCTCTTCAACGCCGCCTACCGGTATCTCTACCTCGTGCTCGACGAGCTGTTTGGCCCGGCGGCGGACAAATCGGGTCCGGTCGGCCGGCTGTATCGGCTCATGTCCGACGTGATGTCTGAGCTGGCTCATTACCTGGTGAGACAGCAGCTGGAGGATGGCTCCCACGCCGCTCCGACATTTGAGATCTACGAGTTCGGCGCCGATCCCTCCACCGAGCTGACCGGGCTGGCCGGCCGGGTCGACGAGGTCATCAACCCGGGGTCGAGCACCTTCGTCGACAAGCTGGCCGCGATCGTCTGAGGGCGGGCAGCCCGTTAGGGCTGGAGGCGCACAGTGTTACCAGGAACGACCTCGCCGATGATCCAGGCCGGGTGGTCGGTCACGGCGGCAAGGGTGGACTCAGCGTGTGCTGCCGGCACCACCAGGGCGAACCCAATACCCATATTGAAGGTCTGGAACATTTCAGCGTGCTCGATCCCGCCCCGTTCGGCGATGATGCCGAAGATGGCCGGTATTTCCCAGGAAGCGACGTCGAGGTGAGCGGTCAGCCCTTCGGGCAGAACCCGGGGCAGATTCCCGGGAAGCCCCCCGCCGGTGATGTGAGCCATCGCCCGAATCGGCAACTCGCGAGCGGCCTCCAGCACGGTTGGCGCATAGATCACCGATGGCTCGAGGACTACGTCGCCCAGCGTGGTGCCTTCGAAGCTGTCGCGCAGGTCGGATTCGGTGAACACCGACCTGACCAGCGAGAAGCCATTCGATCGGACGTTGGGGCTCGCGACGCCGATGATCGCATCGCCGGGTCTGACGTCACCGGGGTCGAACAGCTCGGCCGCTTCGGCGACCCCGAGCGCGGCACCGGCGAGATCGAACTGGTCGGGCTCCATGACCCCGGGATGGACGGCGGTCTCGCCTCCGAGCAAGGCGCAGCCGGCCAGGCGGCACGCGTCGGCAATAGACCCGATAATGGCCTCATCCCGTTCCGGTTGGAGAGCACCGACCGCCAGGTAGTCGGTGAATCCGAGCGGGGTCGCTCTCTGGGCGGCAAGATCGTCCACGCACATTGCGACGAGGTCATGGCCGATTCCGTCGAACTGCCCAAGCCGGCGCGCCAACTCGGCCTTGGTTCCGACCCCGTCGGTCGTCATCATCAGAACCGGCCTGGTGTAGCCGTCGGGGATCGTGATGCCGGTCGCAAATCCGCCGAAGGTCCCCACGACGTGTTCGGTCCACGTCGCCGTCACCCGGGAGGCGATCGAGTTCGTGAAGCGGTCGGCGGCTGCCACGTCTACGCCCGCTCCCGAATAGGTGCTCATTCGAGGACGAACTTGTCCGGGCCGATGGGCGTCGGATAGTCACCGGACAGGCAGGCGGTGCAAAAGGTTTGGGTGGCGTCCGACACCGAGCCTTCCAGGCCGGCCAGGCTCAGGTAGCCGAGCGAATCGACCCCGAGGAATGCTTCGATTTCCTCCTCCGATTTCCCGGCCGCCAGCAGAGAGCTGCGGTCCGATGTGTCCATCCCGTAGAAGCACGGCCAGCGATACGGCGGTGAGGATATCCGCAGGTGCACCTCCTGGGCACCGGCTGCCCGGACCACCTCGACGAGTTGACGGGTGGTCGAGCCGCGCACGACCGAATCGTCGACCAGAACGATCCGCTGGCCGTCGAGGACATCTTTGATCGGGTTGAGCTTGAGCCGGATCCCGCGCTCTCGCAGCATTTGCTCGGGCTCGATGAAGGTGCGGCCCACGTAGCGGTTCTTGACGAGACCGTCCTCGTACCGGATACCCGACTCCCAGGAGTATCCCTGGGCGGCCGGGATGCCGGACTCGGGCACGGGCACGACGACGTCGGCCGGAACACCGCTTTCCCGGGCCAACTGCCTGCCCATTTCGACTCGGGCAGCCTGGACATTCTGTCCCGCCAGCACGCTGTCGGGTCGGGCGAAGTACACGTATTCGAAGACGCATAGCCGGGACGGAACGGGGTCCTGGGGAAAGTGCGAGGTCACGCCCCGCTCGTCGAGCACGACCAGCTCGCCGGGCTCAACGTCCCGTTCGAAGGTGGCGCCCACCAGATCGAGAGCCGCCGTCTCGGAGGCGACCACCCACCCGTCTGGCCCGATCCGGCCGAGGGACAGCGGGCGGAAGCCGTGCGGGTCGCGCACCGCCACCACGGATGTGTCGTCCATCACAACAAGTGTGTAGGCGCCTTCAAAATCCGGCACGACGCCGGCGATGGCCTCCCACAGTGGAATGTCGCTCTCCTTGTGGATTCGCTCGGCGATTGCGCTGGTCATCAGCTCCGAATCGGTGGTGCCGCTCGACCCGAGCCGCTCCGCCAGCGCGGCGGTATTGGTCAGGTTGCCGTTGTGGCCCAGGGCCACACTGCGGGGCCCGATGGCGCGAAAGGCCGGTTGGGCGTTGGCCCAGGTGCTCGAGCCGGTCGTCGAGTACCGGGTATGGCCGATGCCAATGCCGCCCTGCAGCCCGGCGAGGGTGTTCCGGTCGAAGACCGACGACAACAGTCCCATGTCTTTGTAGGTCGTGAGACGCTGGCCGTTGGAAACGGCGATTCCGGCGCTCTCCTGCCCGCGATGCTGGAGGGCGAACAGGCCGAAATAGATGAGGTTGGCGACGTGAGTCTCCGGGACGAACGCCCCGAACACCCCGCAGGCTTCGCCCGGCTTTCCAAGTGAGTCACTCATGGATCGTCCCTTCCATGCGGCGCCGGATGGCACCGCCCCACACGGTGCGCAACCGCCCGATCGACATCGGGTCGATGGTCGGGTCGGACAACTCGAGGTCGGCACCACCCGTCTGGCCGATGCGCCGGATGTCACATCCCACCTCGGCCGCCAATTGGGTGACCCGGGCCGCTTCGGCCGACGGGACCAGGCACAGGAAGCGGTGCGGGTCTTCACCGAACGCGTCGATCGTCGAGGTGCGCTCCAGTACGGCGCCGACGTCATGGCGAATGAGCAGCTCGACCAGCGCAACCAGGGCACCGCCCTGGGAGACGTCGTGCAGCACCGCGGTCGGCATGACGTGAGCGAGGCGGATGGCCAGTTCAATCGACCTGCCGCCGGTATCGGGATCGATCGGGGTCGGCCGTCCGCCCAGCGTCCCGAAGATCGTCTTCTGATACGCGGTGCCGGCCAGCGAACGCTGCTGGGCAGGTCCGGCGAGGAAGATGGTCATGTCGGTGCCCACGTCTCCGATGAAGGCGGGGATCGGCTCGGCCAGTCCGAGCATTCCGACGACGGGGGTCGGGTAGATGTCGCGTCCGTCGGTTTCGTTGTAGAACGACACGTTGCCGCCAACGATCGGGACACCGAGGGCGTCGCACGCTGCTCCCAGCCCGGCGATGGTTTCCGTGAACTGCCACATGACGTCTGGCTTCTCGGGATTGCCGAAGTTGAGGTTGTCGACGACCGCCAGGGGACGGGCGCCGGCAACCGCCACGTTGAGCGCCGACTCGTAGACGATCCGCTCGGCGCCGCGGCGGGGATCGAGCTGGCACATTCGGCCGTTCCCGTCGGTCGACACGGCGAGGCCCTTGTCCGTTCCCTGGATGCGGATCAGTGATCCATCGATTCCCGGAGGCCGCACGGTGTTGAGAAACAGCATGTGGTCGAACTGCTCGTAGACCCACGACCGATCGCCGATGCCGGGATCATCGAGCAACGCCAGCAGTGCCGTGTCGAGAGGTGTGCGATCCGGTGGGTCGCGGCGCTTGCGCAGGTCGTCGAGCCAGGCGGGCCGTTCGATCGGGCGATGCAGCACCGGAGCGTCATCGGTCAGAGAGGCGGCCGGTACGTCGACGATCTGTTCACCGTTGTGGTGGACGCGCAGCCGGTCTCCGTCCCGGACGGTGCCGACCACGGAGGCGTCGATCTCCCATGTGGCCGCCACGGCGAGCACCTCGTCGACCTTGTCGGGCGAAACGAAGGCCATCATCCGTTCCTGGGACTCCGACATCAGCAGCTCTGGTGCCGTCATGTCATCTTCGCGCACATGGACGGCGTCGAGGTTCAGTTCCATCCCCACTCCGGCCCGGGCCGCCGGTTCGCTGGCGGCGCAGGTCAGCCCGGCGGCGCCCAGATCCTGGACACCGACCACGAGGTCGCGCTCGTAGAGGTCGAGGCACGCCTCGATGAGCTTCTTCTCCTCAAAGGGGTCGCCGACCTGGACCGAGGGGCGCTTTTCCCCGGCCGTCTCATCGAAGCCGGCCGACGCCAGCACCGAGGCACCGCCGATGCCATCGCGTCCCGTCGATGCGCCGAGCAGGACGGCAATCGTGCCGGGAGTGCCGGCAGTCCCCAGCACCAGCTGCTCGCGCTGCAAGATGCCGAGACACATGACGTTGACGAGCGGGTTGCCGGCATACACCGGGTCGAACTCGGTCTCGCCTCCCAGAGTCGGGACACCGACGGCGTTACCGTATCCGGCGATGCCCGACACCACACCGTTGAACAGGTAGCGATTGTGCGGGTCCGAAAGCTCACCGAACCGAATCTGATTCCAGAGCCCGACCGGCCGGGCGCCCATCGTGAACACGTCTCGCAGAATGCCGCCCACGCCGGTGGCCGCTCCCTGATACGGCTCAACGAACGACGGGTGGTTGTGGCTCTCGATGCGCAGCGCGGCCAGCCAGCCGTCGCCCAGGTCGACGACGCCGGCGTTTTCACCGGGACCGACCACCACCCAGGGTGCGTCGGTCGGGAGGGTCCCCAGGTGCGCGCGGGAGCTCTTGTACGAGCAATGTTCCGACCACATCACCGAGTACATCGCCAGTTCCGAATCCTGGGGTCGCCGGCCGAGGATCTCCTGAACGGAGATGAACTCCTCGTCGGTCATTCCGAGCTCGCGGTGCACGACGTCGGTCACGCCGGCACGGCCTCGAGGGAGGCAACGAACGATTCCAGCAGTATCCGTCCGTCCGTCGAGCCCATGAAGTCTTCGATGGCCCGCTCGGGATGGGGCATCAAGCCGGCCACGTTCCCGGCGGTGTTGGCAACGGCGGCGATTGCTCCCTCGGATCCATTCGGGTTGGCGGCGTCGGACAGGGTGCCGGCGGCGTCGGTGTACCGAAGCATGACCCGGACGGCGTCGCCACCGGTGATGTAGTTGCCCTCGTAGGAGTTGAGCGGAATGGTGAGAACCTGGCCGGGGCGGGCCGCCCTGGTGAGTATCGAGTCTGGCGACTGGACTCGCACGTGCACCGGACGGCAGATGAACCGGAGGTCACGGTTGGCGATGAGCCCCCCGGGGAGCAGCCCGGCTTCGCACAAGACCTGAAACCCGTTGCAGATGCCGAGCACCGGCCGGCCTTCGGCGGCCAGCTTTTCGACGGCCGCCATGACCGGCGAGAAGCGGGCGATAGCCCCGGTGCGCAGGTAGTCACCGTGCGCGAAGCCGCCCGGCAGGACGACGCCATCGATGCCGTCGAGTGAGGTCTCGCGATGCCACACCTGTTCAGTGTCGGCACCGAGGGCCTCGAATGCGTACGCCACGTCCCGTTCGCAGTTGGTGCCCGGGAAGGTGATGATCCCGATACTCAACCGAGGATCTCGATCTCGTAGTTCTCCATGACGGGATTGGCGAGCATCTTCTCGCACATGGCCCGCACCGCCGACAGCACGTACTCCTGGTCGCGCCCGGGCAAAGACACCTCGATGGTTCGATTGACGCGAACCCCGTCGACGTCGCCGTAGCCGAGGTCGACGAGTGCCCGCTGGATGGTGGCGCCCTCCGGATCGGCGATTTCCGGCCGGCGGGTAATCGTCACCAGGGCTCTCATCCGGTGCCGTCCGCGAACGATCGGCCGGTGATGCGCTCGAATGCCTCGGTATAGCGGGCGGCGGTGCCGTCACGGACCTCATCGGGCATGGCCGGGGCGGGCGGCGAATGGTCCCAGCCGGTGGAATCCAGCCAGTCCCGCACGTATTGCTTGTCGAAGGACGGCATGGTCTTGCCGGGTTGGTACTCGTCGGCCGGCCAATAGCGGCTCGAGTCGGGCGTGAGCACCTCGTCAATGAGCAGCAACTCCCCATCGTCCCAGCCGAATTCGAACTTGGTGTCGGCGATGAGCAGCCCCTGGGCGGCGGCCGCTTCGGCGGCCCGTTGGTATATGTCGATCGAAAGTGATCGGAGGCGCTCGTATAGCTCGTGGCCGACGAGATCACGGGCTCCGGCCTCGGTGAGGTTCTCATCGTGGCCGGTTTCCGCTTTGGTGGCCGGGGTGAAGATCGGCTCGGTGAGCTTTTCCCCCATCTTCAATCCGTCGGGGAGGTGCTCGGTAGTCGGACCGCCACCGGCCTGGTACTCACGCCAGCTGCTGCCGTATAGGTAGCCCCGCACCACGCATTCCATAGGGATGACCTCCGCCCGGCGCACGATCATGGCTCGCCCGTCCAGCACGAGCCGCTCGGCCTGATCCAGCCCCAGGCCGCCGAGTTCGGTGGTGATGAAGTGGTTGGGGGTGTCCAGGTAGTCGAACCAGTGCAGCGATACGCCGGTGAGAACGCGGCCCTTGTTGGGAATGGCGTCCGGGAGTATGACGTCGTACGCGGAAATGCGGTCCGTAGCTACGAACAGAAGGCGATGCTCGTCGATCTCATAGATTTCGCGAACTTTGCCCGAAGCGAGATGTGTCAGCGCCAACACGCTGGCGATTGTAGGTCGGTGGGTCGCGACCTCTGGTTATCCGCGGTGCACCTCGCGAAATGTATCTTTCGCCAGCTGGTCGCGGTGGGCGGCGAGCTGCTTGCGGAGGCTGTCATCAGTTATCGCCAGGATGGATACGGCGAGCAGGGCGGCATTGCCGGCGCCATCAACGGCCACCGTTGCCACCGGAATTCCCGAGGGCATCTGGACGGTGGAGAGCAGCGCGTCGAGCCCATCCATCGACGCGCTCAGCGGCACTCCGATGACCGGCAAGGTCGTCCGGGCGGCCATCACTCCCGCCAGGTGGGCCGCCTTGCCGGCACCGGCGATGATCACACCGAGGTTGTTCTCTTCGGCACCGTCGATGTACGCCAGCGCCTGATCGAGCGACTTGTGCGCCGAGGCAACCAGGACATCGTGGGGGATGCCGAATCGCTCGAGGGTCTCGGCGGCCTTCTGCATGATGGGCAGATCCTTCTCCGAGCCCATCAGGACGGCGACCTTTTTCATTCGTGACTCCTTGTTCGTCGATCGATTACTGGGCGATGTCGGTCCGGTACTGCTTGCCGGAGAAGCTGATCCGGGCGGCCCGATCGTAGGCACGATCGCGGGCTGCATCGAGATCGGGGCCGAGGCCGACGACGCTGACAACCCGGCCCCCGGCGGTCTCGGTGCGCAACCCGACCCGGCGGGTGGCGGCATGAAAGACCAGGGTCCCGGGCTCGTCCTCGTCCAGGCCGCGGATCTCGTCACCCAGCACCGGCGCCTCGGGATATCCCTTGGCGGCCAGGACCACGTTCACGGCCATCTGGCCGGACCAGTGCAGCTCGGTGCCGGCGGCGTTGCCGTCGGTGCATGCCGCGATGACGTCCAACAGGTCGCTCTCGAGTGTCGGCAGCAATGCCTGGGTCTCCGGATCGCCGAGCCGGCAATTGAACTCCAGCACCTGGGGCCCGGCCTCGGTGAGGACGAGTCCGGCGTAGATGAAACCGGTGTACGTCTCGCCATCCGCGGCCAGGGTCTCGAGCACCGGAGTGATGACCGTGTCCACGATGCGTCGGACGAAGGTGTCTCCGTGACCCGGTACGGGCGTGTAAGTCCCCATCCCACCGGTGTTCGGTCCACGATTGCCGTCTTCGAGCCGCTTGTAGTCCCGGGCGGTTCGCAAGCCGAGGACGGTGGTCCCGTCGCATAGCCCAAAGACACTGATCTCCTCGCCGTCGAGGAAGTCTTCGATGACGACCCGGTTCCCGGCCGGGCCGAACCGGCCAGAAAAGCAGTCGGCGACCCAGCTAGCAGCCTCGCCGAGCTGCGATGTCACCAGGACACCCTTGCCGGCCGCCAGGCCGTCGGCCTTGACGACATACGGGGGCTTTCGCACCGACAAGTGGTCCAGGGCCGACTCGGCATCGGCGAACACCTCGGAGGCGGCGGTCGGAACGCCGGCCCGGTGCATGATGCTCTTGGCGAAAGACTTCGACGTTTCCAGCCGGGCGGCCGACCGGCTCGGCCCGAAGATCGGGATCCTGGCGGTCCGCACGGCGTCGGTCACGCCGGCGGCGAGAGGGGCCTCCGGACCGACGACGACGAGGTCGATCGATTCCCGAAGTGCCAGGTTGACAACGGCGGCCGGATCCGCCGGATCGATGGCGTGGGTCGGCCCGATCGTGGCGAGACCGGGATTGCCGGGTGCGGTGTGGAGCTGGTCGAGGCGGGAGCTCTGGGCGAGCTTCCAACCTATGGCGTGCTCGCGGCCACCTCCGCCGAGAAGCAGAACGTTCACGGTGCGAGCATAAAGCACCCGGGGGAGCCCTCCGCCGTGCCGGCGGGACACAGCGTCCCCTAGCCTCGGTGGATGTCGATGAGGCCAACCCCAATGGCACGGACCGCCGGTTGCGGTGAGGACCAGCCGTGACTGGAAGCCTGGGGGTGGACGTCGGCGGCACGTTCACCGACGTCGCCGCCTGGGATGGCTCGACGCTGTCAACCGCCAAGGTGCCGAGTACCCCCGACGATCAGAGTCGCGGCGTGGTCGCCGGTGCCGCCGCCTTCACGAACGACGTCGGCCGCTTCTTCCATGGAACCACCGTCGCGACTAATGCCCTCCTGGAACGCGCCGGGGCCACCTGCGCGTTGGTCACGAGCCCCGGATTCGAGGATGTCCTCGAGATCGGCCGGCAGGACCGGCCGGCGCTCTACGACCAGCAGGTCGGCCGCCCGGCCCCGCTCGTCCCGGCGGACCGGCGCGTGACCCCGGATGCCCTCGCCGACCTCGACGACGGGATCGAAGCGGTCGCCGTGTCGCTCCAATACTCCTTCGAGGACCCCGCAGAGGAGCTCGCCATCCGCCGGGCACTCCACGCCGCCTGCCCGGGGGTGCCGGTTTCGCTATCCAGCGAAGTCGCCCCCGAGTTCCGTGAGTTCGAACGGGCATCGACCACCGTGCTCAACGCGTACGTGCAGCCCATCATGGCCCACTACCTGCTGCGCCTGTCTGAGGCCAGCAGCCGGGCCGGACTGCCCGGCCACGTGCTGGTCATGCAGTCGTCGGGTGGCCTCATTTCGGCGGCCGGTGCCAGCCGCCACCCGGCCGCCGCCCTGCTGTCCGGACCCGCCGGTGGTGTTGTCGCCGCTGCCGAGCTCGGACGGTCGCTCGGTCGTCCGAGCCTCATCTCGTTCGACATGGGCGGAACCTCAACCGACGTGTGCCGGATCGAGGACGGGCGGCCCGAAATCTCGAACGAGCGCCTCATCGACGGTTATCCGTGCCGTCTCCCTGCGGTGGCCGTCCACACGGTGGGGGCCGGGGGCGGCAGCCTCGGATGGATCGACTCCGGTGGGGCGCTCCGGGTCGGCCCGCGCAGCGCCGGCGCACAGCCGGGCCCGGCGTGTTACGGGAGGGGCGGGGTCGAGCCGGCCGTGACCGATGCCAACCTGGTGCTTGGTCGCATCAACCCGGCCGGACGGCTCGGATCTGACGTCGTGCTCGAGGCCCGGGCCGCCCACGCTGCTATCTCCCGGATCGGTGAGCCGCTCGGGCTCGACAACCCGGCGGCTGCCGTCGGGATGATCGAGGTCGTCGAAGAAGTGATGGCGGGCGCCCTGCGAACGGTCTCGGTCGAGCAGGGAGCCGATCCACGCGAGGCCACGCTCGTGTCATTCGGCGGTGCGGGCGGGCTGCACGGCTCCTCGCTCGCCCGCCGGCTCGACATGGCCGGGATGATCGTGCCGCTCCACGCCGGCGTGTTCTCCGCATTCGGGCTGCTGCTCAGCCCGCCGCGCCAGGACTGGTCGAGATCGGTGTTGACCACCGAGGAGTCGGTGGTTGACGATGCTCTGCGCAGCCTCGGTGCCGGTGCAACCGACCAGATGACTGCCGATGGCCTCGACACCAGCGTGATCCGCCACAGCGTGGACATGCGATACGTCGGACAATCCCACGAGTTGACGGTGCCGTACGAGCCCGGGTCGGGCTGGAACGGCCTGGCCGCCGATTTCCACGCCCTCCACGCCACCCGTAACGGCTTCTCGCGTCCCACCGACCCCGTTGAGGCGGTGACCGTCCGGGTCGAGGCGGTGGGGGAGCCGGCCCTCCGATGGGGCGATTTGCCGCCGATCGCACCCACCGGCACCCCTGAGCGAGGCTCGCGACCGGTCCAGGGCGGCCGAGGCTCGGTCGATGCCACGGTCTGGTGGCGACCGGCCCTGCGGCCCGGGGCGGAAGTCATCGGTCCGGCCGTCATCGAGGAGCCTGAGGCAACCACCTTCCTCGGTCACGGAGAACGGGCCGTCGTGCATGACGGCGGTGCCCTGGTGGTGGACTGGTGACGATCGATGCGGTGACGCTCGAGGTGGCGAGGAATCGACTCGCTCAGATCGCGACCGAAATGGGAGTGATCCTGCGCCGCACCGCCTATTCGCCAAACATCAAGGAGCGGGCCGATTGCTCGGCCGCGATATTCGTGCCATCGGGCGAGATGCTCGCCCAGGCCGAGCACATCCCGGTCCACCTCGGCTCGATGCCGGCCTCGGTCGCCGCGGTAATCGACCGATTTAGAGATGGCGTGGAGCCGGACACCCAGTACGCAGTGAACGACCCGTTCGCCGGAGGCACCCATCTCAACGATTTGACCCTGGTGCGGCCGGTGTTCCACGAGGGCGGTCTCATCGGGTGGGCGGCCAACCGGGCTCACCACGCCGATGTCGGCGGCGAGGCCCCCGGGTCGATGCCCGCCCATGCCACGACCGTCGACCAGGAAGGGCATCGGGTTGCTCCGGTCATCTGCGTGCGGGACGGCAGCTGGCTGCCGGAGTTTCTCGAGCCGTTCCTGGCCGCCACCCGGACTCCTGCCGAGCGACGGGGTGATCTGTCCGCACAACTTGGCGCCAACGAAGCCGGGGCCAGGCGGCTCACCGAGGTGGTCGCCCGGGAAGGCCCCGGCCGGTTTCGGGACGTCACCGCAGCCTTGCTCGACTACGGGGAGCGGCGCATGCGGTCTGCCCTCGATGGTTTGCCGGATGGCGAGTACCGCTTCACCGATTTCATGGAGTTCGGCGGGGCCCTTGTCCCGATACGGGTCGCGGTCACGATCGAGGACGATGGGCTGCACGCCGACTTCGCCGGAAGCGCTCGCCAGGTTGCCGGAAACATCAACGCCGTCGAGGCCGTCACCCGGAGCTGCCTGTATTACGCCGTGCGAGTGGCTACCGATCCGACGATTCCGGCCAACGGCGGCTGCTATCGGCCCCTCTCGCTGTCCGTGCCGCCGGGCTCCATCGTCGGCGCCGCGCCACCCGCCGCCGTCGCGGCCGGCAACGTCGAGACCAGCCAGCGCATTGCCGACGTCTTGCTCGGCGCCCTCGCCGCCGCCGCTCCCGACCGGGTGCCGGCCGCCGGCCAGGGAACGATGAACAACATCCTCATCGGCAACGACGACTTCGCCTACTACGAGACGGTGGCGGGCGGCCAGGGTGGGAGCCCGTTCGGGCAGGGCTCTTCGGGGATCCAGACCGGAATGACCAACACGAAGAACACCCCGGTTGAAGCGCTCGAGTCCCACTACCCGCTGCGGGTTGTCCAGTACGGGCTGCGGCGGGGGAGTGGCGGCGCCGGCCGTCATCGGGGCGGCGAGGGCATCGTCCGGGAGATCGAGTTTCAGACGGCCGCCACCTTGTCGTTGATGGGGGAGCGGCGCGTGCTGCCCCCATGGGGGCTGGCGGGCGGCTTCCCTGGCAAGCAGGGCGAAGACTGGCTGATCCGCTCCGGCGCCGCTCCCGAGCGGCTGCCCGGCAAAGTGACCGTCGACGTCGGCCCCGGCGACCGGCTTCTGGTGAAAACCCCCGGCGGCGGCGGCTGGGGAGCTGAGTAAACCGAGCTATCCCGCCGGCTGGCGGATGATCGTCTTCATTTTCCGTCCCCGGTCCCCCGTTTCCCGTCCCCTGTCCCCCGACCGGCGTCCGGCGACCGGCGACCGGCGACCGGCGACCACTGACCCCCGTCCCCCGTCCCCCGTCTCCCGACCGGGGAGTCCCCACCGGCGACCGGCGACCGGCGACCACTGACCACTGACCACTGACCACTGACCACTGACCACTGACCACTGACCACCGACCTCGGCGGCCCCCGGCCGCCGAGCAACCCCTTGACCCCCCACTACCCGCGCGGTATCTTGCCCAGTAGGACAACTGAACAGACTTCTTGCAGATTGAAGTCTCCCTTAGCACGTGGGACCCGAAGATTTGTTTATCTTCGCCCGTGTGTTACTCTTGCCGTTCGCCGTCCCATGCCACCCCTTTTTAGGAGGAATCCGCCTTGGCCCCTGCGCGTGTCGCCCAGCGTTTGTCCTTTGCCAAGATCCCCGAAGTCCAGCCCCTTCCCGACCTGCTGGCTACCCAACACGAGAGCTTCAACTGGTTTCTCGAGACCGGTCTCCAGGAGTTGTTCGATGAGGTCTTCCCGATCGAAGACTTCACCGGCAGCCTCGCGCTGGATCTGACCGATCACTGGTTCGCGGATCCCACCCTCTCCATCGAGGAAGCCAAAGAGCGGGACTCGAACTATTCGCGTCCCCTCTTCGTCACTGCCCGGTTCATGAATCGCCAAACCGGCGAGATCAAAGAGCAGCAGGTGTTCCTGGGAGATTTCCCGATCATGACATCGAACGGGACCTTCATCGTCAACGGCACCGAGCGTGTCGTGGTGAGCCAACTGGTGCGGTCGCCGGGCGTCTACTTCGACGAAGTGGTCGACAAGACCTCGGACAAGGACCTCTACACCGCCAAGGTGATTCCTGGACGCGGCGCCTGGCTCGAGTTCGACACCGATAAGAAGGACACGGTCGGCGTGCGGGTTGATCGCAAGCGTCGCCAGCTGGTGACCACCTTCTTGCGGGCCCTTGAGATCGGCGAAAGCGACGAGGAGATCCTCGAGCTGTTTGACGGTGCCGAGTCGATCAAGAACACCCTTGAGAAAGACACCACCGAGGACCGCGACGAAGCGCTGCTCGACCTGTATCGCAAGCTCCGCCCCGGTGAGCTGACCACGGTCGAATCGGCTCGTGGGCTGATCAACACCCTCTTTTACAACCCCAAGCGCTACGACCTCACCCGGGTTGGCCGGTACAAGCTGTCCGGCAAGTTCAGCCGTCCGGTGCTCGACACCAGCCAGTACAACAGCGAAGAGCACGGCCTGCTGTCGCGGGAAGACATCCTCGACACCATCCGCTACCTGGTTGCCCTGCACGAGGGCCGGGAGGGGTATCGGACCGACGACATCGACCACTTCGGCAACCGCCGCATTCGCACCGTCGGTGAGCTGATTCAGAACCAGGTTCGGGTCGGCCTCACCCGGCTGGAGCGGGTTGTCCGGGAGCGCATGACCACCCAGGACCCCGAGGTCATCACCCCGCAGAGCCTGATCAACATCCGGCCGGTTGTCGCCTCCATCAAGGAGTTCTTTGGTACCAGCCAGCTCAGCCAGTTCATGGACCAGCCGAATCCGCTCGCCGGATTGACCCACCGCCGGCGCCTCTCAGCGCTCGGCCCGGGCGGGTTGTCCCGGGAGCGGGCCGGGTTCGAAGTGCGAGACGTGCACCCGTCCCACTACGGGCGGATGTGCCCCATCGAGACTCCCGAGGGTCCCAACATTGGCCTCATCGGCTCGCTGGCCACCTACGCCAAGGTGAACCGGTTCGGGTTCATCGAGACCCCGTACCGGCGGGTAGACAACGGTCGCGTCACAGCCCAGGTCGACTTCCTCACTGCCTCCGAGGAGGAGAACTTCGTCATCGCCCAGGCCAACGCCCCGCTCAAGGACAACGGCGACTTCGCCAATCCGCGGGTGCTGGTCCGCAAGACGGGCGGCGAGATCGAATATGTAAGCGCCAAGCAGGTCGACTACATGGACGTGTCGCCCAAGCAGATCGTCTCGGTTGCGACCGCCCTCATCCCCTTCCTCGAGCACGACGACGCCAATCGCGCCCTTATGGGCTCCAACATGATGCGCCAGGCCGTGCCGCTGCTTCGCGCCGAGGCTCCGCTGGTCGGTACCGGCGTCGAGCCCCGCGCCGCCTACGACTCCGGCGAGATGGTGGTGGCCGAAGGGGCCGGCGAGGTTGTAGAGATCACCGGCGACCACATTGTCGTCAAGGAATCATCCAACAACCGCAAGAAGACCTACAAACTGCGCAAGTTCGAACGCTCGAACCAGGGCACCAACCTCAACCAGAAACCGGTCGTCACCGAAGGTGACAAGGTCAAGCAGGGCGACGTGCTCGCCGACGGGCCGTCGACCGATCTGGGCGAACTCGCCCTCGGCAAGAACCTGTTGGTGGCGTTCATGCCATGGAAGGGCCACAACTACGAGGACGCCATCGTGCTGTCGGAGCGTCTCGTCAGAGACGACGTGCTCACGTCGATCCACATCGAGGAGTACGAGATCGAAGCCCGCGACACCAAGCTGGGCGCCGAGGAAATCACCCGGGATATCCCCAACGTCGCCGAAGAGGTCCTGCGTGACCTCGATGACGAGGGGATCATTCGAGTCGGTGCCGAAGTCGGTCCCGGCGACTACCTGGTCGGAAAGGTCACCCCGAAAGGTGAGACCGAGCTGACGCCCGAGGAGCGGCTGCTGCGAGCAATCTTCGGTGAGAAGGCTCGCGAGGTCCGGGACACGTCGCTCAAGATCCCCCACGGCGAAGGCGGCAAGGTCATCGATGTCAAGGTGTTCAGTCGGGAAGACGGAGACGATCTGCCACCCGGTATGAACGAACTGGTTCGGGTCTACGTTGCCCAGCAGCGCAAGATCTCCGAGGGTGACAAGCTGGCGGGACGCCACGGCAACAAGGGCGTCATCGCCAAGATCCTCCCCGAAGAAGACATGCCGTTCATGGCGGACGGGACGGCGGTGGACATCGTGCTGTCGCCGCTCGGTGTTCCCTCCCGCATGAACCTCGGCCAGGTGCTTGAGACGCACCTCGGCTGGGCGGCGGCACGCGGCTGGTCTGAGTTCAAGACCCCCAGCCCTGCCAACGGTGGAGCCAAGCCCTGGCAGCGCGTCGCCACGCCGGTGTTCGATGGTGCGCAGGAGAATGAGATTGCCGAGTTGCTTGCCAACACCCTCGAAAACCGAGACGGCGTGAAACTCATCGACGAGGAGGGCAAGGCCCGCCTCATCGACGGGCGCGACGGCAAGCCATTCGACCAGCCTGTCACCGTCGGCTACCTATACGTGCTGAAACTGCTCCACCTGGTGGACGACAAGATTCATGCTCGCTCAACCGGCCCGTATTCGATGATCACCCAGCAGCCGCTCGGTGGTAAGGCCCAGTTCGGTGGCCAGCGGTTCGGAGAGATGGAGGTGTGGGCGCTCGAAGCGTACGGCGCCGCCTACGCCCTGCAGGAGCTGCTGACGATCAAGTCCGACGACGTCAACGGTCGTGTCAAGGTGTACGAGGCGATCGTCAAAGGCGAGAACATCCCCGAGCCGGGAATACCCGAGAGTTTCAAGGTATTGGTGAAGGAGATGCAATCGCTCTGCCTCAACGTCGAGATGCTCTCGGCCGGTGAGGAAGTCCAGCTCAAGGAGCTGGACGAAGACGTCTTCCGCACGGCCGAATCGCTTGGAATCGATATTTCCCGTCCTGAGCGGACCGAGGCGTAGGAACGAACACAGATGAGCCGCTGCGGCGGCTCGGAGATCTATTGCGAATCAGACGAACTGAGATAAGGGGACCTGCGTGCCACAACTGTTCGATGAACTGAAGATCGGCCTGGCCAGTGCGGATGAGATCCGTGCCTGGTCGTACGGAGAGGTCAAGAAGCCGGAAACCATCAACTACCGCACGTTGAAGCCGGAAAAAGAGGGACTCTTCGACGAGCGTATCTTCGGCCCGTCCCGCGACTGGGAGTGCTACTGCGGCAAGTACAAGCGGGTGCGGTTTCGCGGGGTCGTGTGTGAGCGCTGTGGCGTCGAGGTGACCCGTTCCAAGGTGCGCCGTGAGCGCATGGGCCACATCGAGCTGGCGGCTCCGGTAACTCATATTTGGTACTTCAAGGGTGTTCCGAGCCGTTTGGGCTACTTGCTCGACATGTCGCCCAAGGAGCTCGAGAAGATCATCTACTTCGCGGCCTATCTCGTCACGTCCGTCGACGACGACAAGCGCCAGAAGGACCTGACCGAGCTCGAGGAGGCCATGCGCCACGAGCTGGTGGCCATTGGTGAGGAGTTCGAGGAGTGGGAGGGCGCCCGCCTCGAGCGCCTCGAGCAGGAGCTCGCTCAGATGGAAGAGGGCGGAGCCTCAACGCAGGAGATCAACGCCCGCCGGCGCGAGGTCGACAAGGAGATCAAGGAGCGCCGGGAGCGGTCCGAGACCGAAAAGGAGCTCGTCGAGGAAGCGTTCGACACGTTCCGGACGATGAAGCCCAAGACCATTGTCGAATCAGAGGCGCTGTGGCGTGAGATCGTCGACCGCTACGAGGGGTACTACACCGGTGGCATGGGCGCCGAGGCCGTCAAGGATCTGCTCAACCGGGTAGATCTGGATGGCGAGATCGCCCAGCTCCGAGAGGATCTCGATGCCAAGTCGGCCCAGCGCCGCCAGCGGGCAACCAAGCGCCTCAAGGTCGTCACTCCCTTCGCGGAGGGCAAGAACAGCCCCGACTCGATGGTCCTCGAGGCCGTGCCGGTCATCCCGCCCGACCTGCGCCCGATGGTGCAGCTCGACGGCGGTCGGTTCGCCACCAGCGACCTGAACGATCTGTACCGCCGGGTCATCAACCGGAACAACCGGCTCAAGCGGCTGCTCGACCTGGGTGCGCCCGAGATCATCGTGAACAACGAGAAGCGGATGCTGCAGGAGGCTGTCGACGCCCTGTTCGACAACGGGCGGCGCGGCCGGGCCGTGACCGGCCCGGGCAACCGCCCGCTCAAGTCGCTGTCGGACATGCTGAAGGGCAAGCAGGGCCGGTTCCGCCAGAACTTGCTCGGCAAGCGCGTCGACTACTCGGGCCGTTCGGTCATCGTGGTCGGCCCCCAGCTCAAGCTGCACCAGTGCGGCCTGCCCAAGAAGATGGCGCTCGAGCTGTTCAAGCCGTTCGTCATGAAGCGCCTCGTCGACCAGGACCTGGCCCAGAACATCAAATCCGCCAAACGGATGGTGGAGCGGGCGCGTCCCCAGGTGTGGGATGTGCTCGCCGAGGTGATTCAAGAGCACCCGGTGCTGCTCAACCGGGCGCCCACGTTGCACCGGCTGGGGATTCAGGCGTTCGAGCCGATCCTCGTCGAGGGCAAGGCGATCCAGATTCACCCGCTGGTCTGTGAGGCATTCAACGCCGACTTCGATGGTGACCAGATGGCGGTGCATCTGCCCCTGAGTGCCGAGGCCCAGGCCGAGGCGCGCATCCTGATGTTGTCGACCAACAACGTCCGGTCCCCTGCCAGCGGTCGTCCGATCGTGACCCCGTCCCAGGACATGGTCATCGGCGTGTACTACCTGTCCGAGGTGGTGGAGGACGAGCCGGGCGCCGGCCGCATCTTCCTCGATATCGACGAGGCCATGATGGCCTACGACCTCGGGGAGCTCGGGTTGCATGCCCCCATCAAGCTCCGCATCGGCGATATGGCTGGTGAGCCCGAGCTACATGCCCTCCTCAAGCAGCGCATCGGGCATCTGTTCACCGACGAGCCCCGTGACGGCAGCGCCCTGACCGACACCACCCTGGGCCGGGCCCTGCTCAACCAGGCCTTCCCGCCCGGGTTCCCCTACGTGGACTCGCCGATTCTCAAGAGCGACATTCGCACGCTCGTCGAGGAGATCATCGATCACTTCGACAAGTCGGTCGTGCAGAAAACACTCGATGCCATCAAGGAGCTGGGCTTCACGTATGCCACCCAGGCCGGTCTCACCATCGCCCTCGACGACGTGAAGACGCCGCCCGAGAAGAGCCAGATCCTCGAAGAATTCGAGGAGCGGGCCTCCAAGGTGGAAACGCTGTACCAGCAGGGTGTGATCACCGATGACGAGCGGCGTCAGGAGCTGATCGAGATCTGGACCGAGGCCACCGATCGTGTCAAGGATGCGATGGAGGTCACCATGAAGGAAGATCGGTTCAATCCGATCGACATGATGGTGCGGTCCGGTGCACGCGGGAACATCATGCAGGTTCGCCAGATCGCCGGTATGCGCGGACTGGTCGCCAACCCGCGTGGTGACATTATTCCCCGGCCGATCATCTCCAACTTCCGCGAGGGCCTATCGGTGCTCGAGTACTTCATCTCGACACACGGTGCTCGCAAGGGACTGGCCGACACGGCGCTGCGGACCGCCGACTCCGGTTATCTGACCCGTCGGCTCGTGGATGTCAGCCAGGAAGTCATCGTCCGCGAGCAGGATTGTGAGACTGATCGCGGGATCCTCATCAAGATCCGCGAGAACGGCCAGGTCATCCGCAATCTGCGCAGCCGGGTGTTCAGCCGCATCCTCTCGGAGGACGTGAAAGTCGAGCGCAAGCTCGTCAAGACGTCGGAGGGGGTCACGCTGAAGGCCGGCCAGCTGATCGGTAAAGACGAGATGAAGGCGCTCGAGAACGCAGCGGAGGTCGAGAGCGTCCGGTGCCGTTCAGTGCTCACCTGTGCCACCCGGTACGGGATCTGCGGCACCTGCTACGGGCAGTCGCTCGCCACCGGTCTGCCGGTCGAGATGGGTGAAGCGGTCGGCATCGTCGCCGCCCAGTCGATTGGAGAGCCGGGCACGCAGCTGACGATGCGGACATTCCACACCGGAGGTGTGGCCGGCGAGGACATCACCCACGGCCTGCCCCGTGTCGTCGAGTTGTTCGAAGCTCGCACCCCCAAGGGCAAGGCGCTGCTGGCGTCTGAAGGCGGAGCCATCAAGATCGTCGAGAACGAAGAAGGCGGGCGCTCGATCGTCATCGTCGGCAAGGACGAGGAATTCGAATACGGGCTTCCGCGCCGGGCGCGGCTGCGGGTTGCCGAAGGCGACATCGTCGAGCCCGGCACCCAGCTCACCGAGGGTCCCCTGGATCCCAAGGAGGTGCTGGAGGTGCAGGGTGTTCGCGCCGCCCAGCTGTATCTGGTCGATCAGGTACAGGAGGTGTACCGGAGCCAGGGAGTGGACATTCACGACAAGCACATCGAGATGATCGTTCGACAGATGCTCCGCAAAGTGCGGGTGGTATCACCGGGCGAATCCGATTTTTTGCCTGCCGAGCTGGTCGACGACCGGGAGTTCCTCGAAGCGAACCGGACCCTGGTCGGCGACAAGAAGGCTCCGGCCGAAGGCCGCCCCGAGCTGATGGGGATCACGAAGGCGTCACTGGCGACGGACTCGTGGCTGTCGGCGGCGTCGTTCCAGGAGACCACCCGGGTGCTGACCGAGGCTGCGCTGCAGTCCAAGTCCGATTTCCTGCGGGGCCTCAAGGAGAACGTCATCATCGGCAAGCTCATCCCGGCGGGAACCGGCGCCGACGAGTACCAGGTCGTGCAGCCGATTCTGCCGAACGCAACGGTGATGACGCCTGGCGACTTGTTCGGCGAGACCGTCCCGGATGGAAGCGGCCCCCAGGACGAGCTTCCCGCCAATCCGGCCGAGTGGCTCGCCTCGCTGGGAGCCCAGTCCGACGGCGACGAGTAACCCGCCCTGAATCGACTCAAGGCCCCCGCTGCGGCGGGGGCCTTGCTTGTTGGCTGCTCGGGACCGGGAGTAGGTTCTGGGAACAGAGGAGGTCGCAGTGGAAGCAGTTGCCAACGGGGTGTATCAGGTCAAGAAGGGCTTCCGGTCATTTGTCATCGACGGTGATGAGGGCTTGACGCTGGTCGATACCGGCCTGCCTCGGCGGGCCGGCGCCGTCACCGCGGTGATCGATTCCATCGGGCGTTCGGTCGACGATGTGCGGGCCATCGTCCTCACCCACAGTCATATGGACCATGCCGGCAACGCCGCCGAGCTGAAACGCGCATCCGGCGCCGAGCTGTACTGCGCGCCGGGCGATGCGCCGGCGGTACAGGGTGACGAGGCAGCTCCGACGCCCCCCTTCATGGACCGCCCGCCGTTCGGCATGCTCAAACCGCTATTCGGCTTGATGCCGGCCGGCGAACCGGCTGGGGTCGACCACGAGGTCAATCCGGGAGTCGTGCTGACGCTCCCGGAGGATCTCGTCGCCGTTCCCACCCCCGGCCACACACCGGGGCACACCAGCTACCGGCTCGACCGGGCGGGCGGAATCCTGTTCGTGGGGGACGCGGCCAGTCACCGGCGCGGGTCGGTCGCCCGCGGCTGGTTCAACCGGCCGACCCCTGCCATCGATGGATCCGTCCAGACCCTCGCCGAGCTCGAGTTCGCAATTGCGTGTTTCGGGCACGCCGACCCGCTCACGAGCCGGGCGAGCGCCGCCTTCCGGGAGTTCGCCCGGTCCTTGTAGCGGACGGCTGCTCGCTCACGAGCCCCGGTCGCATCTTCGACACAGCCACACGGTGCCGGTTGACACCATGCGCCGTCCGCATACGTGGCAGCGGTGCGTTTCGGCGGGGCCGATCCACACAGCACCCGCATCGTCCGGCCACGAGTGCGATACGACCGCGATCGCCAGCCCGGCGGTGACCGTCCCAACCATGATGGCGAACAGAAAGGCGGCCGCCTGCGCGTAGCCGGTGCCCGACTGGCTGAAACTCAGTGACAGGTAGGCTGCGGCCGCGCCGACCACACTGATCTCGAGGACCCGCATGTCGCCTCCAGATTGGACATCTTCGAGCCGGGCATCAGGCCTACCCAGCCTCCTACAACCTACGGAGTTACAGCCGCTGGCGCCAGGGTCGAACGTCCATGCCGTCAACCGGCGCCGGGGAGGCGTAACATCCGGTCATGGAACGTGATCGATCAGAGCTCGAAAAGGCCGAAAAGCACGTCGCCGACGATATTGAGGCTGCCATCCATCAGCCATCCAGTATCGAGGAAGAAGCGATGCTGGAGGCCGCCGAGATAGAAGAAGTCGAATCCGGCGAGGCGGACTAGATCCGACCGACAGAGTAGGTCGCGAAAACTCTGCCTGATCCTTTGCTACTTGGTGACGAAGCGTTCTATACTCTCCGGTCCGCGGTAGCGCGTACGCGTCCGGTTCTAGAGGGTCCTCCAAGTTCCGACCAGCTTGCAGGACTGACCCACGGAAGACGGACCTCATAGGGTCGGCGGTTTTGCTCGCAGAGAGTGAAGCGCCGACTTTACGCGTGTCTGCGGAAGGTTTGAAACACACGGATTGCCGTGATCGAGCCGGGTCATCCCGGCGCCCGAGAGAGAGCAGAACGCATGCCAACCATTCAGCAGCTGGTCCGACAGGGCCGGACGCCGAAGGGCAAAAAGGAAAAGACGCCCGGCCTGGGTGGCGCTCCCCAGCGCCGCGGAGTGTGCACGCGGGTCTATACCGTCACGCCGAAGAAGCCGAACTCGGCGCTTCGCAAGGTGTGTCGCGTGCGGCTCAGCTCCGGCGTCGAGGTCACCGCCTACATTCCCGGCGAGGGTCACAATCTTCAGGAGCACTCCATCGTGCTCGTCCGCGGCGGCCGTGTGAAGGATCTTCCCGGTATCCGCTACAAGGTCATCCGGGGGGCGCTCGACGCCGCCGGCGTCACCGAGCGCAACCAGTCCCGGTCCCGCTACGGATCGAAGAAGGACTAGCCATGCGCCGCTCTGCCGCTGAAGTTCGCAAGGTCAGCCCCGATCCCGTGTACGGGTCGGTGCTGGTGAGCCAGGTCGTCAACAAGGTGCTCTGGAAGGGCAAGAAGGAGTTGTCGCGCAAAATCGTGTACGACGCCCTCAGCCTGGTGGAGCGCCGCCGAGGTGATGACCCGCTCATCACCCTCAAGCGTGCCATCGACAACATCCGCCCATCGGTCGAGGTCCGGTCCCGCCGGGTGGGTGGCTCCTCCTATCAGGTGCCCGTCGAGGTGCGGCCGCGTCGCGCCAACACCCTGGCCGTTCGCTGGCTCGTCGAGTTCGCCCGCAAGCGGCGTGAGAACACGATGTCCGAACGGCTCGCCAACGAGATCCTCGACGCTGCCGACAACACCGGCTCGGCCGTGAAGCGCCGTGACGATATCCACAAGATGGCAGAGTCCAACAAGGCCTTTGCCCACTACCGCTGGTAACCACCATGGCGAAGCGTCCCTACCCCCTCGAGAAGGTCCGAAACATCGGGATCATGGCGCATATCGACGCGGGCAAGACCACCACCACCGAGCGGATCCTCTACTACACCGGCCGGACCTACAAGATCGGCGAGGTGCATGAGGGCGCCGCCGTCATGGACTGGATGGAGCAGGAGCAGGAACGGGGCATCACCATCACCTCCGCGGCCACCACGGCGAAGTGGAAAGACAAGTGGATCAACATCATCGACACGCCCGGCCATGTCGATTTCACCGTCGAGGTTGAGCGGTCGTTGCGCGTGCTCGACGGCGCCGTTGCCGTGTTCGACGGGGTGGCCGGTGTCGAGCCTCAGTCGGAGACTGTATGGCGCCAGGCAGACAAATACCGCGTGCCCCGGATCTGCTTCGTCAACAAGATGGACCGCACCGGGGCTGATTTTTTTGCCGCCGTCGAGTCGATCAAGGAGCGATTGGATGCCAAACCGGTTGTGATCCAGCTCCCCATCGGGTCGGAAGCCGATTTTGCCGGAGTCATCGACCTCGTGCGCATGAAGGCGCTCGTTTGGAAGAACGAGGACCTCGGAGCCGAGTGGGACGAGCTGGAGATTCCGGCCGAGTACGAAGAGCAGGCGCGCCAGTACCACGCCGACCTCATGGAAGCCGTAGCCGAGACCGACGACACCCTTCTCACCCGATACATCGAGGAGGGTTTCCTTTCGGAGGCCGACCTGATGGAAGGGCTCCGGTTGGGAACGATCGGGCTCGAGTTCACGCCCGTCCTGTGCGGCAGCGCCTTCAAGAACAAGGGCGTCCAGCCGCTACTCGACGCCGTTGTCGACCTGCTGCCGCATCCCCAGGAGATCCCGCCCATTCAGGGATTCAAGCCTGGAGACGAAGACGAAATCCTCGAGCGCAAGCCGAGCGACGACGAGCCGTTCTCCGCCATTGCGTTCAAGATCATGAGCGACCCTTACGTCGGCAAGCTCACCTACTTCCGGGTCTACTCGGGCGCGATAGAGAAGGGCGACACGGTCGCCAACAGCACCAGCGGCAAGAAGGAGCGCTTCGGACGGCTGCTTCGCATGCACGCCGCCACCCAGGAGGACATCGACGCCGTGTTCACCGGTGACATCGTCGCCGCCATCGGCCTCAAGAACACCAAGACGGGCGACACCTTGTGCGACCCACAGAAGCCGGTCGTGCTCGAGTCGATGACGTTCCCCGAGCCGGTCATCTCGGTGGCCATCGAGCCGAAGACCAAGGGCGACCAGGAGAAGCTCGGTGAGGCGCTGCAGCGTCTCGCGGAGGAAGACCCGACCTTCGTGGTTCGCTCCGATGACGAAACCGGCCAGACGATCATCTCCGGCATGGGTGAGCTGCACCTCGACGTGCTGGTCGACCGGATGGTACGCGAGTTCAACGTAGGCGCCAACGTCGGCCGCCCCCAGGTTGCCTACAGGGAGACCATCAAGAACGGGGTCGAGAAGATCGACGGCAAGTACGTCAAGCAATCGGGTGGCAAGGGCCAGTACGGCCACGCCGTGATCAACCTCGAGCCGGCCCTCCCCGGCGAAGGTTTTGAGTTCATCGACAAGATCACCGGCGGTCGTGTGCCGCGCGAGTACATCCCGGCGGTCGAAAAGGGCATTCGAGATGCGCTGGAAGGTGGCGTGCTTGCCGGCTATCCGCTGGTCGACCTCCGGGCTACGCTCGTTGACGGCTCGTTCCATGCGGTCGACTCAAACGAAATGGCGTTCCGGATCGCCGGCTCCATGGCGCTCCAGGCCGCTGCCAAGCGGGCCGGCATCAAGCTGCTCGAGCCGGTGATGGAAGTCGAGGTGGTCACCCCTGAGGACTACATGGGCGACGTCATCGGCGACCTGTCGGCGAGACGCGGCAAGATCGAGAGCATGGATCAGCGGGGCAACGCCCGGGTCGTAACGGCCCTGGTTCCGCTCTCGGAGATGTTCGGGTACGCCACCGACCTGCGGTCCCAGACTCAGGGCCGGGCCGCCTACAGCATGCAGTTTCATTCGTATCAGGAAGTTCCAAACACGATCGCTGAGGAAATCGTCAAGAAGACCCGCGGCGAATAGGTAGAGGGAGAGAAGGGCAATGGCAAAGGAAAAGTTCGAGAGGACGAAACCCCACGTAAACGTCGGAACCATGGGGCACATCGACCATGGCAAGACGACGTTGACTGCCGCCATCACCAAGGTGCTGGCCGAGAAGGGCGGGGGAAGTGTCTTCACCGCCTTCGACGAGATCGACAAGGCCCCGGAAGAAAAAGAACGCGGCATCACCATTGCGATTGCCCACGTAGAGTACGAGACCGACAACCGTCACTACGCCCACGTCGACATGCCCGGTCACGCCGACTACGTAAAAAACATGATCACCGGCGCCGCCCAGGTCGACGGTGCCATCCTTGTCGTCTCCGCCGCCGACGGGCCCATGCCCCAGACTCGTGAGCACGTGCTGCTTGCCCGCCAGGTCGGGGTGCCTGCCATCGTCGTGTTCCTCAACAAGGTCGACATGGTGGACGACGAAGAGCTCCTCGACCTCGTCGAACTGGAGGTCCGTGAGCTCCTCAGCGAGTACGAGTTCCCCGGCGACGACATTCCCGTCATCCGCGGTTCGGCGCTCAAGGCTCTCGAAGGCGACGAGGAGGCCGCCGGCCAGATCATGGAGCTGATGGAAGCCGTCGACAGCTACATCGAGCAGCCGGTGCGTGATAAGGACAAGCCGTTCCAGATGCCGATCGAGGACGTGTTCTCGATCACCGGGCGCGGCACCGTCGTCACCGGCCGGGTCGAGCAGGGCACCCTGGACATCAACACCGAGGTCGAGATCGTGGGCATCCGGCCCACCACCAAGACCACGGTTACCGGTGTTGAGATGTTCCGCAAGCTGCTCGACCGCGCCGAAGCCGGCGACAATGTCGGCTTGCTGCTGCGCGGTACCGGGAAGGACGATGTCGAGCGCGGGCAGGTCATCTGCCAGCCGGGCTCGATCACGCCCCACACCAGGTTCGAGGCCCAGGTCTACGTCCTCACCAAGGACGAGGGCGGGCGCCACAATCCGTTCTTCAGCGGCTACCGGCCCCAGTTTTACTTCCGTACCACGGACGTGACGGGCAACGTGACGCTGCCGGAAGGCAACGAGATGGTCATGCCCGGCGACAACACCGAGATGACCGTCGAGCTCATCGCTCCCATCGCCATGGACGAGGGCCTGCGCTTCGCCATTCGCGAGGGTGGCCGCACCGTCGGTGCCGGTCGCGTCACCAAGATCCTCGAGTAGTTCACAAACAGATAGGCACATAGTGGCAACCGGTCAAAAGATTCGCATTCGCCTAAAGGCGTACGACCACGAAGTGGTCGACGAGTCGGCGCGCAAAATCGCCGAAACGGTGGTGCGCACCCAGGCGAAGATCAAAGGACCGGTGCCGCTGCCTACCCAGATTCACCGGTACTGCGTCATTCGCGGTCCGCACGTCGACAAGGACTCCCGGGAGCATTTCGAGATGAGGATCCACAAGCGTCTCATCGACATCCTGGAGCCGACCGCCAAAACGGTCGACTCGCTGATGCGGCTCGACTTGCCCGCCGGGGTGGAAGTCGAGATCAAGCTATGAACGCGCTGATCGGCGAGAAGCTGGGCATGACCCAGCTGTTTGACGAGGAGTCCCGGACGATCCCGGTGACCGTCGTCAAGCTGGGCCCGTGCCGCGTGGTGCAGGTCAAGACCGCCGAAACCGATGGCTACGACGCCATTCAGATCTCCTACCGGGAGCTCGACGCCCGCAAGGTCAACAAGCCGATGGCCGGCCATTTCGCCAAGGCGAATGTGCCGCCGTCCCGTCACCTCATCGAGGTGCGGGTGCCGGATGCGTCCGAGTACCAGGTTGGTCAGGAGATCAATGTGGCCGACGTGCTCGAAGTCGGTCAAAAGGCCGACGTGGCCGGTCTCAGCAAGGGCAAAGGATTTGCCGGCGTCATGAAGCGCCACAACTTTGCCGGCCAGCAGGCCAGCCACGGTGTGCACCGGGTGCATCGTGCCCCCGGGGCGATCGGCGCATGCGCCACCCCGGCCCGGGTGTTCAAAGGGATGCCCATGGCCGGCCGGATGGGAAATGAGAAGACGACGGTCATGAACCTCGACATCGTCAAAGTCGATGCCGAGCGCGGCCTCGCCATGCTGCGGGGCTCCGTTCCGGGCAATAAGGGGTCTGTGGTGGTCGTGCGCAAGGCGGTGAAGGCCGGTGGCTGACAAGCTGACCGCTCCGCTGTACGCCGCCGACGGCACCGCCAAAGGTGACGTGTCGCTCGACGCTGCGATCTTCGGGATCGAGCCGAACGTGTCGGTCATGCATCAGGTGGTGACCGCACAGCTGGCAGCCGCCCGCGCCGGAACCCACAGCACCAAGACCCGCGCCGAAGTGCGAGGCGGGGGCCGCAAGCCGTGGCGTCAGAAGGGTCTCGGACGTGCCCGGCACGGATCGATCCGCAGCCCGTCCTGGACCGGTGGTGGCGTTGCCCACGGGCCCAAGCCGCGCGACTACTCGCAGCGGACCCCCAAGAAGATGAAGCAGCTGGCGCTCCGGTCGGCTCTCTCGGCGCGCGCCGCCGATGGCCAGATCCGGGTCGTCGAGGCGTTCGACTGGGATGGGCCCAAGACCAGGAAGGCCGCCGATCTTCTCAAGGCGATGGAGTCGGGGTCAAAGGTCCTGGTCGTTGTCGATCGGACCGACACCGTGGCCAATCGGTCTCTGCGCAACCTCGAGAACGTCATCGTCAACGGCCAGGTCAACCCGTACGACGTGCTGTGGGCCGACACCGTGGTCTTCACGAGCGCCACCCTCGACGCCGTCACCGGCGCCAGTGACTACTCGGTCGGAGACGAGGATTTTGTCAAGGAGGATGCCGGTCGCCAGTCGCCGGTCGCCGGCAAAGAAGTCCCCAGTTCCCCGACCCCAGACCCCAGCGAAGATTCTGAGCCGACTGCTGACAGCCGACAGCCGACAGCTGACTCCGACGAGGCAGCGTCAGCTGCCGAGGAGGAGTCCACGTGAAGAACCCTCGCGACATCATCATCGAGCCGGTCGTGTCGGAGAAGGCCTACGACGGCATCGACATGCTCAACGCTTACACCTTCCTCGTTGACAAGCGTGCCAACAAGACCGAGATCCGCCATGCCATCGAAGAGATCTTCGAGGTCAAAGTTCGGCGGGTCAACACGATCAACCGCAAGGGCAAGAACCGCCGCTACGGATACAAGGTCGGCAGGCGCCCCGACACCAAGCGCGCCGTCGTCACGCTGGCCGACGGCGATTCGATCGACATTTTCGAGGTATAGGACCGTCATGCCCACCAAGCGATACAAGCCAACATCACCGGGCCGCCGGTTCCAGACGGTATCCGACTTCGCCCAGATCACCACGTCCAAGCCCGAGAAGAGCTTGCTCGAGCCCAAGAAGCGCTCCAGCGGCCGCAACGTGCACGGGCGAATCACGTCGCGCCATCGGGGCGGCGGACACAAGCAGCGGTACCGGGTGGTTGACTTTCGTCGCAACAAGGACGGCATCCCCGCCACGGTGGCGAGCATCGAGTACGACCCAAACCGCAACGCCCGAATTGCTCTGCTCAACTACCACGACGGTGAAAAGCGCTACATCCTTGCCCCCGTCGGCATCTCGGTGGGCACGGTGCTCGAGTCTGGTTCCGGCGTCGACATCCTGCCCGGCAATGCACTGCCCCTCCGGAATATTCCGGCCGGTACCACCGTGCACGCCATCGAATTGCGTCCCGGCGGCGGGGCCAAGCTGGCCCGCTCGGCCGGGACGGCCGTTCAGCTCGTCGCCAAGGAAGGCGACTTCGCCCTCCTGCGCCTCCCGTCCGGTGAGATGCGGAACGTGCCCCTCGATGCCAAGGCAACCGTCGGGCAGGTCGGCAACCCCGAGGCCGAGCTGGTCAAGATCGGCAAAGCGGGCCGTAACCGGTGGAAGGGCAAGCGTCCGCAGTCGCGTGGCGTCGTCATGAACCCGGTCGACCATCCGCTCGGTGGCGGCGAAGGCAAGAGCTCGGGTGGACGCCACCCGGTGAGCCCGTGGGGCAAGCCCGAGGGCCGCACCCGCAAGAAGAACAAAGAAAGCGACAAGTACATCGTGCGCCGTCGCTCCAAGAAGCGACGCAAGTAGAGGACTGACATGGCGAGAAGCCTGAAAAAGGGCCCATTCGTTGACGACCACCTCATCAAGAAGGTTGAGGAGATGAACTCGCGCAACGAGAAGCGGGTCATCCGAACCTGGAGCCGCCGCTCGACGATCTTCCCCGAAATGGTCGGACACACCATTGCCGTCCACGACGGGCGCAAGCACGTGCCCGTGTATATCACCGAGTCCATGGTCGGCCACAAGCTCGGCGAGTTTGCGGCCACCCGCACCTTCCGGGGTCACGCCGCCGACAGCAAAGCGAGGCGTGGATGATCGTTAAGGCTCAGGCCCGCCACGTGCGCCAGTCGCCCTATAAGGTGCGCCGGGTGCTTGACCTCATCCGGGGACTCCCGGTTGAGGAGGCGCGTACCACGCTGCGGTTCACCAACCGCCGTGCGGCCGAGGCCGTCTCCAAAGTGCTCGATTCGGCCATCGCCAACGCCGAGCACAACAACGCCCTCGACGTCGACATGCTGTACGTCGCCGAGGCATATGCCGGGGAGGGCCCAACCCTCAAGCGGTTCCGGGCGCGCGCCCGGGGTCGCGCCGGACGCATTGATAAACGCACCAGCCACATCGTGGTCGGTGTCGCCGAGCAGGAAGAGGAGGGATCGGCCTAATGGGCCAGAAAGTCCACCCGTACGGGTTCCGGCTCGGTATTACCACCGACTGGAAGTCCCGCTGGCACGCTGACAAGGGCTACGCCGATCTCGTCAATGAAGATTCTGAGATCCGCGACTACCTCAACGGCGAGCTGCTGCGCGGCGCCGTGTCACGCATTGAGATCGAACGCATCGGTGAGCAGATTCAGGTCGACGTCCACACCGCCCGACCGGGTGTGGTCATTGGCCGTCGTGGCGTGGAGGCCGACCGGCTGCGGGCCGGCCTCGACAAGATCACCGGCCGGCCCGTCAAGCTGAACGTCATCGAGGTCAAGGATCCCGAGACCGACGCCAAGCTGCTTGCCCGGGGCATCGCCGATCAGCTGCAAGGTCGCGTGGCGTTCCGGCGGGCGATGAAACGAGCGGTCCAAACCGCCATGAAGGCCGGGGCGCTCGGCGTCCGGGTCGAGGCGAAGGGTCGCCTTGGTGGGGCCGACATGGGCCGGCGCGAGTGGTACCGGGAGGGGCGCGTTCCCCTTCACACCCTGCGGGCCGATGTGGACTACGGCGAGGCAACCGCCCGGACCACGGTTGGGGCGATCGGCATCAAATGCTGGGTCTACAAGGGGGACGTCGTACCGTCGCTGTCCAGCACCCGCGAGAAGATCGCTGCCGAGGCTGCGTTGGCGGCGGGTGGTCCGAGCCACATGGCGCCCGTCAAAGCCCGCGCCGAGGAAGCGGCCGGAGAAGACCGCTCCAAGAAGCTCATTGAAGCCGGTGGCGGAAAGCGGCTCATTGAAGCCGGCGGTGGCCGCCGCAAGGGCGAAGGCCGCCCCGAGGCCAAGCCGACCCGCGATGACCTCGACGACGATTCTCTGGATGATGCCGAGCCGATCGTTGCCGCCGACGATGTCGAAGAAGTCGCCAGTCCCCAGACCCCCGACCCCAGCACAGAGCTTTCGGCCCCGTCCGAGCCGACTACCGACGGCGAGGCCTCTGAGCCGGCGACCGGCGACGGGGGACCGGCGACCGATGAGAGCAAGGGAACAGCTGTCGAGGCTTCTGAGCCGGCGACCGGCGGCGGGGGACAGGCGACCGGCGACGACGAAGGTGCGAAGGCACCTGAGGAAGGCGCCTAATGCTGATGCCCAAGCGGACGAAGTTCCGCAAGCAACACCGGGGCCGGATGAAAGGCACGACCAAGGGTGGAAACCATGTGACCTTTGGTGACTACGGGCTGCAAGCCCAGAGCGCCGGTTGGATCACCGCCCGCCAAATCGAGGCCGCCCGTATCGCGATGACCCGCCATATCAAGCGAGGCGGGAAGGTCTGGATCAACATCTTCCCGGACAAGCCCGTTACGGAGAAGCCCGCCGAGACCCGCATGGGCTCGGGCAAGGGCAACCCCGAGTACTGGGTTGCGGTGGTTAAGCCGGGCCGGGTCATGTTCGAGCTCTCAGGAGTCGATGAGGCCCTCGCCCGGGAAGCGATGCGGCTCGCGGGGCACAAGCTCCCCGTGAAAACCAAGTTCGTCAGCCGGGAGGACATATGAAAGCCGCCGAACTGCGCGAGCTGTCCTTCGAGGAGCTCGGTGAGAAGCTCGCCGAGGCCAAAGAGGAGGCCTTCAACCTGCGCTTTCAGTTCGCAACCAATCAGCTCGACAACACCGCCCGGCTGGCGGAAGTCCGCCGGGAGGTTGCCCGTATCGCCACCGTCATGCGCGAGATGGAAATCGAGGCCTACTACCAGCAGGAGCAGAGCAATGGCTGAGCGCCCCAGTCGCAAGACCCGGGTTGGAGTCGTGGTGTCGGACACGCGCGACAAGACCGTGACCGTTGAGATCACCAACTCTGTTCTCCACCCGAAGTACACGAAGACCGTTTTCCGCCAGACCAGGCTGCACGCCCACGATGAAACCAACGACGCAAACGTCGGAGACACCGTGCGTGTGGAAGAGACCCGGCCGCTCTCCAAGACCAAGCGATGGAGAGTCGCCGAGGTCGTCGAGCGGGCTCAGTAAGGAACCGACCAGATGATTCAGCAGGAAAGCCGCCTCAAAGTAGCGGACAACAGCGGGGCCCGAGAGGTTCTCTGCATCCGCGTGCTCGGCGGTTCGAGCAGGCGCTATGCCGGCATCGGCGATGAGATCGTGTGCACGGTCAAGGACGCCATTCCCGGAGGCGGTGTCAAACGCGGCGAGGTGGTGCGGGCCGTCGTTGTACGCACCAAAAAGGAGCGCCGCCGCTCCGATGGCACCTATATCCGCTTCGACGAGAACGCCTGCGTGATCATCAACGAGCAGAAGCAGCCGCGCGGGACCCGCATCTTCGGCCCGGTGGCTCGCGAGCTGCGCGACAAGCAATTCATGCGGATCGTTTCTCTCGCTCCGGAGGTGCTGTGATGAAGCTCAAATCAGGTGACACCGTTCGGGTCATGACGGGCAAGGATGCCGGCAAAGAGGCCAAGATCGCCAAAGTGCTCCCCAAGAAGAACAAGATCATCGTGGAAGGCGTGGCCACGGCGCGTCGCCACGAGCGGCCGCGCGGTCAGACCATGCAGGGTGGGATCATCGATAAGGACATGCCGATCGATGCATCCAATGTGCAGATCGTGTGCTCGACGGACGGGCCGACCCGCATTGGTACCCGGGTCAACGACGACGGCACCAAGCAACGCGTCTGCGTGAAATGTGGTGAGAAGCTATGACACCCCGTCTCAAGGAGCAGTACTACGCCGAGCTCCAGGCCAAGCTCAAAGAAGAGCTTGATCTGGAGAACATCATGCAAGTGCCGCGTCTCTCCAAGATCTCGATCAACATGGGTCTCGGCGACGCCCTCGGTGACCCCAAGATCATCGACGGCGCCGTCAAGGACCTGTCGGTCATCACCGGCCAAACCCCGAAGGTGAACCGGGCCCGCAAGTCGATCGCCAACTTCAAGCTCCGGGAAGGCAATCCGGTTGGCGTGTCGGTGACGCTGCGAGGCGACCGTATGTGGGAGTTCCTCGACCGCCTCATCGCACTGGCGATACCCCGGATCCGCGACTTCCGCGGACTCAATCCGAACGCTTTTGACGGGCGGGGCAACTACTCGTTCGGGGTGACCGAGCAGCTCATTTTTCCAGAGATCGACTACGACGAGGTCGGCAAGATCGAGGGGATGGACATCACCATCGTCACGACGGCGACCGACGATGAGGGCGGCCGGGCGCTACTGCGTGCCTTCGGGTTCCCATTCCGCCGACAGGAGGCGAACGCCTAATGGCCAAGAAATCAATGATTGCAAAAGCGAACCGCACCCCGAAGTTCAAGGTGCGCGGCTACAACCGCTGCCGCCGATGCGGACGGGCCCGGGCATACCTTCGCAAGTTCGGGATGTGCCGTATCTGCGTGCGCGAACTGGCGCACAAGGGCGAGCTTCCCGGCGTGAGAAAGGCATCCTGGTAATGGCTACCGATCCCATCGCCGACATGCTGACGCGGATCCGCAACGCCAACCTGGCCCTGCAGGAGAAGGTGACGATGCCGTCGTCCAAGGTCAAAGAAGAGATCGCCAAGCTGCTCGCCGCCGAGGGCTATGTGGGCGGCTTCGAGGTGAAGCCCGCCGACCCCGGCAAGGAGCTGACCGTATCGCTCCGGTATACCGAGGATCGCCAGCGGGTTCTGACCGGGTTGAAGCGGATCTCCAAGCCGGGACGCCGCACCTACCGCAGTGCGTCCGACCTGCCCCGCGTGCAGGGTGGCCTCGGGGTGACCATCGTGTCGACCTCCCAGGGGCTGCTGGTCGATCGTGAGTGCCGCCGCCGCAAGCTCGGCGGCGAGATCATCTGTGAGGTGTGGTAATGAGCCGTATCGGCAAACAGCCCGTGGCGATTCCGTCCGGAGTTGAGGTCAAAGTCAGCGGCCAGCATGTGTCGGTCAAGGGCCCGAAGGGCTCGCTGGAGCGCACCTTTCCCGAGGAAGTCGGCTTCACGCTCGACGATTCCGAGGTGCGGGTGGAGCGCCCGGCCGATGACCGTCGTTCCCGCGCCATGCACGGATTGGCCCGGGCGCTGCTCGCCAACATGGTCACCGGCGTTTCGCAGGGATACTCCCGGGAGCTGCAACTGGTCGGGGTCGGCTACCGCGCCGCCCTCAAAGGCAAAGATCTCGAGCTCCAGGTCGGATATTCCCATCCCGTCGCCATCGAGCCCCCCGACGGGGTCAGCTTCGAAGTGCCGGAGCCGACCAAAGTGATCGTCAGCGGAATCGACAAGGAGCGGGTCGGCCAGGCATCTGCCAATATCCGCAAGGTTCGCCCACCGGAGCCCTACAAGGGCAAAGGGATCCGCTACGCCGATGAATATGTCCGTCGCAAGGCCGGCAAGGCCGGAGTGCCGGGAGCTGCGTGATGAACCGACGAGAAGCCCGCGACCGCCGCCACCGGCGAGTACGCAAGAAAGTTCACGGGACTACCGAACGGCCCCGCCTGGCGGTGTACAAGTCCAACAAGTACATCTACGCCCAGATCATCGACGACCAGACCGGTCGCACCCTGGCGGCTGCCTCGTCGAGGGAGCCGGCGGTCAGCGTCCGCACCCTGACCGTCGAGAGCGCCGCCGAGGTCGGCAAGCTGCTTGCCAAGCGGGCCAGTGCCGCAAACGTCGACGAGGTCGTGTTCGACCGCGGCGGATATCCATATCACGGTCGGGTCAAAGCACTGGCTGAGGCCGTGCGGGAAGCAGGAGTGAAACTATGACGTCACGACGCCAGCAGGGCCGCGGCCAGCGCAACGGCGGTGACGGACCGCAGTTCGACGAGCGGGTCATCCACATCAACCGGGTCGCCAAGGTCGTCAAGGGTGGCCGGCGGTTCTCGTTCACCGCACTGGTCGCCGTCGGTGACAACAAGGGCAAGGTCGGTCTCGGATACGGCAAGGCCAAAGAGGTCCCGGCCGCCATCCAGAAGGCGATCGACATCGCTCGCAAGGAGATGTTCGACGTCCCCATGGCGGGTAGCACGATCATCCACCAGGTCATCGGCCGCCACAGCGCCTCCCGGGTGTTGCTCAAGCCGGCCGCACCCGGTACCGGCGTCATCGCCGGCGGTGCGGTGCGTCAGATTCTCGAGGCGGCCGGGGTGCGCGACGTGCTGGCCAAGAGCCTCGGGTCCCCGACGCATATCAATGTGGCGCAGGCAACTATCGCCGGGCTGAAGGGTCAGCGTCGTCCCGAAGACGTCGCCGCGATTCGCGGCAAGACATCAGAAGAGGTCACGCCGCCCGCATTGCTCGGTGCGTACCGCTCGACGGAGATCGCCCGGCGCGAGTCGTAGGAACCACCATGGCCAAGAAACTCAAGATCACCCTCATGAAGAGCCCGATTGGGCAGCAGCCCAAGACTCGCGCAACGGTGCGCGGCCTCGGCTTGCGGAAAATCCGTCAGTCGGTTGAGCATGCCGATAGCCCGGACATTCGTGGCATGATTGACCGCGTCCGGCACCTCGTAGAAGTGGAGGAGCAGTGAAACTCCATGATTTGAAGCCGGCCGCCGGCTCGAAGACCCGCAAGCGACGGGTCGGGCGCGGTGAAGCCGGTCGTCGCGGCAAGACCGCCGGCCGGGGCACCAAGGGCACCGGAGCTCGCAACAAGTTGCGCCCCGGGTTCGAGGGCGGACAGCTCCCGCTCGCTCGCCGGGTGCCGAAATTGCGCGGATTCAACCGTGCGCAGAAGGAGTACTTCGCGTTGATCAACGTCGGACGGCTCAATGAGTTCCCCGCCAAGGCGCTGGTCGGGCCCGATGAGTTGCGGTCCGCCGGTCTCGTCAAGAAACGGGGTCGCGTCAAGGTGCTCGGCGAAGGCGAGATCACACAAGCCCTCACTGTGCGGGCACACGCGTTTAGCCTCGGCGCCGTGGAGAAGATCAAAGCAGCCGGCGGTACCGCCGAAGTGATCGAGTAGGGGACGGCTGGTGCTTTCGGTATTCCGGAACATGTTCCGCATTCCGGACCTGCGCCGGAAGATCTTCTTCACCCTGTTCATCTTCCTGATCTACCGGATCGGGACGGCGATCCCCTCGCCGGGAGTTGACCTCGATCGGGTGCGCCAGGTGGCCGAACAGCAGGAGGCCGGTGGTGTCATCGGCCTCATCAACCTGTTCAGCGGCGGCGCCCTCGAGCAGCTGTCGGTGTTCGCGCTCGGAGTGCTCCCCTACATCACGGCCTCGATCATCATGCAGCTGCTTACGGTCGTCATCCCCCGCCTCCAGAAGCTGCAGGAGGAGGGAGAGTCCGGCCGCCAGGTCATCACCCAGTGGACCCGGTATTCGACCGTGGCGCTGGCGGTTTTGCAGTCGACCGGCATCAGCTGGCTGATGGCGAACGGCCGCATCACCGGCGGCATCTCGATCATCCCCGACTACACCGCCGGGACGGCGGTTCTCATCGTCACGACCCTGACCGCCGGCACCGCCTTCGTCATGTGGCTCGGCGAGCTCATTACCCAGCGGGGCGTGGGAAACGGCATGTCGCTGCTCATCTTCATCAGCATCGTGAGCGCTCTGCCCGCTCAGTTCGCCAATGCGTGGTCAACGTCGGATCCCCGTGCCGAGTTCGCCATCCTCCTGGCGGTGTTCCTGTTCATGGTGGTCGCCATCATTTACGTCGAGCAGGGTCAGCGTCGGATCCCGATTCAGTTCGCCAAGCGAGTGCGAGGTCGAAGGGTCATGGGCGGCCAGGCCACCTACATCCCCCTCAAGGTGAATAACGCCGGCGTGATCCCGATCATCTTTGCTACCGCCGTGCTGTATTTCCCCACGCTGCTCGTCACGGTGGTTCCGGCGGGGGAGGAGGGCGGCTTTTGGGACGGCATTCGTCAGTGGGTGGGTGACTTCGCCGGGGCCGGCCAGAACGTCGGTCACAACGGTGGGCCGGTCAGCCTCGAGATGCAGCTGTTCTACATGCTCGTGCTGTTTCTCCTCATCGTGTTCTTCACTTACTTCTATACGGCCATTCAGTTCGATCCCGTCAAGCAGGCGGAGACCATCCAGCGCCAGGGCGGCTTTGTGCCCGGTATCCGGCCCGGCGGGCCGACTGCCCGACACCTCGAATTCATTCTCAGCCGTATCACCCTGCCGGGGTCGATCTTTCTGGGGACGGTGGCGATTCTGCCGACGATCGTGTCGATCGTGTTTGATGTCACGTTCGCTTTCGGCGGCATCTCGATTCTCATCGTTGTGGGTGTGGCCCTCGAAACCATGAAGCAGATCGAGTCCCAGTTGATGATGCGCAACTATGAGGGCTTCTTGGCGTAGAGGAGTTGCGAAGCAACTCCAAAGGAACGCGCATCCTTCCCTAGACGATCAGCTTCCGGTCGGCAAGGAAACCAACTGGGAACCGGCCGCGAATTGGGCCGCTGCGGCGAGGAATACCTGACTCAGATCCGAGGCGGGCGGCTCGCAGAAGAAGTGATCGCCATCGCTGTTTTCGGTGCCGGCGGCGCAGTTGTCGCTGGTCGGGCCGGTTGCCATGTCGGCGAGCAGCTCGGCCACCCCGGCCGAGGTGTACGGCCCCGAGTCGTCATTGCAGTCCTTGCTCCCGATACCGAATCCGATGGTAAAGATCTCGATGCCGGCGGACTTGGCTGCGTTGGCCATGTGGAGCGCATGCTGGCAGGGGTTGTTTCCCGGCTGGTGAGCTGAACCATCGCTCAGGAGAATGATGCCCTTCTTGACGCCTGGACGGCCGTTGGACATCAGCTCCGTATACGCATCGGGCTGGCCATACCAGTCGTCTTTGATCGGGCTGCCGAGGTTGGTGCCGGTCGCCTTGTTCAGGCACTGAATGGTGTTCACGAGTGGGCTGGTTCCGTCGAGGTCGAGCATGGCGTCGCCGTTGATGTCGACGGTGGGCGTGTCCTTGTAGTCGTTACTGAGGCCGACGAGGAGCCAGCTCCCGCCGCTCGTCACGTCCTTACGATCACACTTGCTGTTCAGGTCGCCCGCATGGATGGCCGCCAGTCCGACGTGTTGCAGACCGGGGTCGAAATAGTCGAGGACGGCGAGCGCCGCCGCCTTGGCGTTTGCGAGGTCTGCGTCGGACATGCTGGTGGTGCGGTCGATAATCATGATCAGGTCGACCGGGCCCGTCGCCGGGCTCCCACATGTGCCGCGACAGGCGGCCGATACGATGCCGGTGTCCCCGCTGTTCTGCCCGATGACCGGCCCGAATGCATAGTCGACCTGCTTTTCGGTCGCGAGAACGATGGTGTTGCAGGTGTCGCCGTCCGCCGGAACGCACGGAGCGGCGCACCGGCCGTCCTCGCACACCCAGGGTGGGGCCGACATTCCAACGTCTGGTCCGGGATCGCACGCCGCACCGACGTCGAGTGGATCGGGCTGCCCGTTGGCGTCTGCGTCGGACACGAGGCAGCGGAACGTCACGTCTACCGATCCAGCCAATCCCGGCTCGTTGTCGAGTGCGAATTTAGTCGCCAGCGACTCGGCTGCGAGGCCATCGTCGGGAAGTTGGGAGGCACCCGCCAGCGCGGCCGCGTCGGCGGTGTTCCATAGCTGCTGGCGCCCCTGCGAGAGCATGGTGCTGTCGACCGCGAGGGCGGCCACGCCCATGACGACCACGAGCAGTACCGCAAACAGCACGAGCATGGCTCCCTCATCCTCTCGGGCGGCCCGGCTGCGGATGGGCTCCGGTCGGATTTGATTGTGTCGCATGGGTCCTCACAACGTGATCTGGCTCTCACGAAGTACATCGGCCGACCGGCTAGATGGGGGCGTCGTCAAAACGGCGAGTGCCGAAGGGGCTAGTCAGTCCCGTCGATGCGCCGGGAGTCGGGAGATAGCTGGGCAAACTGCCGACAGGCCGGCGAGGCGGGTTACTTCTTCGTTGGCTTCGGGGGGAGAGAGCCAATCCATTCCCAGGACTTCTCGAACCACGGGACGAGGTCGGAGGGGTTGGACAGCAGGTCATCGGGAACGGAAACGTAGCCGCGCATCACGCTGCCGTACTGCTCGACCGGCCCGCTCTCGTATTTCTCCCGGAACTGTTCGCCGAGCTCGTCGGATAGGCGCAACGCCATCATGCCGTCCGGAGAAAGGAAGCTGAACATGTGCCCGTTGCGCGAGGTGTACGGGTTCTTGGCACCCTTGACGATCGCCTCGGTCGACGCGGTCTCCACCGCCGCCTGGTAGCGGTCCAACGCATCGGCCGGTCCGGGATAGTCATGTCCACCGGGCATTGGTCCTCCTGTGGCTCACCGAACGGAACTACCCGCCGGTTCTGGAAACGTTGTGCGCAGGTCGAACGCCGCCGCCGTGGGACCGTCGCGCCGCAGCGCGTTGAGGCGGTCGGCAGCTTCGTTCAAGTCGGGGATGTGGCCTTCTGCTATCCACCACAGCACAGTGGTCGGCTGATCGGCCTTCTCGAACCATTCACGGCGGCGTCGGAGGTACATGGCGTGTCCCGAGCGGGTCACGAAATGGTGCAGGGCGTCGATGCTGGTCCAGACCGTCAGGTTGGCGATGTAGCGCTCGTCGTGCTCGTAGCCGGGAAAGCGCTGTCCGGTAGCGCCCTCTCCGTCCTCATCCTTGAGCATCCAAACGAAGCCGGGGCTGACCTCGCCCAGGCCGTTGATTGGCCCGAGCGCCCGCATGAATTCGGCAACGGTGTCAGATTCAGGATCGTCTACCAATCGGCCGACATTGAGCTGAGCGAGGTGCATGGGGCGAGCCTACCGGAGCGTGTTTCGCCTGATTTGGGCGCCACTCGGGCCGACCGGAGGAGTAGTCCATCCCAGCGACGGCCCCGTGGCCGCAGATGCGGCGCATCAAGTGAATGCGGACTCGGTTGCCGAGACGTTCGGCTGGGCCCCGTTGTTCCGTCGATCGTGGCGTGTCCGCACCGGAGCCGACCACGTCCCCGACGCCGGTAACCTGACTCCTCATGGGACGAAGACTTCTGTTGATGGGCCCGCCCGGCGCGGGCAAGGGAACCCAGGCCAGCCGGCTGGCGCGCGCCATCGGGATTCCCCACCTTTCGACCGGCGACATGCTGCGCTCCAACGTGGCCGACGACACTGAGCTGGGGCGGCAGGCCAAGGCGTTCATGGAGGCCGGCGATCTCGTGCCGGACGAGCTGGTCACCGCGATGGTCATCGACCGTCTCGGCCAGGACGACGCCCGCTGCGGGTTTCTGCTCGACGGCTATCCCCGCAACCCGGCTCAGGCCGATGCACTGGCCGACGCATTCGGCGAGGATGTGCTCGAGCTGGCAATTCTGCTCGAAGTCGACCCTGACGAGCTCGTGACGCGTCTGCTCACCCGGGGCCAGCAGCAAGGTCGTACCGACGACACGGAGGAGGTCATCCGCAACCGGCTGGCCGTCTACGAAGAGCAAACGGCGCCGCTGGTCGCATACTACGAGTCCCATGGCCGCCTGGCCTCCCTCGACGGGCTCGGAAGCATCCCCGATGTTTTTGGGCGCATTATCGAGGTGCTGGCGACATGATCACGATCAAAGACGAGGCCGGCTTCGAGCGTATGCGGACCGCCAGTCGCACCGTTGCCGAGGTGCTGGGCGAGCTGCGGGAAGCCGCCGCGCCCGGGGTCAGCATGACCGATCTCGACGCCATTGCGGCCCGGATCATCCGCGACCGGGGTTGCACGCCATCCTTCCTCGGCTACCACGGGTACCCGGCGACCATATGCGCGTCTCCCAACAATGTGATCGTCCACGGCATCCCCGACGGCTACACGTTGAAGGAGGGGGACATCTTGTCGGTGGACGTGGGCGCCATTTACGAGGGATTCCACGGCGACGCCGCCAGAACCTTCGCCATCGGTGAAGTGCCCGATCAGGTCTCCAAACTCATCCAGGTCACCGAGGAATCGATGAACGCTGGGATCAGCCAGGTCAAGGCTGGCGCCCGGATAGGCGACATCGGAGCCGCCGTCCAGCAGGTGGCGGAGGGGGCCGGGTTCTCGGTGGTTCGTGAGTACGTCGGACACGGCATCGGGGAAGCAATGCACGAGGAGCCCCAGATACCCAACTACGGCGACCGCGGCAGAGGCATGAAGCTGAAAAAGGGCATGGCGATCTGTATCGAGCCGATGGTCAATGTCGGCGACTGGCGCACCGAGGTGCTGGACGACGGCTGGACGGTGGTCACCGCCGACGGCAGCCTTTCCGCCCACTTCGAGAACACCATCGCAATCACGACCGACGGCGTCGAAGTGATGACGGCGGACGGCTAGCGCCGTTCGGTCAGTGGTCAGTAGTCAGTGGTCAGTAGTCAATGGTCAGTGGCCAGCGGGTGGCCTTCGGCCGCCCCGCTCAGGCTTGCTGTTACGTAGTAACCCTTGCTAATATCCTCTGTCTGGCTGCCCGCGGCCTTTTTGGGTCTAGCGTGGCTAAACGAGACGACGTAATTGAGATCGAGGGCACTGTCGTCGAGCCTCTCCCGAACGCCATGTTCCGAGTGAAGCTCGACAACGAGCATGAAGTCCTTGCC
>JABDLU010000089.1 GCA_013002865.1 Acidimicrobiia bacterium
GCCTGGGAGCCTGTGCTGTGTACCGAAGCCTCATGCCCGATGCCCGATGCCTGATGCCCGATGCCCTCTGAGCCACTGACCACTGACCACCGACCACTGACCCCCTCCTCCAATTCCCCTTTCGCCGTTTGGCTGCCAAACTCCCCCCATGATCATCGTCATGGCATTGGACGCCACCGCCGAGCAGGTGGACGCCGTCGTCAATCGGCTTCGGGAAATCGGCGCGGACGCTCACGTCTCACAAGGGCAGCGGCGCACCGTCATCGGCGCGGTGGGGGACCGCGGGCAGATCCAGCAGCTGCCCTGGGAGGCGATGGCCGGCGTCGAGCGGGCGGTCCCGGTCCTCAAAGAGTTCAAGTTCGTTTCGCGCGAGTTCCAGCAAGACGACTCGGTCATCCACGTTGGGAACGTCCCGGTGGGGGGCGGCCACTTTGCGATGATGGCGGGGCCGTGTGCTGTCGAAAGCCGCGACCAGCTGATGGCTTCGGCCGAGGCCGTGAAGAAGGCCGGGGCTGTGATCCTCCGCGGCGACGCGTTCAAGCCCCGCACCTCGCCGTACTCGTTCCAGGGACTCGGTGAGGAAGGCCTCCAGTACCTCAAGGAGGCCCGGGAGCTGCTCGGCATGCCGTTCATCGCCGAGGTGCTCGACCCGCGGGACGTCGAATTGGTCGCCGAGTACGCCGACCTGATCCGGGTGGGCACCCGCAACATGGCCAACTTCACCCTGCTGCGGGAGATCGGGCGGCAGAACAAGCCGGTGCTGCTCAAGCGAGGGTTCACCGCCACGGTCGACGAGTGGCTCAATGCCGCCGAGTACATCTACAAAGAGGGCAACCACGACATCATCATGTGCGAGCGGGGCATCCGCACCTACGAGCCCTCCACTCGCAACACGCTCGACATCTCGGCCGTCGCGGTCGTGAAGCGGCTCTCGCACCTGCCGGTCATCGTCGATCCGTCGCACTCGGGCGGGCACCGGTATTTGGTGGCCCCGCTCGCCAAGGCGGCCGTTGCCATCGGGGCAGACGGGTTGCTGATCGACGTCCACCAGGCGCCCGAGACCGCCAAGGTAGACGGGGCCCAGGCGCTGCTGCCGGATGACTTCTCCGAGCTGATGGACGACCTGCGCAAGATCGGCCACGCGGTGGGAGTGAGCATTTGAGCAATCGGGTCGCCGTCCTTGGGACGGGGCTCATCGGAACATCGGTCGCCCTGGGGCTAGCCGATGCCGGCTGGACATGCGTCGGGTGGGACCCCGACCCGACGGTGCTCGAGGCGGTCGATGGCCGGGGCGCCTTCGATGAACTGCGAGAATCGCCGGACGCCGCCGTGGCGGACGCCGATGTGGTCATACTGGCCGGACCCCCGTCTTCGGTTCCCGGGCTTCTCGCCGGGTTGACCACCGACGCCCTCGTGACCGACGTGGCCGGCGTCAAGGCCGGGATCGTCGGCGCCGGGCCGGCCCCCGCCCACTTTGTGTCCGGACACCCGATGGCGGGGAGAGAGGTCTCCGGTCCGGCGGCGGCCTCCGCCTCGCTCTTTCGGGGGGCGGCCTGGATCGTCATCACCGACGACGCCGCTGATGAAGACCTTGCCCGGCTCGAGAACCTGGCTCGCGTCCTGGGGGCCGAGCCGATCCGGATGACGGCCGCCGAACACGATGACGCCGTGGCCGTCATCAGCCACCTACCGCAGGTGCTGGCGGCTGCCCTGGTCGGAGAAGCCACCGAGCATCCCGCCGGCGTCGGCCTGGCCTCGGGGTCGTTCCGCGACCTCACCCGGGTGGCGGCGTCAAACCCCGACCTGTGGGCCGAGCTGCTGATCCGGAACGGAGCGCCCCTGGCGGCCGTGCTCGAGGCCTATGCCGCCCGGCTGCATCGGTGGGCCGACGCCGTCCGGTCCGGTGAGTCGGAGACGGTCAACCGGAGCTTGCGCACTGCCAGCGAGGTGCGGCGCGGGATGGCGCCGCCGGTGGTTGCCGTTGCCGTGGCGCTTGCCGATCAACCAGGTGAGCTGGCCAAAGTTGGCCACGCCCTCGAGCGCAGCAGCGTGGACGTCCGCGACCTGCAGCTCCGCCATGCCACCTACGGCGGCGGGGGCATCCTCACGCTCTCTGTGCGTCCCGGCGAGGCCGAAACCCTGCGGACCGCCCTCCTGGCCGAAGGTCTGCTGCTCGGATAGTCGGGTAGTCGTTAGTCATCAGTCCTTGGTCGCTAGTTCTAAGTGAGGTTTTCGCGGTCTGTGGGAACCCAACCGCCGTGCGTGGCCGTCACAGGGCTGAAGACAACGACCGGGGTACATCATGAAACGCACACTGTTCACCGCCTTTGCAGTCCTCATGACTGCTTGCACACCATTAGCCGTCGGGAGTGGGGTTCCTGCGCTGGCGCAGGGGCTCGTCCCCTTCGATGCCTGCGAGGACTACCTCACCCACGTCAAGACGGAAGCCAAGCGCATCGTCACGCCGTGGGGTCTGGAAGGCGGCGGGTGGTACGGCCCGGACATCTGGATGATGGAGGACCGGGTCATGCTGTCAGCCGAGGGTGATGGCGGTGGCGACGGCGGGGCGCCGTCGAACGGCGGCCAGGCCGGAGTCGACTATTCCACGACCAACGTCCAAGAAGCCGGTGTCGACGAGCCGGACATCATCAAGACAAACGGCAATTACATCTACGCCATCTCAAACGGCACGCTGTTCGTGGTCGACGTCACCGGCGAGCCCACGATCACCGACCGGCTTCGACTCGAGAACGGGTGGGGAGAGATCCTCCTCGCCGGCGACCGGATCGTTGTGCTGTCAACCCAGTACGGCGGGGGAGTGCATCCATTGCCGGTGGAGCCGGGCATCGCCGCACCCGGCGGCGACTACTACTACTCGTCGCCTGTGTCGGTCTTGACCGAAATCGACGTCAGTGACCCGGCCGACATCCGGCTCATCCGCACCCTCTACCTGGATGGCAGCTACATCAGTGCCCGCATGAACGGCGACGTGGCGCGGATCGTGATCACTGCCCGTCCGACGGGCTTCCAGTGGCAGTACCCGGAAGGCGGCGGGCTGCTGGCGGAGATCCGGGCCAAGAACGCCAACCGGGCAATCATCGATGCGTCGACCCTCGAGAACTGGATCCCCTACTACGTCCTCGAGGAGGCCGACGGATCCACCTCCGACGGGCTGCTCATCGACTGTCACGACGCCTACCACCCGCAGGAGTTTGCCGGGCTGGGGATGCTGACCATCGTGACCGTCGATCTCTCAGACGGGCTCGCCCCCGACGCGGTCGGCGTGCTCGCCGAAGGCGACACGGTGTATGCGTCCACCGACAGCCTGTACGTTGCCAGCCGCCAGTGGGTGGACTGGAACGAGCTCAGCGAGGCCGAGCTCGAGGAGCGGGCGTCGGGGGAGTACACCGAGATCCACAAGTTCGATATCTCCGACCCGGCCACCACCGAGTACCGGGCAACCGGTTCGGTGGACGGCTACCTGCTCAATCAGTTCTCGCTGTCCGAGCACGACGGCTACCTCCGCGTGGCGACCACAGACCAGGCGCCGTGGTGGGGCTGGAACGACCGGCCCTCGGAGAGCTTCGTCCACGTGCTGGCCGAACGAGAGGGTCGGCTCGACATCGTCGGATCGGTGGGTGGCCTCGGCAAGGGCGAACAGATCTACAGCGTGCGATTCATGGGCGACATGGGCTACGTCGTGACGTTTCGTCAAACCGACCCGCTGTACACGATCGATCTCTCGGATCCCGCCAACCCGACAATGGTCGGAGAGCTCAAGATCCTCGGATACTCGGCCTACCTCCATCCGCTGGGCGACGGACTGCTCCTCGGCGTCGGCCAGGACGCCACCGAGGAAGGCTGGACGAAAGGGACCCAGGTGTCGGTGTTCGATGTGTCCGACCCGGCCAATCCGGAACGCATCCATCAGTACACGATGACCGATGGATACAGCGAGGCCGAATATGACCATCGAGCCTTCCTCTACTGGGCTCCCACCTCGACAGCCGTCATCCCTGTGCAGCGGTGGGGGTGGGACGAACGCTCTGGCAAGGACGACCACTTCGTCGGCGCCATCGGCCTGGAGCTCGACCGTGACCGGGGGATCCAGGAGATCGGCTCGGTGGTGCATGACGGCAGCGAGCCGTGGTACGGCCAGATCCGCCGCTCGCTGGTGGTGGGCGACACCGTGTTCACGATGTCTGAGCTCGGACTGGCCGGATCTGACCTGCGCACATTCGAGTCGAGCAGCTGGGTGTCCTTCTAGGAGCCTTCGGCCGTCGCCGGTCCGCACCGTCGGGCCGGCGACCGGGCCGGGTTGGGAAGCCCGGAGGGCTTAGTCTGGTGCGATGTTCATCAGGGTGGCCGGAGCCCAGCTCAACCAGGTAATTGGAGATCTGGCCGGCAATCGCGACCGCATTCTCGACGCCATGGCGTGGGCACAGGATCAGGACGCCGATGTTCTCGCCCTTCCGGAGCTGGCCGTCACCGGGTACCCGCCCGAGGACCTTCTGCTCCGCGAGTCGTTCATCGCCGCCAATCTCGCCACGCTGCAGGAAATCGCTGCCGCCAGCGGCCCCATGCTCACCGTTGTCGGATTCGTCGACCGCACCGACCCGGTGGCGACGTCTACCCTCGAAGACTCGGCCGTCCGCTCGATTGCCAACGCCGCCGCCCTCCTCTATGACGGTGAGGTCCGGGGCGTGTACCACAAGGTGCACCTGCCCAACTTCGGGGTCTTTGACGAGCAGCGTTACTTCGTCCCCGGCGTCGACCCAAACACGGTATGGGGGGTGGGCGACGCCACGCTTGGTGTCTCGGTCTGTGAGGACATCTGGGTACAGGATGGCCCGCCCCTGTTGCAGGCCAAGACCGGCGCGCAGGTGCTCATCAACATCAACGCCTCGCCCTATCACTTCGACAAGCACCGGGAGCGGCTCGACCTGTTGTCCCGGCATGTGGCCGCGGCCGGAGTCCCGCTGATCTACGTCAACCAGGTCGGGGGTCAGGACGAGCTGGTCTTCGACGGCGGAAGCATGATCCTCGATTCGTCCGGCGCCATCGTCTACCAGGCCCGCCAGTTCGAAGAGGATCGGTTCTGGGCGGACGTCGAGCTGGGATTCGAGACCCTGGAGGGTCTTCCCGGCGCCCCCGAGCACCGGCTGCGGACCTCGCCGCCTGCCCCGCCTCCCACGTCAGACCCCCGGCTGGTTGAGGATGCCGAGATCTATGCGGCATTGACCCTCGGGTTGCGCGATTACGTGCAGAAGAATGAGTTCCCCGGAGTCGTCCTCGGCCTGTCGGGCGGGATCGATTCTGCCCTCAGTGCTGCCATCGCCGTCGACGCGCTCGGGGCCGACCGCGTGTGGGGTGTCGCTATGCCGTCGCCCTACAGCTCCGAAGGGTCGATTACCGACAGTGCCGAGCTGGCCCGCCGCCTGGGCTGCCGGTTCGACGTACTTCCGATCGATGGCGTGTTCGACAGCTATCGGGAGACCCTCGCCGACGTCTTTGCCGGGACCGCCTCCGATGTGGCTGAGGAGAACCTGCAATCCCGCATCCGCGGTGCGCTGTTGATGGCGTTGTCGAACAAGTTCGGTCCGATGGTCCTCACCACCGGTAACAAATCCGAAATGGCCGTCGGTTATGCCACGCTCTATGGGGACATGGTGGGCGGATACTCGGTTCTCAAGGATGTGCTGAAACTGCGCGTCTACCGGCTGGCCCGCTGGCGCAATGAGACCGAAGAGGTCATTCCCCAGGCCATCATCGACAAGCCACCGTCGGCCGAGCTCAAGCCGGATCAGCTGGACACGGACAGCCTGCCGCCCTACGAGGTGCTCGATGAGATCCTCGAGCGCTATGTCGAGCGGGATCTGTCCATCGGCCGGATCGTGGCCGACGGCTTCGACGAGGCCCTCGTCGAGCGGATCACCCGCCTGGTCGACCGCAACGAATACAAACGTCGCCAGTCCCCGCCCGGCGTGAAAATCACGACCAAGGCGTTCGGCAAGGACCGGAGACTTCCCATCACCAACTGGTACCGGTCCGGCTAGGGTCCCGGCGATGACGGTTTCACACCTGCCCTGGACCGGCGACGCCGATGCCGACCGCTTGCTGGCCGAGAGTCCGCTGGCGTTGCTCCTCGGGATGCTGCTCGACCAGCAGGTGAAGATGGAGTGGGCGTTCCGGGCGCCCTACCTGCTCCAGGAACGACTCGGCAAGCCGCTCGACGCCCGTCAGATCGCCGCCATGGACCCCGATGACTTCGTCGCCCTCTTCGTTGAGAAGCCCGCTCTGCATCGCTTCCCCGGGTCGATGGGCAAGCGGGCCTACGCCTTGTGCGAGGTGATCGCCGACGAGTACGACGGCGCCGCTGAGCAGGTTTGGAAGAGCGCGGCCGACGGGACCGATTTCTACAAGCGGCTGCGCGCCCTGCCCGGGTTCGGAGAAGCCAAAGCCCGCATCTTCGTCGGCGTCATCGGCAAGCGTCTCGGCGAGGCGCCCGACGGCTGGGAAGAGCACGCTGCCGACTGGGCCTCGATCGCCGACGTCGACACCTACGAAAAGATCGAAGACATCCGCGAAGCCAAACGGCTGGCCAAAGAGGCGAAGAAGAAGAAGAAATAGAAATAGTCGCTGGTCGTTAGTCGCTGGTCGTTAGTAACCCGTCGCCCGTCGCCCGTCGGTTTCTGCGTGCTTGTTTGCGTCGTTCTCCTCGCCCGCTCAGCCTCCACCGGCAATCGCTCTCGGCACCGTTTGCGACCACGGCGTTTCTGACACCTCCCCCGTCGGAGACGGGGGAGGACGGGAGGGGGGTGAGAGCGCGTTCCCGTGCTCTTGCTTGGGTCGTTCTCTCCGCCCGCCTCTGCCTCCACCGCCAATTGCTGTCGGCACCGTTCAAGAGACGGGCGTTTCTGGCACCTCCCCCGTCGGAGACGGGGGAGGACGGGAGGGGGGTGAGAGCGCGTTCCTGTGCTCTTGTTTGGGTCGTTCTCTCCGCCCGCCTTTGCCTCCACCGGCAATCGCTGTCGGCACCGTTAGCGATCACGGCGTTTCTGGCACCTCCCCCGTCGGAGACGGGGGAGGACGGGAGGGGGCTGGGCAACCCTTCGGGGGTTGCTTGGCGCGTTCCCGTGCTCTTGTCTGGACCACTGACCACTGACCACTGACCACTGACCACCGACCACTGACCACCGACCACCGACTACCGACCACCGACCGCTTCGGCGGCCCACTGCTCAACGACGCCGGCCAGCGTCTCGAGGGGGAGGAGGCCGTGGGTGAGGACGGCGTCGTGAAAGCCCTTGATGTCGAAGGCGTCGCCCATCGTCTCCTCCGCTTCGCTGCGGATGCGTTGGATCTCCAGCCGGCCGATCATGTAGGCGAGGGCCTGGCCCGGCATCCCGATGTAGCGATCGACTTCGTCTTCGATGGTGGTGTGGCTCATCGGCACGTTTCGGGTGAGGTACTCGATGGCCTGTTGGCGGCTCCACCCCATGGCGTGCAGCCCGGTATCGACCACCAGCCGGCCGGCCCGCATCGAGTCCAGGGAGAGCATCCCGATGCGGTCGAGGTCGGTTTCGTAGAGGCCCATCTCGTCGGCAAGGCGCTCGGTGTACAGCCCCCAGCCTTCGGCGAACGCCGTTATCCCGGCGTGCTTGCGGAACTCGGGCATTCCGTCCAGTTCCTGGGCAATGGCGAGCTGGAAGTGGTGGCCGGGGATTGCCTCGTGATACGAGGTGGCTTCGATCTCATATCGCCCCCACTGGTCGGGCATGGCGGTGTTGACAAAGAACGTCCCCGGTCGTGTGCCGTCCATGGCCGGCGGGAAGTAGAAGGCCTTGGGCCCCGTCGGCGTCTCGGCCATGACGCAGTCCGCCTGTGGGAGGCGTCCGAACCAGTTGCCCATCTCGGCCCGAGCCTTGTCCATGGCGGCCGCCGAGGCGGCCACTACCTCGGCGCCGTCGGAGAAGTGCAGGTCGGGATCGTCACGGAGACGGCTGAAGATGTCTCCGACATCGCTCGTTCCCAGCACCTTCGATCCGAGCGCCCGGTACTCGTCGGCAAGGCTCTCGATGGCTTGCAGGCCGATCTCGTGGACCTCGGTGGCGTCGAGCGGCAGGGACGTATGGCGCTGGATGGCGCGGGCGTACAGCTCTTCGCCGTCGGGCAGCCAGCTGACGCCGGACCGTTCCTCCGGCCGGGCCGCATCCATCACCTCGTGCTCGAGCAGCTCCCGGTGGCGGGAGAGGGCCGGACGGATGACCTGGTCGATCGCCTCACCGAGGCGGGCCTTCCACCCGGCGACCTCCGCTTCGTCGAAGCCGGCCGGGGGCCGTACGTTGAGCAAGGGATCTTGCTCGACCGGCGTGCGCAAGAACCCGTCGATCTGCTTGACGGTCTCGCCGACCGCGTGGCGGGGTGGGGTCCGGTTGTTATCCAGCCCCTCGCGGAGGCGGTCGCTCATCTCGTCGAATGCCCGGCCGATCTCGCGATACATGGAGACCAGCTGATCGGCGTGCTCGGCCGTCTCAATCGGGAACTGCGGCGGAAGCACCGGCAGCATGGTCTGAAACCCGACGACGTGGTTGACCGCAAACTCGGCCTGGCGGGTCTCGGCGGCGTCGGCGTTCGTGGTCGCTTCGAAAATGAGTACGTCGCGGGTAATGCGCTCTTCGGTGTCGAGGTCATCCACCGGAATGTCCTCGGCTCGCTCGGCGAAGGACCGCAGATCGGCGATCGTCCGGTCTTCGGCCTCCCGGGACATCTCGTCGAACCGGTCGGCGTACCGATGGTCGCCCAGCATGAGCGCCGACACCGGGGAGTTCTCCAGCTGCCACTCCCAATACTCGTCGCTGACATCGCGCAGTGCTTCGTTCACAGCCGTCCTTTCCGCGTCGACGCTGGGAGCCTAGGTCAGGCCGTCTCGAAGAGTCTCGGCGATCACCGCATCCATCGAGGGCATCGGCCGGCCGAGCACCTGGGCTGCCCGGGTCGTATCCAGAGTGAGGTCGCCCGGACGGTCGGGAGGTCCCTGTGCCGCCACCGCCAGCGCCGGGTCGAGCCCGGCAGCGACGAGGAGTCGCCGCCCAAACTCGAAGCGCGAGGCCGACACGGCGGCGGCCACGTGCAGTGTGCCGGCGACCCCGGCCAGGGCGAGGTCCCAGACCGCCGCCGCCGCCATGGTCACAGGGAAGAAGTTGCGCCGCTCGTTGTCGAACAACTGGACGGGCCTCCCTGCGGCGGCCTCTTCCAACACGTATGTCGAAAACGGAAAGCGGGCGGCCCGGTCCCGCCCGACCAGCACGCTGGTGCGGACAATCAGCGCTCCCGGACAGTGGCGCCGGATGGCGTGTTCGCCGGCCAGCTTGGTGCGGCCGTACGGGTTGATCGGGTTGGTCGGGGAGTCCTCGTTGTATGGGGCGGAGCGGCCGTCAAACACGACGTCGCTCGACAAGGCCACCAACCGGATCGACCGGGCAGCTGCCGCTCGTGCGACGGTATCCGAGCCGACTTCGTTGACATCACCCGCCCGGTCGGGCTGTTCCGACGCCGATGCCAGTCGGCTGACCGCGGCCAGGTGGACGACGGCATCGGGCTGCACGGCGGTGAGGACCCGGTCGACGTCGCCGGCATCTGTTACGTCGAGCCGAGTGCTGCCGCGAGCGTGGCCCAGCCGGATCGCCTCGATACCGGCCGGGACGCGCTCGGTCATGGCGGTTCCGAGGTACCCGGTGCCTCCGGTGATGAGTATTCGCATGGCGGGCGACTCTAGAGCGAGCGGCACTATTCTCCGGTCATGCGCGTTCTCATCGACGGCCGGCCGGTTGCTGCTGAGGACGCCGCCATCTCCGTGTTCGACTGGGGTCTCCAGCGGGGCGACGGCCTATTTGAGGTCGTGCGGTCCTACGGCGGGCGCATCTACGCGCTCGATGCGCACCTCGATCGGCTGGAGGAAGGTGCCCGCAAGCTCGCCCTCCCGCTGCCGGCCCGGGAGGACCTCGCCGCCTGGCTGACGGCGGTCGCCGCCGACGGCGGAGATTGCCGGGTTCGTCTCGTCGTGACTCGCGGCGGAGCCCTGCCCGACATCGATGCCCCGGGCCGGTGCATCGTCGCCTGGGAGCACATGTCCGAGCCCGCCGATGGCCTGCGGGTGTTTCCGCTCGAGGCACCGTGGCATTCCGGAGGAGTCGAGTGGGACCTCACGGGTGCCAAGACCATCTCCTACGCCCCGAACATGTCGGCGACCCGCCATGCCGAGGCGGCGGGGTTTGACGACGCGCTGCTGATCTCCCGGGACGGCTGGATTCTGGAAGGTCCCACCTGGACCGTCGGCTGGTTCGTTGACGGGGTGCTCGAAACCCCGGAGATGAGCCTCGGCATTCTGGCGTCGGTCACGCGGATGGAAGTGTTGAAAACGGCGGCCGACATCGGTCTGACGGTCGTTGAGGGCCGGTGGGACCTGAGTCGGCTCGATTCGGCGGCCGAAGTGGTCGCGATGTCGACTCTGAAAGAGGTCTCTCCGGTCGTGGCCGTCGGCGAGCGGACCTTCTCGCCCGGCGAAGGGACATCCCAGCTCGCCCGGGCGTTCTCCGCCCGCGTCGCCGCTTCCCTGTAAGAGCCGTGGGGGCAGCGAGTCGCGTGGTGCGGCTTCTCCAGGATCTCGATCGTCTCTACGACGCGGTGGTCACCGATGCGGAGGCCTGGGATGACCAGGCGTTCGCCGACTGGCTCGACGGAGCCCTCGGGGACGGGGAGGCGCTTGATCGGGAAGCCCTCAAGATCGTCCGACGGGCCGTGCGGCGCGCCCAGCGGCTGCAGCGGGCCTGGGCAGACCGAC
>JABDLU010000112.1 GCA_013002865.1 Acidimicrobiia bacterium
GGCTGGGGGCTCGCCTCCGCCGGGGCGGCGTCGGCCGATGGCGGCTCGGGTGCCGCCTCGGAGGGTGCGTCATCGGCGTCGGCCGGTGCCTCGCTGGCTTCGGCCGGCGCCTCGCCGGCTTCGCCGATGATCGCCAGTTCCGTGCCGACTTCGACCGTCTCCCCTTCCGGCACCAGGATCTCCTGAATCACCCCGGCGGCCGGGGATGGGATCTCAGTGTCCACCTTGTCGGTCGAGATCTCGAGCAGCACTTCGTCGGCGGCAATCGTGTCGCCGGGCTGTTTCATCCAGCGGAGGATGGTTCCTTCGGTAACGGTTTCACCGAGCTGGGGCATCGAGACGACTACGGGCATGAAGGCAACTCCTGGGTGGTCACGGCGGACATGCTACGGGAAACAACCCCCATCAATGGAGCGGTCTTCCCGCGGCTGCCAGCAGGGTTTCCCCAACCGCCTCGGACAGGGTCGGATGGGCGTGGACGAAGGCGGCGGCTTCTGCGGGGAGGGCCTCCCAGCCGACTGCATACATCAGCTCGTGGATCATCTCGCCGGCGTCGGGACCGACAACGGTGGCCCCGAGGATGGGACCGTCCTTGGCCGCGACCACCTTGACGAGGCCCTGGCTCTGGCCGCGGATGATGGCGCGTCCCACTCCGGCCAGCGTGTGCGAGGTTTTCTCGATCTCGTAGCCCAGCTCCTGGGCCTGCGCCTCGGTGAGCCCAACCGATGCCAGCTCGGGATGGGTGTAGACGACCAGCGGGATGGCCCGGTAGTTCACGGGCGCCGGCTCGCCGGTGGCGATGTAGGTGATGGCGGCGATCGCTTCGGCGAACCCGGCGTGGGCCAGCTGGGGTGTACCCGCGACGAGGTCGCCGACGGCGAAGACACCCGGCTCGGCGGTTTCGTAGGTCTCGAGATCGACGATGACGTAGCCGCGGTCGAGCTCGACCTTGGTGCCCTCCAGTCCCAGGTCACCGGTGCGGGGCGCCCTCCCGACCGCGACCAGGGCGGCATCGACCTGCACCGACTCCTCTCCGAAGGGGACGGTGACGCCGCCGTCTCCGATCTGAGCCGGTCCGACCGACACGCCGGTGCGGACGGTGACGCCGCGGTCCTTGAGGTGCCGCTCCAGCGATCGGGCAGCCTGGGGCTCAGCCCCCGGCACGACCTGATCCATCATCTCGAAGAGATGAACCTCGTTGCCCAGATCGGTCAGCAGCGAGGCGAACTCACAGCCGATGGCTCCTGCGCCAATCACGGCGACCCGGCCCGGGTCGCGTTGCCAGTCGAGCGCGTGATCGGAGTTGAGGATGCGCTCCCCATCGAACTCATACCCCGGAATCGCCCGGGGCACCGAGCCCGTTGCGACAATGATGTGAGATCCCTCCAGCTCGACCGAGCCTTCACCGGTGTCGACGACAACCTTGCGCGGCCCCGCCAGCCTTCCGTAGCCGTTGACGACCTCGACCTTCCGCTTCTTGAGCAGGCCGGAGAGCCCATTGACGAGCTGATCGACGATGCGGTTCTTGCGGGCAAACCCCTCTTCCCAATTGAATGACGGTTCGGAAGCGTGGACCCCGAAGTCGGCGGCGTGAGCCACCGTGTGGAACACCTCAGCGGACTGAAGCCAGGATTTGGCGGGGATGCACCCCCGGATCAAGCACGTCCCGCCGACCCGTTCCTTCTCCACCAGCGCAACCGAGAGGCCAAAATTGTGGGCGTAGAGGGCGGCCGCATACCCGCCCGGGCCTCCACCGATGATGACAACGTCGTACAACAGGACCTCCTGAACCGGAAACCGGAGCCTATTGCGAGGGAAGGTCAACCGTCAACGGTCGACTGTCGACGGCATGCTGACTGCTGATTGCTGATTGCTGATTGCCGACCGGCGACCGGCGACCGGCGACCGGCGACCAAACTGTCTTACAGTTCGCCCATGCAAACCCGCTATTTGATTCTCGCTTCGCTCATCACGGCGCTGGTGATCTTGATCGCCGGGGCGTGGTGGTTCTACGTGCGGACGATCTGATGGCGGACGAGCTCAGACTCCCGGTCGACGAGCTCGACGCGCTGGCGACCGGTGAGACCATCGTGGCGATAACCGACCGCCACGAAGTCGACCTGAACGACGAACTCGACCTGCTGGCGCCCGACGGCACCGATGGGGGCGTCACCGGCCTCGTTGTCGGGTTGCAGCCGGCCAGGTCGGTCGCCGGCCGCGACGGCGATGCAGTCTTGCTGCGCGTGCTCGATCGCGGCCGTCCGGTCCTCGACGACCCCACCTTCCAGAATCGGCTGGAGGAGGTCCAGGCCCAGTGGAAGTGAGCCCCGAGCGCATTCGGATCGAGCCCGCCGACGGGCCGGCCCTGGAAGCGCGCTGGGACCGGCCCGCCGCGGCCGCCGGTGCGGTCGTGTTCTGCCATCCCCACCCCCAGCACGGTGGGACGATGACGGCCCCGCTGATGCACAAGGTCACCAAAGGGCTCGTGGAAGGCGGCCTGGCCGTGCTCCGGTTCAACTTCCGGGGCGTCGGCTTGTCCGACGGCAGCTGGGATGGCGGCATCGGAGAAATCGACGACGTCGCGGCTGCGGTAGCCCGCGCCGGCGACGACGAGCCCGCCCTCCCGCTCGGCCTGGCGGGCTGGTCTTTTGGAGCCGTCACCGGGCTGGCCTGGCAGGCCCGCACCGGCGACGCTACGCCCTACGGCGGCATCGCTCCGCCGGTCAGGACCGAATATGCCGAGCGCTTGCCGACCCCGGGCGACCTGGCGCCCGCCCGCCGCCTGTTCATCCTCGGGGATCGGGATCAGTTCGCCACGGTCGACGAGCTCGGCGACTACGCCGCGGCCGCCGGTGGCTCACTGGAGGTCCTCGCCGGCAGCGACCACTTCTTCTACTTTCGCGAGGAGCGGGTGGCGGCGCTCCTCATCGAACATTTCCTCGCCTAACGACGGAAGCCCGGGCCTCATCGGTCCGGGCTCTCAACTTGATCGGGTTGGTGGTCAGCCGATGACGGCCGTCGCCACGAACAGCCAGAGGGCGACCCAGACCACCAACTGAACGGCGGCGCCACATTGGTGAATGAACTTCGTCACCCGTTGGGTATCGGCACCCCGGCGGGTTTTCCTGAGGGGGCGGCCGGTCACGAGTCGACGCCGGAGGGAGCTATGACAGCGGGCTCAAAGCCCCGGTTGCGAGCTTCGGCGAGGGTGTCGGGCGCCACCGCGCTGATCAGGTTGCGGGCCAGGAGGTCGTCGGCGACGAACCGTTCTTCCAGGGCTGCGAACTGTTCGTCGTCGTCGCAGTCGTATACGACCATGTCATCGCGGGTTCCGAGGAAACGGTGCTCCTCGAAGCGGCGCAGCCGCCCCATCAGTCGGCGCCTTCTTCCCACTCCCGCCAGCTCTCCCACTCCGCCATATCGGCCGGGTCGGGCTCCTCAGCCAGCAGGGTGCCGTCATCGAGCTCGTCGGAGTAGTCGATGTGCTCGATCTTGAGCTCCCCGTCGACCACGTCGGGCTCGGCGGGCTCATCAGTGAACGTGAACCGGAAATAGCCCATCCGCCGGTAGACCCGCTCCTCACCGGGAATCCAGGCAACCACCACCGGCTCATCGCCCAGCTCCCCCCGGGTCGTGACGATGCCGGGATAGCCCAGCACCAGCTCACCCATGCCCTGCATCACCGCCTCGTATCCGGTGCCGCCGAAGAATGGGGCGCTCACCTCATCGTCGAGCAGATCGCGCACCGCTTCGAGGTCGCGGGCGTTGAAGAAGTCGACGAACTCGTCGAGGTTGGCTTCCTGGGAGGAGAAATCGGTCATGAGCCGATTCTAGAGACGGGCTTGCCGACCACCAGCGTCGCGGCCGGTGGAGCGCCCACTCTCAGCCGCCACATCGGCACCGTGCTCGGTGCCAGAGCGAAATACAGGGCAAGCATGGCCTGCACGAGTCGCTGCCTCATAGCCAGGCCGGCTCCCGGTAATCGCCGAACACCTCGCGCAGCGTGTCGACCATCTCGCCTTCGGTGGCCCGCACCCGGGCAGCATCGACGATCAGTTTCATGAGGTTGGCGTCGCCGGCCGCGCCGTCCCGGAGCGCCGCCAGGGCCCCCAACACCGCCGCTTCATCCCGGTCGGACCGCAGCTCGGACAGGGTCCGACGCTGGGCGGCTTCGATCTCCTCGGAAATGCGGAGGATCTTGATGTCGTCTTCTTCCTCCTTGACGTACCGGTTGACGCCGACGATGCCGCGTTCACCGGCGCTCACCTTCTTCTCGAACTCGTAGGCCGAGTCGGACAGCCGGCCCTGGAACCACCCTTCCTCGATGCCGGCGAGCACGCCCGCCAGCATCGAGCCGGAGCCCTTGCGGTCGATGGTGCTGAAAATCTCCTCGGCGGCAGCCTCAGCGCGGTCGGTCAACTGCTCGACGTACCAGGACCCGCCCAGCGGATCGATGGTGTCCGCCACCCCGGTTTCGGTGGCGATCACCTGCTGGGTGCGCAAGGCCAGCTCGGCGGCCTCCTCGGTCGGGAGCGCATACACCTCATCGAGCGCATTGGTGTGCAGGCTCTGGGTCCCTCCCAGGACGGCCGCCAGCGCCTCGATGGCCGTCCGCACAACGTTGTTATACGGCTGCTGAGCGGTCAGCGAGACCCCGGCGGTCTGGGAGTGGAATCGCAGCTTGAGCGACCGCTCGTCCTCGGCTCCATAGCGCTCCCGCATCCAGCGGGCCCAGATTCGCCGGGCCGCCCGGAATTTGGCGATTTCCTCGAAGAAATCGATGTGAGCATCGAAGAAGAACGAAAAGCGGGGAACGAAGGAGTCGACGGGCATGCCGCGCTCCATGCAGGCCTCGACGTAGGCGAACCCATTGGCCAGGGTGAAGGCCAGCTCCTCGACTGCCGTCGCCCCGGCTTCCCGAATGTGATAGCCCGAGATCGAGATCGTGTTCCACAGCGGCACGTTGTCGCGGCAGAACTCGACCTGGTCGACGATCATCCGCAGGTGCGGCTCGGGCGGGAACAGCCACTCCTTCTGGGCGATGTACTCCTTGAGAATGTCATTCTGGAGCGTGCCTTGCAGGTTCCGCCAGTCGACCCCCTGATCCTCGGCGGCCACGAGCAGAAACCCGAACAGCATTTGGGCCGGCCCGTTGATCGTCATCGATACCGACACGTCGTCAAGGGGGATGCCCTCCATTAGCTGGCCCATGTCGTCGGCTGAGTCGACTGCGACCCCGCAATGGCCCACCTCCCCCACTGCGCGTTCGGCGTCGCTGTCCAAGCCCATCAGGGTGGGCATGTCGAACGCCACCGAGATGCCGTGCTGGCCCTCGGCGAGGAGGTGGCGGAACCGGGCGTTGGTTTCACGAACGCTGGCGAACCCGGCGAACTGCCGGATGGTCCACAGCCGGCCTCGGTAGCCGGTGGGATGAATGCCCCGGGTGTAGGGGTAGGCGCCCGGGTAGCCGATGCGCTCGGGCGGTTCACCCTCCTGCGGGGTGCCGAGCGCCGGGACCGGCTCACCGGAGAGGGTTTCGAAATCCGACTGGCGCTTTCGTCCCGCCTCGTAGGCGGCCTCCCACTCGGCCCGCTCGGTCACGGGGCCTCCTCGTCCAGCGGTTGTCCGAGCGCTCCGATGCTCGCCAGATAGCCGGCTTCCCCTTCGAGAACGGCCGCAATGGTGTCGTGCGAGTAGCGCGGGCCGGTCCGGCGGGTCAGCTGGCGGCTGATGAACTGCACCGCATCTTCGGACCCACCAACCCGCACCGGCTGGAGATCCCGGTCCGAGCGGGGTGTCACCCCTTGCAGGTAGATGACCTCCCATTCGAGGATCCGCCGGATGTCGTCCTCGGACAGTTCTGAGTCGGCACCGAGCTGTCCGTGCACGAACCGCACGGCATCTTCGAGGACGTACGTCAGGGCCTGGTCGCCGGGACGCTTGACCGCTTCCTGCCACACCATTGCCGCAGCAATCGCCAGCAACACCGCAACCAACAACGCACCAACGATCAAAGGGCTCATTGGGGGTGAGGATACTTGGGGAGCGGGTTGGAGGGGGCGGGAGGCAAGTTCCAAGCCCGACGGCGTTGGGCAGCAATCAGCAATCAGCAATCAGCGGTGGTTACCTCCCCCGCGAGCGCCAGCGAGTGGGGGAGGCAAGGAGGGGGGTGAAAGCGCGTTCCCGTGCTCTTGATTGGAGTTGCAGGTTGCAGGTTCCAAGTTCCAAGCCAGAGGCAGCATCGGGCATCGGGCATCGGGTTACCTCCCCCACCGGAGGTGGCCAGGAGGGGGGGAGGCAACCCTGCGGATTGCCTGGCGCGTTCCTGGGCTGCTTATTGGAGTTGCAGGTTGCCAGTTCCAAGCCAGAGGGTCGGGATACCTCCCCCGCGAGCGCCAGCGAGTGGGGGAGGCAAGGAGGGGGGTGAAAGCGCGTTCCTGTGCTCTTGATTGGAGCCGGGCGTTCCCGACCCCCGAGTTTGGCGAAGCCAAACTCGCAAGGTACCCGAAGGGTTCCCGACCACCGACCACTGACGAACCGCCGCAAAGCGGCGGTTCTCTCCTAACGTTTCGGGATGGACTTCAGCACCTACACGCAGCTGACCGCGCTCTTCGCGCTGTTCGCCAATGCGGTGACGATTGGCATCGTGGTGGTGTTCGCCGGGGGGCGCTTCGGCGTGGCGCCGCTCGCCCGGGCCCGTGACTGGCTTCGGGTCGCCCTGCAGGACGTCGGCGTGCTGCTGGCGGCGATCGTTGCCTCGGCCTCCACCATCGGCAGCTTGCTGTACTCGGAGGCCTACAACCTCATTCCGTGCGAGCTGTGCTGGTACCAGCGCATCGCTATGTACCCCCTGGCAGTGATCCTCGTCATCGCCGCCGTGCGGCGGGCTACCGGTGAAGCACGCCGGTACGGGATCCCGCTGGCCGTCATTGGCACAGTCATCGCTGCCTACCACTACTTGATCCAGCAGTTCCCCGACCTGGAGGCAGGCTCGTGCTCGCTCGACGTTCCCTGCTCGGCGCCCTACGTCTGGCAGTACGACTTCATCTCCATCCCGTACATGGCCCTGGCCGGCTTCACGCTGGTGCTCGCCCTGCTCCTCGCTACGGGACGGCCCGAATGAGACGACTGGCGGTTGCCCTGGTCTTGGTAGCAGCGGCGTGTGGGAGCGAAGGTGGAAGCAGCTTCGACGCGGGAACACCGCTGGCGACGACGTCGAC
>JABDLU010000113.1 GCA_013002865.1 Acidimicrobiia bacterium
AAGGCGGAGGAGGCTTCGCTCGCCATGCACGCCCTCGGCCGGCTCGGTGAACCGGAGGACGTAGCCGCCCTGATCGCCTTTCTGCTCGACCCGGCCAATAGCTGGATCACCGGCCAGGTGATCGGAGTCGACGGAGGTCTCGGGTCGGTCCGGCCGCGCGGCTGACATGCACGCCGTCCTTCTGGTTCACGTAGCGACCACCTGGGCAATGGTCGGCCTGATCTGGTTCGTACAGCTCGTCCACTACCCGCTGTTCGCCGCAGTCGGTCCACTCGACTTCATCGGCTACGAATCTCAGCACACCCGCCGCACCACCTGGGTGGTGGCGCTGTTCATGCCGCTTGAGGCGGTGACGGCAGTCTGGCTGCTGGCCGACGTGCCGGACGGCCTGAGCGCCGGGCTGGTGGCCGTCGGCCTGGTTCTCGTTGCTGCGCTGTGGCTGTCGACGGCCACCTGGCAGGCCCCGATGCACGGCCGGCTTTCCGACGGCTTCGATCCGTCACTGCAACGGCGCCTGGTGCGGTCCAACTGGGTGCGGACGGCACTCTGGTCCGCTCGGGGTTTGCTGGTGCTCGTCCTGGTTGGCCAGGCGATCTGACCTCACTGTGATCGGGGACCCCGGGGACCCCTAGCCTGCCTGCATGGACACCGTCTGGGTTCTCGGCGACCAGCTCAACCGTCGGATCAGCAGCCTGGAGGATCGGACGCCCGACGATGCCCGGATCCTCATGATCGAGAGCGCCGCCAAGATCGGCTCCAAGCGCTACCACCGCCAGCGCCTCCACCTGGTCATCACCGCCATGCGCCGGTTCGCGGCGGAGCTCGAGGACGCCGGCTTCGAGGTGGACTACCGGGAGGCGCCGAGCTTTGCAGCCGGCCTGGACGCCCATCGGGCCGACCACAACCCGGACGATGTCATCGCTATGGAACCGATGTCGTACTCGATGCTGGAGCGACTCGGTGACCTCGGTGTGACGACCACCCGGTCCAACCAATTCCTGTGCCACTACGAGGAGTTCGCCGGGTGGGCCGACGGCAGAAACCGGCTGGTGATGGAGGACTTCTACCGCCGGCAGAGAGAGAAACTCGGGTACCTCATGGATGGAGACGAGCCCGCCGGCGGTGCGTGGAACTTCGACAAGGACAACCGGGAGCCGCCCCCGAAAGATGGCCGCTCCTGGCCGGAGCCGGTCACCAGCCGGCTCGACGAGCTGGATGCCGAGGTCATCGAGGCGCTACCCGACTCGGCGTTCGGGTGGGAGCCCGACGGTGTCTGGGCGACCTCGCGCCGGGCAGCCCTCGCCCGGTTGCGCCACGTGGTAGATGAGGTGCTGCCCATCTTCGGACCGCACGAAGACGCCATGCTCAGTGGTGAGTGGTCGATGGGCCACACGCTGCTCAGTCCCTACCTGAACCTGGGTTTGCTGTATCCCGATGAGGTGTGCGATGCCGCCGAAGAGGCGTATCGAGCGGGCCGGGTCCCGATCGCCTCGGCGGAAGGGTTCATTCGCCAGATCATCGGGTGGCGTGAGTACGTGTGGGGCACGTACTGGCTGTGGATGCCCGAATACCGGACCGTCAACCAGCTCGGCGCTGACCGCCCCCTTCCCCCGCTCTACACGTCGGGTTCCACCGACATGCGATGCGTCTCCGAGGCTCTCCGGGCGGTGCACGAGCACGGGTACGCCCACCACATCCAGCGCCTCATGGTGCTCGGCAACCTGGCGCTGCTCACCGGGGTCGTGCCCCAACAGATGGTCGAGTGGATGTGGGCCTCATTCGTAGATGGCGCCGAATGGGTCATGCTCCCCAATGTGCTCGGCATGGGGTTGTATGCCGACGGGGGCCAGATGGCGACCAAGCCCTACGCCGCCGGCGGCAACTACATCAACAAGATGAGCGACTACTGCGGCGATTGCGCGTTCCACCCCAAGAAGCGGGTCGGATCCGAGGCGTGTCCCTTCACGACCCTGTACTGGGATTTCCTCGAGCGCAACCGCTCCACCCTGGACGGAAACCACCGGCTGGCGCGCCAGCTGAGCGCCGCCGACCGCCTGCAGGACATGGGGGACGTTCGGGACCGGGCAGCCGAGGTCCTCGAGCGTCTCGACGGCGGCGAGCTCTAAGAGGTTTGGTCTCCGGCCGCGTAGACCTCGGTGGTCCCCTCCATCACGATGTCGGGCCCGGTGTCGGCGGCAGCCTGGTCGGCCATGTAGAGGTCGGTGAAGCGCAACGAGAGAAACACAATGGTCGCCCAGGTGAGGGCGATGAAGATGACCGCCCCGATCGAGAAGATCCATACATCGCTCATCGGGGGTCGTCCTCCCCTACCAGAACCAGAGTTCCGAGCGAGTGGATGGCCGGCACCCACAGCCCGACGAACAGGCCGACCTCGCGGTCGACCAGGAACCACAGTGTGACGGACAGCACGAACGAAATGAAGGCTGCTGCCATGAAGGCCAGCTTCACGCGGTGAAATGGTGAGAGCATCGACCACATGCGGCCGTTCTTGCGCTCTGAGGTCGTCGATGTCGTCACGTCTGCTCCTTTTGCTTTGTCGCTTGTTGTACGAGGCGGCCCGGCCGATGAGATGGCGCAAATCTCCGAAACGCTCATCCCCGAGCCCCGGATGTTCCGAACACAGGTTGTAGTGGCCGCCACTCCTCCCACCGGGCGGCCGACATGAAGACCGGGCTCGGATACCCCCGCCGGCCCGGTCTTCCGTTGTTATCTCAACCGTAGACGGACGGGTTGGCACATGCCGGCAGTGGCCGGCCGAGCAGTCCGGCGACCAGGTTGTCGGCCGCCAAGTCCGCCATAGCGGCCCGGGTCCGTTCGCTGGAGCTGCCGAGGTGGGGAATGATGAAGCAGTTGTCGAGCCCGACGAGCGGGTGGTCGGCCCCGATGGGCTCCGGGTCGGTCACATCGAGGCCGGCGGCGGCGATGGTTCCCGATCGAAGGGCGGCGACGAGCGCATCAGTGTCCACGGTGCCACCACGGGAGATGTTGACCAGCGTGGCAGTGGCCTTCATCCGATCGAGCGCCTCGGCATCGATCAGCCGTGCGGTCTCCGCGGTGAGCGGGGTGGCGACCACGACGTGGTCGCTCTCGGCCAGGAGATCCGGGAGTTCTCGGTAGGTTGCCCCCAGCTCGGCCTCAGCCGCCTCATCGCGCGTGCGGCTGTTGTACACGACCCGCATACCGAAGCCGGCTGCCCGCCCGGCAACGGCGCGGCCCACCCGGCCGAGGCCGATGATCCCGAGGGTCGAGGAATGCACGTCGGTGCCGAGGAGCAGATCGGGCTCCCAGCGCCGCCAGTGCCCGTCCCGGACGTAGTCACGTCCCTCACCCAGACGCCGGGCGGCCGTCAGCAGCAGCGCGAAGGCGGTGTCGGCGGTGGTTTCGGTGAGCACATCGGGGGTGTGACCAACCGGGATCCCGCGGGCGGTGCACGTCGCGACATCGATGTTGTCGACCCCGACGGCCATCGTGCTGACGACCCGCAATTCGGGTGCGGCGTCGAGCAGCCCGTCATCGACCGTGTCGGTCAGCATGCAGTACAGGCCGGCCGCCCCGGCGACCGCCTCGTGCAGCGTCTCGGCAGGGATGGGCCGGTCTTCCCCCCACAGCCAGACATCCGCAACGCGCTCGATCGCCTCCAGAGCGGACCCGGGCGGGCGGCGGGTGACGACGACACGTGCCATGGCCAAACGCTAGGCGTCAGCGGACCGCCACGATCCGGTAGATCGCACCGTCCAGGGTGACGACCAGCACCGCACCGTCGGCATCCACGCCAAAGCTGCTGATCGAGCCGACGCCGGTGAACAGCTCGGCCTCACCCGAGGCCTCGCCGCCGTCGAGGAAGAAGCCCCGCACAAAGCCACGACAGAAATCTCCGTAGATGTAGAAGCCGTCCAACTCCGGGATGGAGGGGTCGTGCATCACGACACCGCCGGTGATCGAGCAGCCCTCGGCGTGGGTGTATTGAGCCACCGGCTCGATCAGGCCGGAGCGGTCGCAGTTGGCCGATGCGAAGCAATCGGTCCCCTCCAGTATCGGCCAGCCGAAGTTGGGGGCTCGGCCGGGAGCCACCTCGTCGATCGATACGACGCTGACCTCCTCGATGTCTCCCTGGCCGACATCGGCGATGTACAGGAGATTCCCGTCGAACGCGTAGCGCCACGGATTGCGCAGCCCGTAGGCGAAGACCAGCTCATCGCCCTGCGCGCCCGACAGAGGATTGCCGGCTGGAACGGTGTAGGGCAGGTCGCCCGAGGGCGTGGATGGGTCGAGGCGCAGCATCGCCCCGAGGCGGGTCGACGGGTCCTGGCCGTTGCCGAACCGGTCGTTGGCGGCACCACCGTCGCCCATTCCAACGTACAGCAGACCATCGGGCCCGAACGCCAGGTTGCCCCCATTGTGGTTGGAGGCCGGCTGATCGATCTCGAGCAGCTTGACCTCGCTGGCGGGGTCCATGGCGCCGCCCGCACGGGAGAACTCGGCGATGACCGTGTCACCGCTGGTGTCCGTGTAGTTGAGGTAGAACAGGCTGGGGTCGACCGGGCTGAACGCGATGCCCAGCAATCCCTGTTCGCTGCTCCCCGACCCGACCCGGGCATCGATGTCGAGCCGCACCTCACCGTCGATGGTGCGGATGATGCCGCGGCGCTCTATCACCAGCAGTTCGCCGCTCGCCGGGTCGACGCCGGCCCAGACGCCCGATTGAAACCCGTCGGCGACCAGTTCCAGCTCCACGCTCTGCAGCGGCGGCAGCGTGGTCGTGGTCGTCGACGACGTCGAG
>JABDLU010000115.1 GCA_013002865.1 Acidimicrobiia bacterium
TGAGCTGTTTCCCACCGGCGACGTCACGACCGCCGTCTTCCAGGACCTTGGCTTCCGGCTGCCCGCTCCCGGTCCGGTCCTGCCGGTGCTGTCGCGGGGGACCGCCGCGGCCCTGCTGGCGGGGAGCGTTCCGGTCCGGAGCCGTTGGGTGCGGGCGTGGAAGGCCGCCTGGGAGGGTGCATGGGCATGAACGAGCGAATCGCCGACCGGCTCATCGAGGCGGGCGTTCCGCTCGATCGCCGGGCGCTGGCCCAGGCGGCCCGCCGTCTGCTGGCCGACGAGGCGCCGCTGGCGGGGCCGGGGGTTGTGAACGAAGTCGTCGACGGGCTCGTCGGACTCGGGCCGATCGAGGAGCTGCTGCGCGATCCGACCGTCTCCGACGTACTCGTGAACCAGTTCGACGACATATGGGTGGAGCGGGCCGGCCGGCTCGAGCCGACCACGGTTCGGTTCTCGAGCCCTGAGGCCGTGACCGCCGCGGTTGAGCGGGTGATCGCCCCGCTCGGGCTCCGGCTCGATCGGGCCTCACCGGCCGTCGATGCGCGTCTTCCCGATGGCTCGCGACTCCACGCCATCGTTCCTCCCATCTCGATCGATGGTCCGGCTATGGCCGTGCGACGGTTCACCGATGCCGTTCCCACACTCGATGCCCTCGTCAGCTCGGGGGCCATCCGACCGGAGGGAGCCGAGTTTCTCCGGGCGGCCGTGGCGGATCGAAGCAACCTCGTGGTGACGGGCGGGACCGGAGCAGGCAAGACAACCCTGCTCAACATCCTTTCCAAAGAGATCCCCGGCGACCAACGAGTGGTCACCGTTGAGGATGCCGCCGAGCTCACCATTTCCGGCCACTGCATCCGCCTCGAGGCGAGACCCGCCAACAGTGACGGGGCGGGGCAGGTGTCGCTCGAACAGCTGCTCAGGCATGCGCTCCGGCTCAGACCCGATCGGATCATCGTCGGCGAAGTTCGGGGATCGGAGGCCATCGATCTCATTGCCGCCATGACCACCGGCCACGACGGCTCGATGGGCACCGTCCACGCTTCAACCGAAGGAGAAGCCCTGGCGCGCCTCGAAACCCTGGCCCTTTCCGGGGAGCGGCGGGTGCCGGCCACCACAATCCGCCGGCAGATCCGGGATGGCGTCGACGTGCTCGTCCTCATGGCGCGGCAGGGCGGAGAGCGGGTCGTGGCCGCCATCAGCGAAGTCGGCGAGGACGGAGTTCGGGTCCTGTACGAGTGCTGATGGCCGTGCTCGTTGCCACGGCGCTCGTGCGGGGGCCGCACCCGGCCTGGGCGGGCGTCCTCGCTTTCGCCTACCTCTCACCGATCGGCTTCCTGACCGCCGCCGCCGGATGGGGAGTCTTTCAGGCGGCACGGCGCAGCGCGGCCCGTCGCCGGATGCCGGCGGCTGAGGCCGACTTCCTGCGCGGAGTTGCCGCCGAGGTCGAGGCGGGCGCGTCGATTCGACAGGCAGTGGTCGCCGCGGCGGATCGGGCCCCCGCTCTCCCTCTCGCCTTGCCCGTCCGGTCGGCGGCGGCGGGCCGGCCTGCCGTAGAGGTGGCGGCCGGACTGGAACAAGCGCTCCCGCTCAACGGGCGGTTGGCGGCCGCCGCCTATCAACTCGTGGTCGATACCGGAGCGAGAGCATCGGCGGTGTTTGCCGGGCTGGCGATGCGGGCTGCCGGTGCCGGTGATATGGCGCGCGAGCGCCGGGGCCTCACCGCTCAGGCCCGTTTGTCGGCCTGGCTGGTGGGGGGTCTCCCGGTGGCGGCGACGGTGCTGCTGACCGTGGCGGGGCGCGGGCCGGACGTGGCAGGAGCCGGGGGGTTGCTCACCGTCGTGGGCGTCGGCCTGGTGGTGGCCGGGGGAACGGTGGTATGGGTGATGGTGGCCCGGACGTGAGCCCCGTTCCGTCCTTGCTGATCGGCACTGCCGTCGGGTTGCTCGTGCCCAGACGTCGATGGTCGTGGTCGGCGGCAGCCGGCGGGCTGGCATGGCAGCCGTTTCTCGCCGTGGTGGCTGGTCTGGCCGGAACGATGGCAGTGTCGATCCGGCGTCTGAGGGCGTCGCGCAGGAGCCGGGAGGGTGCCGAGCGCGACGTCGCGGTCCTGGCAGAACTCGTCGGGCTCGGGCTGTCGGCCGGGCTCACCCTCGCCCAATCGCTCGAGGCTGCACGCTCGTTCGTTCATGCCGATCTCGATCGCGAGGTGGGGGAGCTGCTGCGTCGGTCGGTCCGGGGCGGGCTCGGCCAGTCGCTGGCGGCCGCCGACGGATTCGGCCGCCGCCTCTATGCCGGGGCGGCCCGGGCGGTTGTGACCGGCGCACCGCTGGCGCCGGCGGTCGATGCGTTTGTGCGGGAAGCGGTCGCCGAGCAGCGAGCGGCCGATCTCGAGGCGGCCCGTCGTCTTCCGGTCAGGCTCATGCTGCCGCTGGCTCTGCTCATCCTTCCCGGTTTTGTGTTGCTCACCGTTGGGCCGACCGTGCTGGCGGCCCTCGAACGATTCGTCCTTCCCCACTGAGAAAGGAGAACCATGTTCCACGATGATTCCGGCCAGGCCACGGCCGAGTACGCCCTCGTGATCGTGGCGGCGGCCCTCATTGCCCTCGCCCTCATTGTCTGGGCGGGGTCGACGGGTGTCCTCGAGGAGATCTTCGACACCGTCGCACGCCGGGTGATTCGGATTGCCGGCGGGTGATGCGACGGGAGGGAGGCTCGGCAGTGGCCGAGTTCGCCATCGTGCTGCCACTCGTTCTCGTCGTATTGCTCACGTCGGTCGAGCTGGTAGCGGTTGCCCGCATGCAGCTCGAGGTCACGCAAGCAGCGCGCGAGGGAGCGCGCCAGGCGGCCACCAATGTGGATCCGGCCACCGCCGTGGAGGCGGTCCGGTCGGCGCTACCGCCCGATCTGTCGGCCCGGGCCAGAGTCAGCGTCTCCCGGCCCCATCGGGTCGGTGCCCAGGCCGAGGTGCGGGTCCGGCTTCCCTACCGATTTGCCTCGGCCTTGTTCGGCGGCCTGGCGGTCGAACTCTCGGCCCGGGCGGTAATGCGAGTCGAGCTCTGAGATCGGCCGACGGCCGACGGCCGCCGACTATCGGCCATCGGCTACCGGCCACCGGCCACCGGCCACCGGCCTCCGGCCTCCGGCCAGAGGAGAATCGCAACAGGTTCTGGTTCGCCCCCTCACCTGAAGGAGGGGAATTCAGAAGGCGCGCCCTAGGCAATGTGGGACGTCGCACACAAACCGCGACAGAACACCCGAAGGAGGGGAAATCAGAACTCCACATGGCGAATGTGTTCTGTCGCGCACAAACCGCGACAGAACAATCGAGCGAGAGGGATTCAGGATCAGGCGCGATGAGTCTTTGGTGTCGCATACGAACCGGGACAGTCCCCCTGAGCGAGCGGCGCCCGAAGGGGCCGGGCATTCGACGGGGCCAGACGAGGGGTCGGTAGGGGTTTTGCTGCTCGCCGTTGCTTCGGTGGTCCTGCTCGTCTCGCTTGCGGTAGTGGCGGCGGGACAGTTCATGATCGGATACGCCGCGGCGGAGGCAGCCGCAGACGCCGCCGCCCTGGCAGCGGCACCGGTGACGTTCCGGCCGTTTGGGGCCTCCGGCAGTCCGGCGCAGGAGGCAGCCGGCTTTGCCGCCGCCAACGACGCCACGCTCGTCGCCTGTGCGTGCCCGCTCGATCCCTCATGGGAACCGCGCTCCGTCGTCGTGACAGTCCGACGCACGTTCCCGGTCGTCCTCTTTGGTGAACAGTCAGTCGAGGCCACGAGCCGGGCCGAGTTCATTCCAACCCGGCTGTTGGAGGTTGCCGGTCAACGGGCAACGGGTAGCGGGTAGCGGGTAGCGGATCGCCTATGAAGCTGCGAAGCAGCTTCCAAGGAACGCGAAGCGTTCCCAGCTACTCTCAGGCCCTGTTCCGACCGATAACACTTCCCTATGCGACTAACTAAGTCGATTCCTGCCGGCCTCGTCGATGCCGGCGCGGCCGCCCTGG